>CAYZAE010000163.1:0-14546 GCA_964476125.1 uncultured Verrucomicrobiota bacterium | reverse complement strand
CTTCATCCTCATCCCCCTCCCTCGCCGACCCAATTGCCTGTCCCCATGCGGTGCATCCCGAAGTTGTTGGTAGCGGTTGTCGCGCTGCGACAACCCCGCCCGCGTTGAGTGGGCGGTCGCCTTTGGGGGTTGCGCTCTGGCGATGTCGTTGCGCCGCTGGACGCGGCGCTACTCGTCGCAGCGCGACGAGTTCCACCACCCACAACTTCGGGAGGCACCGGTCCCCCTGGGCGCACGCACCGGGCGATCGACACCCGGCGTTCGCCTCCCTAGCTTCCCAGCCTCTACCATGCCGATCCCCCGACTCCGCTCCCGCGGCCTCATTGCGCCCAAGCGCCTGAATCTCGCCCGCACCCTGGCCTTCACCTCCACACTCGCTCTCGCTCTCGCGCTCCCCGGGATCCTCGGTGGGTCGTTCGGCACCTCCGCCCTGGCCGCGGACAGCGCAGCGGACAATCCAGGATCCGACGGCGACGGCCATTTCATCATCGGACCGGAGTACACGCTGGACACAGACCTCAAGGATCGGGGTAACCCCAAGGGAAAGAGCTTCGAGTTCCGAATGCGGCTGGCCGACAGCCGGATCTTCCGCGGCGACGATCCGACGCTGGAACCCGCAAAAAAGGCGGTCCGGACGGAACGGCGCATTTTCGTCTACATCCCGGCAGCCTACCGTGACGGCACGAAGGCCCCGCTGCTGATCATCCACGACGGCCCCGGTCAGCTGCCGCTGGTGCGCCACGCCCTGGACAACCTCACGATCAGCACGAATTCCAACCGCAGCCTCCCGCCGTTCATCGCCATCGCGGTCGAGAACGGCGGCAACGACGGAAAGAACAGCCAGCGCGGGCTCGAGTACGACACGATGTCCGATCGCCTGGCCCGGTTCATCAACGACGAAGTCCTTCCCGCCGTGCTGGCCAACGCGGAGATCAAGGCCGCTTATCCGAAGCTCGCCTTTACTTCCAATCCCTGGGGCCGCGCGGTCATGGGCTGCAGTTCCGGCGGCGCCGCGGCGCTGTCCATGGGCTGGTTCCGACCCGACCTCTTCCGCCGGCTGATTGCGTACTCCGGCACGTTCGTCGATCAGCAGGACGATGACGCCCCGGAGGAAAAGCAGTACCCGCTTGGAGCATGGGAATACCACTCGGCGATGAAGCTGATTGAGACCGGCGAAAAGAAACCGCTGCGCATCTTCACGCACGTCTCGGAGAACGACAACCGGGCCAAGGATCCGGAGGAGACCTACCACAACTGGGTCATGGCCGGCGAACGCACCGCCGCCGCACTCCAGGCCAAGGGTTACACCCACCGCTACGTCTTCAGCCGCGCCACCGGACACTGCGATCGGCGCGTCTTCGAGCAATCCCTCGCCGACACGCTCGTCTGGACCTGGAGCGGATACCGCCCCGAGTAATCAAGACAACCCCCGCCCCGCCCCTGCCTGCCCCCAGAACTACGGGAGGCGCAGGGGCGCCCAAAGCGCCGGATGAGGAACCACGAAAGGCGCGAAGGCCACGAAGGCAGGCCGTTAAAAAGCAGCCAGAACCGGTGCGCACGAGGCGCCCAAGGCGCATCCCGGAATTCTCCGACCCCGCATTGCCTTCGTGCCCTTCGTGCCTTCGTGGTGCCATCCGCATTTCCACCGGCCCGCATCGTCAGCCGCTGCCCCAGGCGTAAGGGTGCTTTACCGGGGCACCGTCACCGCCCGGAAAATCCAACTCGATAGCTCCGACGGTCGTTGCACCCCCACGACCTGGGACAGGCCCGTGCCTGTCAGCTTTGTCACCGGCGCCCAATCGGTCCCCGGTCGATCCGGCGACCCACCCTGGATCTCGTAAGGCTGGCCCAAGGTCCCCGTGATTCGCAGGGGAACGTTGTTACCCAGAACCAGTTTCGGCCCCAGCGGCACCGTCGTCAGGCTCACCATGTCCGCCAACAAGAGCCGGTCTCCCATGCGCCCCACCGGCCGGCCATTCGTTCCCAATCCCGCCCGCCCCACCACCCGCGGAGCCGCCGGATCCGCAATGTCCACGACGCTGACACCTCCCGCTTGGAAGCCGGCATTGCTGGAGAAGTTCTGGACGTAGAGATGCCTCTCGCCCTCAAGGATCACCCCTCCCCCGCCCTGGAGCGGGATCTGCGCCAGACGCCGTGGAGAACCCGGATCCGAGATATCGACCACGTCCAGGCCGCCCAGGAATCCCCGGGTCACGAACGCCATCGCACCCCGCACCGCCACATCCTGCACCCGCCCCTCCGGCGCATAGATTCCCAACCGCGTGGGCTGGGCGGGATCCGTGAGATCCAGCAGGTGCAAACCTGACTCTCCTGCGGCCAGGAACACGCGGGTCCCAACGACAGCGATCCCCGCGCCTTCGCCCGTCGCATAGCGTCCCACGCTCCGTGGCGCGTCCGGCCCCTCCACGGTCACCACCTCAAGCCCTCCCGGCATGATGCCGACCAGCAAATGCCGCCCGTCTTCCGTGGGCGCAATGACCTGCGGATAGCCCGAAAATTCAACGCCGGATCCGGCCATCGGTTGGGCCGGATTGGAGACATCCACCTCACGCAACGTCCCGCCCGGTCCATTCGCGGACCTCAATCCCACATACGCCCTGTCCCCCCGCAGCGCCACGACCGAGGCGAATCCCTGTTCGAGCAGCAGCGAGCCCAACCGCACCGGCTGGCTGGGATTCGAGAAATCCACCACCTGAAGCCCGCCGTACCCCGCCGAAAGCACGCCCCGGGTCCCGCTCATGGCCAGACCGGTCGGCCATTCCAGGGTGGGAACGAAATCAAACCACCGGGTGATGGAGGCCGGATCCGGAGGAAACCCCTGGGCCGTGAACGGACGGATGCTGGGGTCGTAACCCAGCGATGGGCCGATGGAAAAACCCTGAAGACCGACCAGCGGTGGTGCCGGGAGATTGCCACCCCCCAAACTTGCCACCGTGATGGTCCCGGATTCCCCGATGCCCCCGGCCCCCTTTTCGAGGGCCTGCACGTAGGTGGAACCCAGGCCGCGGTACCAGGCGACGAGTTTCACCTGGGCGGGCTGCCCGGGAAGAACTCCGGAAATCTGCCTTTCGACGGGCGCGAAGTAACCTGGCCCGAACCCACGCCCTTCGACGAACGGAACCGGATCACCAACCGGTTGAAGCGTCCCCCCCACGGGCGCCGCGTACAACTGGGCCACGAAGCGCGATTCCATGCGGGGCGGCTCGAATCTGAACGGCCAGATCGGAGGCCACAGCACCGGCGCATCGACTTCCCCAGCGACCCTGTTCGCGAACAGCACCGTGCCCTGCCCCGGGCAATCCATCGTCAAGGAACTGAGCCACGCGGCGAAGAGGGGAACCCACGGAGTCTTCATTGGGGGCGCACCAGGGTCGGATGGATGGGGTAAAGGCGGCCCCGAAGTGAGGTTCCGCTTCTTCCCTCCGAGAAACCCAACCTTGGAATGCCGCCAACCAACCACCCGTCACCGCTTCCCGCAAGCCCCCGGGAACATTCCCATTTTCCGAGGGGCGCAACTCCGGGATGTCGGTGGGGCGCGATCTCCGAGCGCGCCGCCCATGCACCTCACCCTGAAGGGCGGCGTCCTCGGAGAGGCCGCCCTACCCACCACCGACAGCCCAGCGATGCACGGGTGCCTCAGTGGGTCGTCACCTTGTTGGAACGAATCACCATCGACTTCGCCCGGCTGGGAATCCCTTCGTGGAACGCCTCCCCGAAGCTATCCAGCTCGGCCGATGACCGGACCTGTTTTCCGGGACTGACAATCGGGTCCACGGTCTCGGCGCCCCCGCCGACGAGCGCCAGCAGCTCACCCACGATCCGCTTCTGGGTCACCGCCTGGGAATTCAACTCCTCCGCCGCGCTGGCGCTTTCCTCGGCGCTGGCGGCGTTGCTTTGGACCACCGAATCCATCTGGTGCACCGCCGTGGTCACCTGGGAAACCCCCTGGGCCTGCTCCTTGGAGGCCTGGGCAATCTCACCGACAAGGTCATCGACGCCCCGCGCCTTGCCGATGATCTCCTGAAGACTGCCGGCCACCGCGCCGCTGACCTCCACACCCTGCTGGCTCTTGTGAATCGCCGTCTCGATCTTGGCGGCAGTCTCCTTCGCCGCCTGGGCACTTCGCTTCGCCAGACTTCGAACCTCGTCCGCGACGATGGCAAATCCGGCCCCCGCCTCCCCGGCCCGCGCCGCTTCCACGGCCGCGTTGAGTGCCAGGAGATTCGTCTGGAACGCGATTTCATCGATGCTCCGCACGATCTTCCCGACATCCCCGCTGGAGGTCGCGATCTCGTTCATCGCCTGCTTCATGCGCTCCATCTGGCTGGCACTGGCGTCGGCGGCGGCCCGGGTCTCCGAGGACAACTGCTTGGCCTTCTGCGCGGATTCGGCGTTCCGCTTCACCATGCTGGTGATTTCCTCCAGGGAAGCACTGGTCTCCTGAAGGGCCGCAGCCTGCTGGCTCGTGCCGTCGGCAAGAGAATGGCCGGCCGACGACACCTGCCCGGCAGCCAGGGAAACCTGGTTCGAACCGTCCCCGATCACGTTCGCCATCTTCGAGAGGGGCCGGACGATGAGAAAGCGGTTGAGATAGTAGAACCCGACCCCGATCAGGCCGCTCAAGGGGATGATCCAGGCCAGCGTCAGGCTCATGCCTTCGCGGACCACCTTGTCCAGGCGGTCCATGCTCGATTTCAACACGAAGGCGCCGTGCACCTCGCCCTCCCTCCAGTTCTCCATCGTGAAGCCCACCACGTCCTTCCCATCCTTGGTCGCGCTGTTCATCGGATCGCCGTGGCAGGCCAGGCAGTCCACGGTCAACCGGATCGGCCGGGCGAAAACGATCTCATTCCGCGCCTCGTCGATCCGGAAGTACTCGTCATTGCCGCCCTCGAAACTCTTCAGGATCTCCTCCTCCTCCGGGGTCGGGTTGTTCTTCGGATTGCGCGCCTGATGCTTGGGAACCCGGAATTCAAAACCTTCCGTTTCAGAGACCTTCTGGATCGCCTGCCAGGCGGCCACCACGGGGATGGTTCCGTAGATCGTCGACTGGCGCAGATCCCCTCCCTTCCCCAACTCCTCGAGCAAGGCGGATCGGTGAAAGGCCCCCCGCCGGTTCAGGCCGGAAACCGTTTCCCGGACATTCTCCGCCGACAGCACCGTGGCCCGCATCGTGTTGCGCGTCAGTTCGATGCCCTGGCTGCGAATCACGTTGCGCTGGACCGCCAACCCAATCGCGACACTCACCGCAATGGCTCCGAGTGCCGCCCCAATGATTTTTGTGCCGAGTTTCATGGCTTTGCTTTCCCTTCGTCCCGTCGTTGCTCGCTCCGGGCACAAGGCCCTGTCTCAGGGGCGAAAAACCCGGAACCTGATCCGATCGCCCGAAGCTCGCGGCTCCCGGGCGGGCCATCACTTCCAAGGATGATCCGCTGTCCGGGCATCGACGGCAGGGAACCGGACTTGAGGGAGGAACCGGCCCAAGGCGGGAATCCGGTGTCACGATTCTGTCAAAGCCGGTTTCCGGGACCCCCTCGGAGGCGGTTGATCCCGGAATTTTCGGCAGGCGCGCCCTCCGACCACGCCCCCACAGAAACTTGTGGCGCCCGGGTTCCGGGACCAACCTTCGCTCCGATCCAAAGCCTGTCCCCAAACCGCTCCAGGGCACGCCATGCCACCCATCGCTCGACCTGCACCGTTCCTCCCGGCCCTCCTCCCGCTCCTGCTCGCCCTGTCTTCGGGTCCCAGCCAGGCCCGGGCCGAAGACCAGACCCCGATGTGGATCTGGTCCGGGCCCACCCCAAACCCAACCCCTGCCGTCACCGAAACCCGCCTGTTTCGAAAGGCCTTCCGCACCCCGCCCTACACCTGGAACGCCCGGCTCACCGTTGCCGCCGACGATTCCGCCGAGGTCTATCTCAACGGCCGAAAAGTGGCGGCCTGCGATCAACCCGGGCAACCCGCCCGCGCCGAGGTTTCCATGAACCTCATCCAGGGCGAAAACCTCCTCGCCATCCGCGTGATCAACCAACGCGGTCCCGCAGGTCTGCTCGTCCATCTCAACCTCGGCGGCGCCGAACGGCGGGAGATCGTCAGCGACACCTCCTGGCTGGCCACCGATCGTGAGGTGCCCGGCTGGACCAACGCCGTCTTCAATGCCTCCACCTGGAAACCCGTCCAGGCGCTCGGCACCCACGGCATTCCGCCCTGGGGCGAAACCCTGCTCAAAGCCTCCGCCACCCCCGCCGCCTCCCTCACCCTCCTCCCCGGCTTCACCGCCGAACTGCTGCGCTCCGCCCAACCCGAGGAAGGTTCCTGGGTGGGCATGGCCTTCGACCCCAAAGGCCGCCTTTACCTCTCTCCCGAAGGCGAAGCCAAACCGCTGCTGCGGTTGTCCTTCGACACCGCGGGCGCCGTCACCCGCATCGAGCCCGTGCCCGCCCCGATCCGCTTCGCCATGGGGCTCCTCTACGCGCACGACAGTCTCTACGCCAACGCCAAAGGCCCCTCCGGCTCCGGCCTGTACCGGCTCGTCGACACCAACCACAACGACCGCTTCGACCCGGAGGAAGTCCGCTTCCTCAAGGCGTTCCAGGGAGGCGGCGAACACGGTTACCACGCGCTCAGCCTGGGGCCCGATCAGCGGATCTACGTGCTCAACGGAAACGTCACCAAGGTCCCCGAGGGTCTGTCCCCCCACTCACCCTTCCGGAATTACGGCGAGGATATCCTCTCGCTCAACCCCGACGAAACCACCCGCGCCGGCGGCGCTCTCGCCCCCGGATGCCAGGTGCTCCGCACCGATCCCGACGGGCGCGACTGGGAACTCTTCGCCGGCGGCATGCGCAATGCCTACGACTTCGACTTCAACCCCGACGGCGAGTTGTTCTCCTTCGACAGCGACAACGAATGGGACTGGGGCACGCCCTGGTACCGACCCACCCGGATCTATCACGTCGTTTCCGGTGCCGAAATGGGCTGGCGCGACGGCACCCGCGCCTGGGCCGACACCTACCCCGACATGATCGGGTCGGTCGTCGACGTCGGACTCGGCTCCCCCTGCGGCGTCAAATTCGGCACCCAGGCCCGGTTCCCGGAAAAGTATCGGCGCGCGCTCTTCGTCCAGGACTGGTCCTACGGCCGCATTCTCGCGGTCCACCTTGAACCCCAGGGCGCAACCTACCGCGGAACCTTCGAGGAATTCCTCAAGGGCCAGCCGTTGAATCTCACCGCGATGCGCTTCGGCCCCGACGGCGCCCTCTATTTCATCACCGGCGGCCGCGGCACGCAGTCCGGGCTCTACCGCGTCCGGTACACCGGGGAAATCTCCCCGAAGGCACCGGGCAACCTCCCCGACGCCGGCTCGATGGCCCGCGCCCGGCGCAGGCAGCTCGAATCCTTCCACGGCCGTTCCAACCCTGCCGCCGTCGACTCGCTCTGGCCCGAACTCGGCAGTCCCGATCACGCCCTCCGCTACGCCGCCCGGATCGCGCTGGAATCCCAAAGTCTCGCGGCGTGGAAAACCCGCGCCCTCTCGGAAACCAATCCCGCCACGGCGCTCAATGCCCTGCTCGCCCTGGCGCGGATCGGCACCCCGGAAACCCAAGTCGACTTGTTCAAGGCACTCGGACGCTTCCCGTTGTCGTCGCTCGGAGAGGACCACCGGTTGCTCAAACTGCGCGCCATTGAGCTCGGTTTTGTCCGCCAGGGAAAACCCGCGCGCGAGTGGACCGACCTCGCCATCGCCAAGCTTTCCCCGCGTTATCCGGCGCCCACCTGGGCCGAGAACCGTGAACTGTCCCGGCTCCTGACCTGGCTCGAAGCTCCCACGGTGATCGAACGGACGCTGGATCTCATCGACCTAGCCCCTTCCCAGCAGCAACGAATTCATTACCTGGCCCAGATCCGGAACCTCCGCACCGGCTGGACCCCGGAACTGCGCCAACGTCTGTTCACCGCCTGGCTGCGTCCACGCGATCATCTCCAGCAACCCGGCTCGCTCCTCCACTGGTTCCACGACGTCGGCCGCACCTACGTCGATGGCGCGGGCCTCGACCGACACCTCGCCGCTTTCCGGCGAGATGCCATCGCCGCCGTTCCCGAACCCGAACGCGCCACCCTCGGTGAACTGCTCGAAGCCCCGCTCCCCGGCGCCCAACTGATCCCAGCCCAACCCCGCGAGTTCGTCCGCGCCTGGACCCTCCCCGAGCTGCTGCCCGACCTCGACCGCGCCGGCTCCGGTCGCGACTTCGAACGCGGACGCCGCGCGTTCATCGACACCCAGTGCTACGCCTGCCACCGCCTCGGAAACACCGGCGGCGCCGTGGGGCCGGAACTCGGCGCCCTGCTCAGCAAATACAGCCGACGCGAACTCCTCGAGTCCCTGATCGAACCCTCCAAGGTGATTTCCGAGCAGTACCAGAATCTTCGCGTCTTCCTGAAGAACGGCGAGGAGGTCACCGGCCGTCTGGTCCGCGAGTCCGCCAGCGAAATGGTCGTCGAAACCGATCCGTTGACCCGCGCCGAACAGACCGTCCCGCGAACCCTGATTGAAGAAGTCCGCCCCTCCACCGTCTCGCCCATGCCCGAAGGACTGCTCCAGACACTCAACCGCGAGGACATCCTCGATCTGCTCGCCTTCCTCGAAGCCGCCGGCCGCCCCGACGCCCCCGCGTTTCGCAAACCCTGAAGCCGGGCCCGCAAACTCAAAACTCCTCGGGTAACCGACCCTTCGAGTCTCCGAACTCCGCAGCCCGTCTCCGCTGCGCCCTCCATGTGCCCCACCTCCCCTCGCATCTCCGTTGTCCTGCCGGTTTACAACGCCCTCCCCACCCTCGCGCGCGCCTTCGAAAGCCTCGACCGACAGACATTCACCGACTGGGAGGTCATTGCGATCGACGACGGTTCGAACGACGGCTCGACCGAATGGCTGATCGACCGCGCCCGACGCGATCCCCGGGTCCATTGGCTGCGACGCCCCCATGAAGGCCTGGTTGCCGCGCTCAACGCCGGACTGGAACTGGCCCGCGGCGAATGGGTGGCACGACTCGATGCCGACGACGAATGCACCCCGGACCGGTTCGCTGCCCAGCTGGAGTTCGCGGACCAGAACCCGTCCCTCGGCCTGATCGGCAGCCTGGTGGAATTCGCCGGGGACAAGGTCGCCGAAGCGGGTTATGCCGCCCACGTCGACTGGCTGAACTCCCTGGTCAGCGCGGAGGACATCCCGATCGCGCGGTTCATCGAATCCCCCTTCGCCCATCCCACCGTCCTCTTCCGCCGACGGCTGGTGCAGGACCATGGGGGTTATCGATCCGGCGGTTTTCCGGAGGACTACGAACTCTGGCTCCGCTGGCTGGAGGCGGGGGTGCGGATGGCGAAGGTTCCCCGGACGCTCCTCCGCTGGCACGACTCCCCCGGGCGACTGTCCCGCACCGATCCCCGGTACTCCCTCGAATCCTTCTTCCAACTGAAGGCCGGGTTCCTGGCCCGCTGGCTGGCCCATCGCCCCGACGGGGCTGCGCGCCCCCTGTTGATCTGGGGCGCGGGCCGACTCACCCGGCGTCGCGTCGCCTTCTTGGAAGCCCAAGGGGTTCAAGTCAGCGGCTTTATTGATATCGATCCGCGAAAACAGGGACATCGCCCGGACGGGAGGACCGTCCACGCTCCGGAATCCATGCCGCCTTCGGAGCGATGTTTCGTCGTCGGCTACGTCACCAACCGGGGCGCCCGGGATTACCAACGCAAGATCCTGATTCAGAAGGGATTCGTCGAAGGCACCGATTTCCTCTTCGCGGCCTGAGCCGGATCGCGAACTGGGGGACAGGCGAACTGGGGGACAGGCATTTCGTCCGTAGCAGACAGGGGGGACAGGCTCTTCGTCCGCGCCTCGTCGGAGAGCCGGTCATTCAGGGCATCGTCGGGCTTGGCCGGACCTCCGGGGCGGCCTAGGTTGGGCGGATCGACGAACGAACAGGGGCTCCGACAGTCATGGATAAACTGCTAATCATCGACGACGAGGCGGATATTCAGCGGTCTTTCCGCCGGCTCTTCGAAGGGCCGGAGGTGGAGGTGCACACGGTGGGAAGCGGTGAGGAGGGCCTGGCAACCATTCCGGAGCTGAAACCGGATCTGGTGATCATGGACATCCGGATGGGCGGACTGAACGGCTTGGAGACGTTGCGGAGGATCCGTGAGACCGACGCCCGACTGCCGGTCATCATGATGACGGCCTACGGAACAACCCAAACGGCCATCGAGGCCATGAAGCTGGGAGCCTTCGATTATCTCCTCAAGCCATTCGATGTTCCGAAAATGAAGGAACTGGTCGGGAACGCCTTGCGCGCGGCCCGACAGATGAAGGCGGTGGTGGCGGTCGAACCACTCCTGGAATCAGAGGACTACGAACTGGGCATCGTGGGCCGAAGCCCGGGAATGCAGGATGTCTTCAAGCTGGTCGGTCAGCTGGCGGTGAGCGACGCCACGGCCCTGATCACGGGCGAAAGCGGCACGGGGAAGGAATTGGTGGCCCGGGCGATCTACAGCCACAGCCGGCGCGCCGACCATCCGTTCCTGGCGGTCAATTGTGCCGCCATCCCCGACAACCTGCTTGAGACCGAACTCTTCGGACACGAGAAGGGGGCGTTCACCGGCGCCACGCACCAGCGCATCGGCAAATTCGAACAGTGCAATCGAGGGACGCTCTTCCTCGACGAGATCGGGGACATGCCCCTGACGACCCAGACCAAAATCCTGCGCGTCCTCCAGTCGGGCACTTTCGAACGCGTCGGCGGAAACGAGACCGTCAAGGTGGACGTGCGGGTCATCGCAGCCACGAATCGGCCCCTGGAACAGGCCGTGGCGGCCCGAAGCTTCCGCGAAGATCTCTTCTACCGGCTCAATGTCGTCCGCGTCCCCCTCCCGCCACTCCGGGAACGGCGTCAGGACATTCCGTTGCTGATCGACTACTTTGTCCGCCGTTTTGCCAAGGGCACCGATCGCCCGCCCAAGGCGGTGGTGCCCGACGCTTTGCGGCTGCTCGAATCCCACCAATGGCCGGGCAATGTCAGGGAACTGGAGAACGCCATCCGCCGGGCCACCGTGGTGGCCACGGGCGATGCCATTCTCGTGCGTGACCTGCCCCCCGAGGTGGCCGGGCCGGTGGCCGGGCCGGTGGCTGAAGTCCGGATCGAAAACGAAACAGCCCCAGGTTCCCTACCCGCATCCAGCCGGGGCGACATCGATTCCCAGGCCCCCGGGCGTTCCCCAACCTCCCCGGGATCCGCCTCCGGATCGGGAACGGTGGTGTCGGAAGGCGATCCCACCGCCCTGGCCCAGGCCCTGTTCCGATGGGCTCGGGGCAATCCGGCTCTCAAGGTGTTGCCGGCGGTGGAAAGGGAACTGGTCATCGAGGCTCTCAAGGAAACCCGCGGAAACCAGGTTCAGGCCGCCAAACTTCTCGGCATCACCCGGGCCACCCTCCGCAAGCGCATCGACAAATTCGGAATCCGCCGCGAGATGTCCGTCTCGTAACCGATCCCGCTCCAGCCGGCATGAAAACCCGCTCCGCCCTGCTCATCGTTCTCGCGACCGCCGCGGTGCTCGGGTGCGGCCTGATCGGAGCCGTGCTCGTCGGAAAGGGGCTTCAATCCATCCGGGGTTCCCTGACCAGCGAGACAGCCCGACAGCAGTTCGTCGCGCAATGGCGACCCCCGGCTTCGGTGGCTCCAACCCTGGTGTTCCCGAACTCCGTCGTTGGATTCCAAAGAGCCCTCGATAATCCCCTCGAAAAATGGCGCGACCCGGATCTGGGTCTCAGTCCGATCCGCGCCCGGTACGAGCGCCCCACCAAGGCGGATGTGGAGGTGTTCGTGTGCCAGGCGACTCCCGAGCAAGCCAAGGCCGTGCTTGAACGCACCAAGAACACCTTCCGAGGACGAAGCGGGAAAACATCTGCATTGCAAACCAGCCTGCAAACGCACGATCGATTGCAACTCTCCAGCTCCGACCCCCAGGAATCCGTCGAGATCTGGACGCTTCACGGCTGGCTTTTCCTCTTTCGATCAACCGCCGAGGTGGAGCCCTCCTTCATCCGCGCCTACCTGTCCTCCATTGGCGGTCGATCCGACGGTTGATTCTGGTCTCAAACCATTGGTTTTCAGAGGTTAAGACCCTCTGATCCGATTCTCGCCCAGGCCCCACCCGAGGCCTCGTCACACCCACCCGTAAGCCGGGGCGTGACGCCACCTGCGGATACCACCCCCGCAGGATTTCGCGCGGCCACCTCCCGACAGTCCCAATCCTTTGGACCAGTCTGGCTCCCCCCTCGCAGGGCCTCTGGCACGGGCTTTGCTTCTTCTCTCCCAGTGACCGGGGAAGACCCCAGTCCTGCGATCAAGGAGACGCAGGGCGGACCGGTCCAAAACCTTATCATCACGACTTTTATCACCATGAAGACCAACCAATTCCTCGCCTCCCTCGCCCTCGCTGCCACCGCCCTCGCCTCCACCGCCAACGCCGGCATCATCTCGGTCAGCGGTTCCGTCGGCGGTGCTCCGACGGGCATGAAGTACGTCAATTTCGACAACCTCTCCAACGGCGCCACCGGCAACCTCGTCGGCACCGGCCCCAACGGCTCCATCGCCCTGACCATCACCCCGAACGCCCGCGTCGCCACCGGCGCCGTCAGCGGCCAGTATGCCCGCCCCTACATCTCCGGCAGCAACGGCGCCGGCTTCGCCTCTCAGAACACCGCCGGCCCCGACACCACCCCCTACCTGACCAGTGGTCGCGTCGCGGATGGTGGCTCCATCAAGATGGATTTCGGCTCCAACCAGCAGTACCTCGGCCTCCTCTGGGGCTCCGTGGACGGCTACAACAAGCTCAGCTTCTACGACGCCAGCAACGCTCTCGTCGGTGAAGTCACCGGCTCCGACGTCGTCGCCAGCCCCAATGGCAACCAGGGCCAGAACGGGACGCTCTACGTCAACATCATCTCCACCCCTTTCCGCTACGTCGTCGCCTCCAGCACCTCCTTTGCCTTCGAGTTCGACAACGTCGCTTACAATGCCTCTCCGACGGGAGTTCCTGACAGCGGAGCTTCCCTCGGTTGGTTGGGCCTGGCCTTGGTTGGGCTGGGTAGCGTCCGGCGGTTCCTGGTCTGACCGTTTTCAGATCGGGGCACTTCGACAGCTTGGACCGAGCCGGAGAGAGTCGTGACTCTCCGGCTTTTTGCTTTTTTGGGGGGTGGAGTTTCGCCGCGTCGTCGGAGACCCCGCGACGCGATCCCGGGGCCTCCGCCCTCTTCTTCCGCATCACGCACTGCCTGCATTCCGCCCCTGGCTGCACCGCTTCCGCATCCGCAATGCAATCAGGCCTGCAAATGCACGATCAAGGCAGCTCACGACCTCGCATCCTCAGCAAACGGCCCGGATTTCAGCGCTGAACTGCCCCGCATATAGGCTTTTGCCCGGTTAACCGGCCGTCCCGGCCGATTGGATCGCCTAAACCAGGCCGCACCCCCCTCCCGACACCTCTGGCACGAGCATTGCTTTATCTCTCCCAGTGACCGGGGAAGACCCCAGTCCTGCGATCAAGGAGACGCAGGCAGGACCGGTCCAACAACTTATCATCACAGCCCTTATCACCATGAAACTCAACACCTCCCTTCGCTTCGTCGGTTCGCTCGCCCTCGCCGCCGTCTCCCTCGCCTCCAGCGCCAACGCCGGCATCATCTCGGTTAGCGGTTCCGTCGGCGGTGCTCCGACGGGCATGAAGTACGTCAATTTCGACAACCTCTCCAACGGCGCCACCGGCAACCTCGTCGGCACCGGCCCCAACGGCTCCATCGCCCTGACCATCACCCCGAACGCCCGCGTCGCCACCGGCGCCGTCAGCGGCCAGTATGCCCGCCCCTACATCTCCGGCAGCAACGGCGCCGGCTTCGCCTCTCAGAACACCGCCGGCCCCGACACCACCCCCTACCTGACCAGTGGTCGCGTCGCGGATGGTGGCTCCATCAAGATGGATTTCGGCTCCAACCAGCAGTACCTCGGCCTCCTCTGGGGCTCCGTGGACGGCTACAACAAGCTCAGCTTCTACGACGCCAGCAACGCTCTCGTCGGTGAAGTCACCGGCTCCGACGTCGTCGCCAGCCCCAATGGCAACCAGGGCCAGAACGGGACGCTCTACGTCAACATCATCTCCACCCCTTTCCGCTACGTCGTCGCCTCCAGCACCTCCTTTGCCTTCGAGTTCGACAACGTCGCTTACAATGCCTCTCCGACGGGAGTTCCTGACAGCGGAGCTTCCCTCGGTTGGTTGGGCCTGGCCTTGGTTGGGCTGGGTAGCGTCCGGCGGTTCCTGGTCTGACCGTTTTCAGATCGGGGCACTTCAACTGCACGGATCGAGCCGGAGAGAGTCGTGACTCTCCGGCTTTTTGCTTTTGGGGGATGGAGTTTCGCCGCGCGGACCTAAGAGCCCGTCTGAAAAGTGAGTGGGGTCCTGCGGCGAGGGATTTTGGGCGT
>CAYZAE010000162.1:0-14813 GCA_964476125.1 uncultured Verrucomicrobiota bacterium | reverse complement strand
GGCCTTGGCGATGCCGAAGTCGATGACCATCGGCAAGGGTGGGCTGTCGTGCAGGGTGACGAGGATGTTCGAGGGCTTGATGTCGCGGTGGATGATCCCCTTCTGGTGGGCGTGCTGGATCGCCTGGCAGACGGGAATGAACAACTCCAGGCGCTGGCGGGCGGAGAGGTGGTTTTTGTCGCAGTACTCGGTGATGGGCACCCCGCGGACCAATTCCATCACGAAGTACGGCCGGCCGGTCTCGGTGGCTCCGCCATCGAGCACCTTGGCGATGTGGGGATGGTCCATGAGCGCCAAGGCCTGGCGCTCGGCCTCGAACCGGGCGACGACCGCCCGGGTGTCCATGCCCAGCTTAATGATCTTGAGGGCGACCTTGCGGACGACCGGCTCCGTTTGCTCGGCCATGTAGACGATGCCCATGCCGCCCTCCCCGATCTGCTGGAGGAGTTTGTACCGGTCGATGACAGTGCCGGGCCCCTCGCGGACGGTGGTATCGACGAGGGTGATCCCGGGATCGTCTGATCCGGCCGGTTTTGTTTCGAAGAAGCCGTCGGCTGCTAAGGCGGCGGCCAGGAGGCGTTCGACCTCCCGCCTCAGGGCAGCGTCGCCCTTGCAGGCCAGATCCAGGAACGCCTTCTGGTCGTTGGGGGCGAGCGCCTTGGCGGCGTTGAACACGGTCTCGATCGGCTTGTGAGGGTCGGTCATGGGTGCGACTCCGCTGGTTGTTTCACCCTTCTGCGCGCCATTTCCGTCCGGATCCCCTCATCGAACTGAAAATTTCTCCAGGGTTAGGTCGGGGCTTGGATTCGGCTGAACAGCCAGGCTTTGGCGAACGCCCAATCCCTCTCCACGGTGGCCAGAGACAATCCCATGGCCTCTGCGACCTCCGGGTTGGTCAGGCCGACGAAGTACTTGAGCTTCACGACTTGAGCCCGGCGCGGATCCTCCTGTTCTAGCGCAGAAAGGGCTTCGTCGACGGCCAAGAGTTGATCGTCCCGGACGGCGTCAGGGACCTGAATGGCGTCCACGTCGGCTCGTTCGAGACCGCCACCATGGCGGACGCGCAACCGGCGCCGCGCCCGGTCGATGAGGATCCGTCGCATGGCTTCGGCGGCGGCGGCAAAGAAGTGCCGGCGGTTTTGCCAGGCGTGGTCTTCCCCGGCGATCCGGAGCCAGGCTTCGTGGACCAAGGCGGTCGGCTGCAAGGTCTGGCCTGGAGACTCGGCAGCCATTCGAAGGGCGGCCAGACGCCGCAGGTCTTCGTAGACCAGCGGCAGGAGTTCTTCGGCGGCGGAACCGTCGCCTTCTTCGATGGCCTGCAGCAGCCGGGTGACGTCCGCCATGTAGGGAGGATGTCGAGGCGCGGGGCAGACGTCAAAAGGCGCGGTGAAAGTCGGCGAGGCGGGGCGCATCTCCGACGGGTCGGCGCGCGATGCCCGCTGGGTGAAAGGAGGACACATGGGATGGCATGGACTGCGACGAGTTGTCGCGGCAGTCCCCACTCCCACACTCCCCACGCGCCTCGTGGGACTGCGGCGGCACGACGCCGCTTTCGATTCATGGTTCCTTCGCCCCACCACCCCGGAACACCCACTCCCGTCTCTTCCCGCCCCACGGCGAATCCAAAGCGGCGACTTGTCGCCGCACTCCAAAGGACCGGACCTCGGCCTACCCGATCCCATCCACCCATCCGACAACTTGGAGATGCGCCCGGCGAGGCGCGACAAGTCCCACCCCCCACAAACTCGGGATGCAGCGTCCAAGTATCAGGATGCGCCAGCACCCCCTGTCCGGCCCAAAATTTCCCTCGACGGTTCGATACGGAATTTCAGATTGGGCGGGTGGAAGGACAAATGGACCTCTTTGGTTCGCAAGGTGGAACCGTCCCCGAGCCGCTCGGAACCGGCAGCGATCTTCGGCTTCATCGCTCCGCAGGCCCCCGGCTGTCGAAGGCCCAGCAGAAGTTCAATCGGCTGGCGGGCCGCATCGAACAATTGCGCAGAGATCTGGACCGGGAACGAGCGGCATGGGAGGAACGTCTGCTGTTTTGTCGGACCGTGCTCGATCCGCTCCGGTCCCAGGTTGCGGAGCGCCAAAAGGCCGTGGTTCGCCTGCTGGCCCCTTATCTCGACCCGAAACGGCTCCCCAAGAATTCCGCGAGGAAATATCTCGAAGCACTCCTTGCCGACCAACTCAACGGCATCATTGAGGTCGTCGGGAATCTGCTCGACGAGGATTTGCGGAGCCTCTTCCAAAAGATCAACGGCGTGTCGGTGGATCAGGCCCGGGACGAAGCCTTCGACATGATGCGGGAGGATCTCGAGGATATGTTCGATGCCGCGGGCGTCGAGGTGGACCTTTCCGGGCTCAAGGCGGACATGTCCCCCGAGGAGCAGGCGGCGCAGATGGCCAAGCTGGACGCCGAGCTCCGTGCCCAGGAGGAGAAAGCGCCCCCGCGCCGGGGGCGGAAGCCGGGCAAAAGGCAATTGGAACGGGAAGCCCGCGAGCGCGCCGCCGAGGAATTGCGCGAGCAGAACATCACGAACCTCTACCGTCAGCTGGCCAAACTCCTTCACCCGGACCTCGAGCAGGACCCGGTGCGTCGGGCCGAAAAGGAGGCCGCCATGAAACAGCTCACCGAGGCCCACCGGAATCGCGATTTTCACACCCTGCTCCGATTGGAACTCGAATGGCTCGCGCGCCATCAGTCGGACGTCGAGCGCCTGAGCGACCAAAAGCTCGCGGTCTACAACGCCGTGCTCCGCGAACAGGTGCAGGAACTCGAAACGGAGATCGAAATGGTCTGGGAACATCCGCGTTTCGATCCCTTGCGCCCCTATCTCAAGACCGGCCCTTTCGAGACGGTGTCCCCGTTCGACGGCAACGCCGAGCGGCAGCGGCTTGAAGCCCTTCTGTCCGGGATTGATGCTTCCGTGAAGGCCCTCCAGGGACCTGCCGCGCGCCGGGAGGTCGACCTGATCCTTCGGGATTACAAGAACGGGCTCGAGGAGCAGGCCGGCACGGGATTCCGCTGATCCACAAGTCCCCTCGGGCCAGGTCGCAATACGGGTTGCAGGAAACGTGGTCGGAGATTCTCATCGGTTCACCGCGCCCCACCCCGGGCCAACATGTCCACCACCGCTCGAAGCATTCTGATCGCCGAAGATGAGGAGGTCATCCGAAGACTCCTCGAGTTCAACCTGACGCGAGGCGGTTTCCGGCCTGTGCTCGCGGCCAATGGCCGGCAGGCGATTGAGCGGGCCTCCGAGGATCTGGCCTGCGCCCTGGTCGATCTGAAGATGCCGGAGGCGGACGGCATGGAGGTCCTGCACCACTTCAAGCAACACTGCCCGGACGTGCCGGTGCTCATCATCTCGGCCGTGGGCCAGCTCAAGGATGCGGTGAAGGCGATGAAGGCGGGCGCCTTTGAGTACGTCACCAAGCCCTTCGATCTCGAGGAATTGCTGGCCCTGGTCCGGAACGCCGTGCGCTTCGGGGAGGCGCTGCGTGAGAATCGTCAATGGCGCGATTCAGCCACCAGCGCCCCGGCGGGTGCGGGATTTGTCGGCAATTCGCCGGCCACGGTCCGATTGCGGGAAGACCTGGCCCGGGTTGCGCCGCTGGACGTCACGGTGCTGCTCACGGGTGAAAGTGGTGTCGGCAAGGGCGTTCTCGCCCGTCAGATCCACCGTTCCAGCCGCCGCGCGAACGGCCCCTTCATCACCGTGAGCTGCCCGGCCCTGCCCCGGGAACTTCTCGAATCGGAGATGTTCGGACACGAGCGCGGCTCCTTCACCGGGGCCCAGAACCGGCGCATCGGCCGCATCGAAATGGCCGCGGGCGGAACCCTGTTCCTGGACGAGATCGGGGACCTGCCGCTCGTGCTTCAGCCCAAGCTGCTCAACGTGCTTCAGGACCGGCAGTTTCAACGCGTGGGCGGGGCCGAGATCCTGGAGACCGACATCCGGCTGGTCGCCGCCACCAACGTGGATCTCGAGGCGAAGGTGGCGGCCCGGGAGTTTCGCGAGGACCTGTTCTACCGGCTCAATGTGATCCCGCTGCATGTGCCCCCGCTGCGGGAACGCCTGAGCGACATTCCAGAACTGTGCGAGCGCATCCTGGGCCGCATCGCCTCCAGTCGATCCACGGGTCCAATCCGGATCTCCGACAGCGCCCTGGCGCGGCTGGGGCGGCATCGCTGGCCGGGGAACGTGCGGGAACTGGAAAACACCCTGGAACGCGCCTCGGCATTCTGCGCGGACGGCCGGATCGAGGAGCGGGATTTGGGAATGGGAAGCGAGGCCGCCGGAGAGCCTGGGCCAACGGCCCCGCCCAGCGCCCTGCCCTCCGCCACCCCCGCTGCCACCCAGCCCAGTTCCACCGCCGTGCCCGATCAGCCCCAGGTCGGCGGCATCCCGCTCGATGAACTTGAGCGGCTGGCCATCACGCAGACCCTGGAACTGTGCGGCGGCAACAAGGCGGCCGCAGCCCGGCGGCTGGGCATCACGGAGAAGACCATTCACAACAAACTCACCCGCCTGGGTCTCCGCTGAGGATCAGCCCCCGCTGTCGATGATCTTGAGGCGGCGTTTGCGGGGCAGAATCCGGACCTCTTCCGAGACCTTGCCGCGGGGAGGAACCTCAATCTCCCGGAGAGGCCGTTCCGCGAAAGTCCGGACCGGCAGGGCGCTCTCATAAATCCGGAGCGACCAGCGACCGGGTCGCAACGCGGTGAAGGAAGCCAACCCCGCGGCATCGGTCAGGCGCCGGTACGTTTCATCCCCGTTCGTGACTTCAATCACCTCGCCCGGGAGGGGGCCCACGGGCCGGTGAGGATCCACCCCGTCGGCACCCCGTTCCACCCCGGCGGGTGCCGGCGTTTCCTCAAACACCGTCACCCGCACCTCCACGGTTCCAGCACTGACCACCAGGATCTCGACCGTGGTCACGGTGTTGTCGGTCACGGCCAGTCGCGGCGCCGACAGCGATCCGGACACCCTGCCGAAACCCAGGGAACGGGAGTCCACCGAAGCCGTGTACGCCCCGGCCTTGAGTCCCGAAAACACGAAGCGCCCCTGCCGGTCGGTGGCCACCACCTCCCCCGTGTTGAGTCGCACCACCGCCCGTTCCACGCCCGCGCCCGACGGATTGTCGCCGTCCCGCACCCGGCCCTCGATCGTGCCGAAACCGCGCCGGCGTCCGACGGGCAGGGAGAGCGGAACGCGGTAGGCGAGGGACACCGCCGCCTCGGTTGCGGTGGCGCCATCGCGCTTCGCCACCCGGACGCCCGCGCTGAGCTCATGCCGGTTTTGCCGCGTCCAATCCACCCGGCCCATCAGGGAGGTCTCGCCCGGGCTCGTGTCGTTGTCGAACCGGCGCGAGGCGGTGAGGCCGGTCTGCACGGCTGGCTTGATGCGCCAGGTGCCGGAGAGACTGGCCAGCAAGGTCGGACCCGAACCCCGCCCGGGCTCAGCCGTCGAAGCCTGAACCGTCGCGCTGTACGTTTGGCGCTCACCGGATCCGGGCCGCCAAAGCGTCGAAATCGCGCTCCGGGAAATCAATCCGCCGGGTTCGCCCTCGCCGAGGCCGTCGGCCTGGGAGATTTCCTGCGACACATCGAAGTCGAGGCTGCCCAGAGTGTAGGCCACCCCGGCCGTGATCGAGGATTCGCGCGCTCCCGTCAGCAGCCCCTCCTCACGGCGTTCACGGACTGAACCGCCCAGGTCCAACCGGACGGTGGGCCCCTCGGCGAAGCGATACCGCGGACCGGCCCGCCAGGAGGTGTCGTGGTTCTTCACGGGCGAAGCCTTTCCTTCGGCGGGCTGCTCGCTCCGATGATCGCGCCAGTCGACCGCCAGTCGCAGGGGCTCGGTGAGTTGCACATAGGCCCCCAGGGTCGAGTTTTCGCTTCCCCGGACGGCGCCCCCGAATCCGGCGCCGGCTTCGACCCGCGACGCGTGCCAACCCCCGCGTTCGCCCAGCGGCCCGCGCACGTCGGCCCTCCAGGCCGTGCCGTCGCCGAAATCCCGCTCCGGATCCATCGCCCCCTCGAGCTCGAGGCTCAATCCACTCGCCAATTCCCAGGACGAGACCAGCGAGTGCAACGTCCTGCCCGGATCGCGGCCGCGGTCGAGGTTGCGGTCGATGTTGAGCGCCTGGTACTGCACCGAGGGCCCGGAGTCGGGTTTCCATCCGAGATACGCCGACTGCTCTTCACGCAGGGGTTCCTCGCCGCGCGACTGGGCGACGAAACCGCCGGCCTGCAACGGGCCCTGCCGCCAATCGACTCCCATGCCGCGATCGATCGAAGGATTCTTCAGCAGCGGTGTGGCGGCGTATCGCCGATCCCCGAGGTGAACATCGAGTGCCGCGGAGGCCAGCGTGGCGCCGTACTCGTCCTGGGTCCGGAGGCTGTCGTTGCGCGAGGCCGCCCCGGGTCCGCGCAGGACAAAGTCGAGACGCTGTTTCCCGGTCTCGTCGAGTGCGCCGCGCCCCGCGAGTTCCGTCTGGACGCCCGGGTTCCTGCCCGTTTCCCAGGCGGTCCGCGTGGTCCATCGCACGGGCAGGCGCACATACGGATCGAAGGCGGGAGCTTTGCGGGGAAGAACGTCGACGGTCACCGAGTGGGGGCGGAGGACGAGGTTGGTGCCGCCCTCGGGCGCGGCTTCGAGGCGGACCTGGATGAGGGAGAGCTTGCGGGCGGTGACGGAAGCATCGGTGGCCACCTCCAGCGCGAGCGGTTGGGAGGATCCCGGCGGCACCACGAGCGTCCGACGGGGCGCGTTGGGAACCTCGGGAGTGACTTCGGTCCGGACCTCGACGTTGAGCGGGCTGTTGCCGCGATTCACGAGGGTTGCCGCCAGCGGGATGGGGTCCCCGGCCACGACACTCGAGGGCGCCTCCTCCCAGACGACCTCCAGGCGTGCGGTGCGGATCACCTCCACCGGAATCTCGCGGTCGAGCAGGATCTGACCGTTGCCCCGATGGCGCACCACGTATCGCAGTTTCGCGGGCCCGCTCGGAGCCTGGGCGGGAATCGAAAACGTGAGCAACCGGAGGCGCGGCGCGAACGACGGCAGCACGAACACCGGGTCACCGGTCGGAACCGCCACCCATCCCGAGGGCAGCCCCAGTTCCTCGCTGACCTCGATTTCCGATCCCTCCCGGTTCTCAACCAGGATCCGGCGCGTCACCAGACGCCCGGGCTCCACCCCGAAATCCCCCGCCCCGGCGCGCATTTCGAGAGTGGCGCCGTACGCCGGCCGGGTCAGGACGGCCAGAAGCAGGACCAAGGCAGGAAGACCGACCCGGAGAACACGCCGCCAACCCAAGCCGTCGAGGTTCGCCCCGGCGCGGAAGACAGCGGCCCAAGGAAGGGAATGACGGCCCATGAACAATTTCCCTCCCTTCCCACGACAACATGAGTTGCAGCCCGGGCCACGACCACCGATCAGGGAACCTCAAGGGTGTACTGCGCGGCACTCGGATTGTCGTCGCCCGTGTCGAGCACCACCAAGGCCGTGTACTTGCCCGCCGACACCCCCGCGAGGTCGAACCGGTAGCGGAAGGAACAGTTCGGGTAGAGTCGCACCCGGGCCCCGGAAACCTTGGCCACGGCAACGCCGCCAGCGTCGAAGAGTTCCAGATCCACCTCGGGACGCACCATCCAGCGGCCGGTGTTCTCCACATCCAGCAGGAACATCTTGCCCCGGCTGTCGCTGTCGATGGACCGCTTGCGCACCTCCAGCGCCGGGGCCGTCGGAGTTCCCAGGTCCAGAGCGACCTGGACCGCATGCCGCACCACCGTGCGAATGGCCGCCTGCCGCTCCCCGGGGGCGGCCGCCTTGCTCGGAGCCTGGATCTGCTCGGTCTGCTCCACCATGATCAGGCTCCAGTAGGTGCCCACCAGCGCCCCGTCGGCGGGAACCGTGCCCCGGTAATTCACCTCGGCGGTTCCGCCCGGCGCGATGGACAACTGGTTTCGATCCAACGTAAGCCAGCGCGCGTTCGAGCGCGGCAGGGATCCCGGGTCAGGAAACTCACTGCCCTCCGCCGCCTGAAAACGGTAGTCGGTCTGGTAAAGGCGCACCTGGGCGGGCTCCGTTCCCCGATTGAGAACCGTGATGGTGCCCGTCACCGCACCGCCGGGGGCGCCCTTCGAGCGGTGGACGGTCTCGCCGACCAGCACCAGACCTGCGGTGGCTGGCCACGACAGGGACGCGAGCAGAACGAGAAAAAGCGGCAGACGACACCGGAGGCTCCGGAAGGTCCGGAGGGTCCAGGCCAGGAAATGGGCAGGGCGTAAAAGGTTCACAATTCGACGAGGGTAAAAACGAGGTTTCGGGAGAAGGCGCCGATGGGCGCGGTCAGGTGATGGCGGAAGCGATAACGAAAGGCGACCCGGGTGGAGGTGTCCTTGGGAAGGAGCAGGGTCAGGGTCCTTCCCCGCGCGGACATGGGCTGGAACGAACCCGCACCGCGCCCGGTGTCCACCGCGATCTCAAGCACGGTCCCCGCAGGCATCGCCTCATCCAGAGAAGCCACGAGCTGCTGCGGAGTGACGTTGGCAGGGCATTGCAGACTGCTGTCGACGTCCACAACAACCTGGCCCGTCCCGGCGTCCGGGAAGGACACAGGGAGGGCCAGGTGGAGGTCATCGACCGCCAGAGCGGCAGGCCCGTTCGCCGAAAGGATCTCCCCGGCGTGCCCCGGCCTGCCCGTGACGAGCAGCAGGCCGAGGGCCATCAGGATCTCAACTCTTGTCAACCGGCGCAGCATGGGACGGGGAAGGCCGGTGTTTGCGACGAGGTTGGGAATCCCGCGATCCTTGAATCACATCTCGACAACCGTGTAGGTCACGGTGCGGACGAACGCTTCCGTCGAGGCCTGCTCGTTCGCGGAGAAGGTGTACTCGAGCGCGATGCCCGCTTCGTTGACCTGGTTGACCTTGGTGGCGATGTCGACCGCCTTGTTGGACAGCTCGACATCACCCGAGGCGTTGGCGCCCTTCGGAGCGGCAGCCACCAGCGTGAGCTTGGTTTCGGCAGGCATGTCGGCGTCGAGGCTCGCGGTGATCTTCTGGTTCACCTTGTTGTTCACCAGCGAGTAGGACGACTTCGCCTTCGCTTCGCCGATTTCGCCGAGCGGGATGCGGTCGATCACCAGCGCCAGCGTGCCGTCGGCCAGCTGGATGTCGACGAAGGGACGGACCTGGAAGCTCAGGCGTTGGACGGCGGTGTCGGCAGCCAGGGCGGAGCTTCCGGTGGCGAGGAGGACGACGAGGGACTTCAGGAGGTTATTCTTCATGTTCGGTAGGTATTTCTGACGATTTAGGTTTGTTGTCAGCGCCCACGGCGCGGACGTGAAAGACTTAGCAGTCTACGTGCCACCACCTAGAGGAATTTCCTGACGCTCGTTTTACGTGGAAAAAGGGCTTACCAAACCCCTTCCAGCCCGGTTTTGGGCAGGGAGACGGGTGGATGGCGGTAACGGATTCCGGAAGGATTTCGGGTGCCTGAAAAAATGACAGGGGTCGGCGGGAAGGGAGGGCGACGCGCGGTTGCCCGGAAAATCAATCGCCCCTGGCGAACGTCCTGCGTAGACTTTCGATCCACCTATGTACGGCCTCGTCAACCGCGCGATCCAGGAATTGGTGGTTCAACAGTTCGGGGAGGAAACGTGGGAACGCGTCCGGGAACGCGCCGGGGTGCAGGAGGAAATCTTCGTCAGCAGCGAAGCCTACCCTGACGACGTGACCTATCGCCTCGTCGGAGCCGTGAGCGAGCTGGGCGGAACGCCGGCCGACAAGGTGCTCTTCGCCTTCGGGGAACACTGGCTGCTGCACACCGCCCGCCATGGTTATGGGGCATTGATGGACGCCGCGGGACGGTCCTTGCCGGAATTCCTGGAGAACCTCCCGAACTTCCACACCCGGATCGCCATGATCTTCCCGCGTCTCACCCCGCCCCGATTCGAGGTCAGCCACCGCGAGGCGAACTCCCTGCGGCTGCATTACCACACCTTCCGCCCCGGACTCTCGGAGTTCGTGCGCGGCCTGCTCTCGGGGCTGGGCCGCAAGTTTGGGATTCCGGTCGAGACGCAGCTGCTGGAAAGCAAGGCGGCGGGCGCCGACCACGACGTGTTCCTCGTGTCATGGAAGACCGACTGAACCAGGCGCACCTGGTCCTGACCGCCGCGGAACTCGCCCAAGCTTTCCCTTTCCATTTCGCGGTCGATCGATCGTGGCGGGTCGTCCAGTTCGGCGCCCAGCTTCCCAAGGTTTGTCCGCGCATCCGCATCGGATCCGAAATCACCCACGCCTTCCGGCTCGTGCGACCCGAAATCGCCTCCCGATGGAAAACCGTCGAGGCGCATGTCCAGGCCCTGTTCCTGTTTCAATGCCTGGGCACCGACGTGCTGCTCCGGGGACAGATGCTCATCCTGGAGAGTGGCCAGGAGATGATTTTCCTCGGCTCGCCCTGGTTCACCTCCGCGAACGATCTGCTCGCATCCGGGTTGGGTCTTGAGAATTTCGCCATCCATGACCCCGGCACGGACATGCTGCTGGTCATGCAGGCGCAGACGGCTGCCGTGGCCGAATTGAAGGACCTGGCCGATCGGCTTACCCGCCAGAGGGCAGCCCTCCACGCCACCAACGACCGTCTCAAACAGCAGAACACCGAACTCGCCGCGGCGCAGGAGGCCCTGGCCCGGAGCGAATCCGAGGCGAGGCTCCTGGGTCTGGTTGCCGCCCGAACCAACAACGGGGTGGTGATCACCGACGCCGGCGGGCAAATCGTCTGGGTCAACGCCGGATTCCAGCGCATCACCGGCTACACTCTGGAGGACGTGCGGGGCAAAACTCCGGGAAGCATTCTCCAAGGCCCGGGCACCGATCCGTCGACGGTCGCCTTCATGCGCGAACGGCTCCGGGAACGCCTCGGATTCAATGTCGAGGTGCTCAACTACAACCGAAACGGAACCCCCTACTGGCTGGCCATCGAAGTCCAGCCGATCTTCGACGACCAGGGCCGGTTGACCAACTACCTGGCGATCGAAACCGACATCACCGACCGTCGACGTTCCGAGGAGGCGCTCCGCGCGGAAAAGGAGCTTCTGGGAACGATTCTCGCCGGGATCATCGACGGCGTCATCGCGGTGGATCCGGAACACCGCGTCCAGATGCTCAACCCCACGGCCGAGGCACTCACCGGCTGGTCCCAGGCCGACGCCCGCGGACGTCTGCTTTCCGAGATCTTCCAACTCCAATCGATCGACGGCACGAAGCGTCCCGACCTCATGGGGGGCGCGTTCGCGACGCGCGAGGCGATCGGAGACCTCCACGAATTGGAGCCCCACTGGACCCTGCGCTCACGCCACGGCACCCTGCGCATGGTCGTCGCCAGCGCACGCCCCATGCTCCGCGTCGAAACCGGAATCGTCGGGGGCCTGGTGACCTTCAGGGATGTGACCGGGGAACTGGAGGCGGACGAAATGAAGCGGGATTTCGTCTACGCCGTTTCCCACGAACTGCGCACTCCCCTGACGTCGATTCGCGGATTCCTCGCCACCCTGGAATCGGACCCCGACCTTCCCATGGAAACCCGCTGCGAGTTCCTCCGCATCGTCTCGGAGCAGGCGCTGCGGCTCTCCCGCCTCGTGGAGGACATTCTCGAAATCTCCCGGATCGAAGCGGGTCAGATTCACATGGAGTATGAGCCGGTCGACCTCGGGGAACTCGCCCGCCTCGCCATTCAAGAGATTCTTCCTCTGACAGTCCGGAAACAGCAGCAGCTCGACATCAACGTCGCCCACCCGCTGCCCCGCGTCCTCGGCGATCCGGATCGGGTGCGCTCCATCTTTGGCAATCTGCTGGGCAACGCCGTGAAGTTCACGCCGGAGCGGGGACGCATCCACCTCGAGATCACGACCGATGGGGATCACCACGTCACCCTGGTCGTGGGCGACAACGGGGTGGGAATTCCAACGGAGATGCAGGATCGCGTTTTCCAGAAGTTCTTCCGGGTCCGGCGGCCCGGCGAACAGGTCGCAGGCACCGGCCTCGGCCTGTCCATCGTCCAGGCGGTCGTGCAGCACATGGGCGGGCAAATTCAGCTCCAAAGTGCCCCAGGTCAGGGCACACGGTTCACCGTCCGACTCCCCGTCGCACCCCGGAAATACGTCCCGCCCGAATCGCCGAGACCCATCGCCCCTCCCTGAGCGTCCAACCCATTGCGCCGCGATCATCGGGGACTCCCACTCCCATCCACCTCCATCGACACCCCCTCCCATGTTCCGCCCTCCCTGCGCTGCAGCAGTTCGCGCTCTCCTTGACCGCTGGATCCGCTCCATCCGCGGGCCGCACTCCGACCAGCAGACACCGCCACGTCCTCGACTCCTCCCCTGGACGATTGGGGCCCTGGTCCTCGCGGCGGCCGCGAGTCTGGGGGGATCCCGGACGCTGGCGGCCTCACCGCTGGTGACGTGGTCGACTGCATCCAGCTCCTTCGCCCTGGGAACCAACGGAGCGTGGGTCGCTTTCACCCGACGATCCGAGGCGGGCGGCACCAATTATCTCGCCGGCTATCAACCGGCTCCCCTGCTCAGCCTTGGGTCCGCCAGCACCTTGCATGCCCCGGTCGAGGCCCGCTGGGATGCCCCGGGTCGACGATTGACGCTTCGCTATGCGAAAGCCGGAATGACCGCCACGGTGCGTGTGGAGGCCGGGACGAACCATCTCACCCTGGAGCTGATCGATGTCCAACCCCCGGGCCAGGCGGACATCGCCCAGTGGGGCCCCTACCCGACCAGGCTCCGACAGACCGTGGGGGAGGTCGTCGGGGTCGTGCGCGGCGATGGCTTCGCCTTCGGATTGCAGGCGTTGAACACCAAGACGCTCGGGGGTTTTCCGGAGAACGACGAAGGCAACGCCGACCGCCCCTATGCCGCCGCCCAGACCGCCTGGGGCAGCGTGCTGCAGGCGTATTCCATGGACCGCTCCAAACCGCGCTCCATCGCGGTCTGGAACAAGCGCGCTCCCAACATGCCGGTGCCGGCCATCCCGGGTGAAACCGTGCTCGGTTCGCGGATCGCCCTCTTCGGCTGCGCCGAATCGGAGGCGCTCGACACGATCGGCCGGATCGAGGTGGCCGAGAAACTGCCCCACCCCCTCATCGACGGCGTCTGGGCCAAGGTCTCGCCCGAACGCGGACGCTCCTATCTCATCGCGAGTTTCTCCGAATCGGACATCGACGAGATGCTGGGCTACGTCAAGCGGGCCAACCTGATGAGCCTGTACCACGGCAATCCGTTCAAGAGCTGGGGGCACTACGAACCCAGCCCGAAGTATTTTCCGGGAGGCGCCGCCGGCGTGAAGACCTGCGCCACCAAAGCGCGGGAAAAGGGCATCCGCCTGGGCGTGCACACGCTTTCGAACTTCATCCAGACCAACGATCCCTACATCACGCCCGTCCCGGATCCCCGACTCGCCCGCACCGGGTCGAGTCCCCTCACCGCGGCGATCGACGCCGAAACGACCACCGTTCCGGTCGCCTCCCCCGAGTACTTCACGAACCGGCTCGGCAACGAACTTCAGACGGTGGTCATCGGACAGGAACTGGTCCGTTACCGGTCCGTCTCGGCCACCGCACCGTGGCAGTTGCTGGACTGCCAGCGCGGCGCCTATGGCACCCGCCCGGCAGCGCATGCCGCGGGAGCCGAGGCGGGAAAACTGATGGACCACGCCTACAAGGTCTTCTTCCCCAACCTGGACCTGCAGCGGGAAATCGCGCGCAACCTGGCCCGGCTGTTCAACGAAACCGGTCTCAGTCACATGGACTTCGACGGGCACGAGGGCTGCCTCGCCCCGGGCGAAGGCACCTACGGCAACGAGGTTTTCGCCAAGGAATTCCACGACCACCTCGATCACACCGTCATCAACGGCACCAGCCCGCCTCTCTCGCACTTCTACTGGCACTTCAACAGCTACTGCAACTGGGGCGAACCCTGGTACGGCGGATTCCGCGACAGCATGCAGGAGTATCGCATCAACAATCAGGCCTTCTGCGAAAGGAACTACATCCCCAAAATGCTCGGCTGGTATCTGCTCACCACCGCCACCTGCCTTTCTGACATGGAATGGATGCTCGCACGGGCCGCCGGATTCGACTCCGGCTTCGCCCTCGCCACCAGCCCCGACGCCCTGCGCAAGAACCCCGAGACAGGCCGGATCCTCGACGCCCTCCGCGAATGGGAATCCGCGCGCCGCGCCCGGGTCTTCACCCCGGCCCAACGCGAACTGCTTCGCAACCCGAAACGCGAGTTCCACCTGGAACCGGTCGCCGATGGCGGCTGGAACCTGTTCCCCTTCCATGACTCACCCGACTTCACGCATGAACAGTTGATCCGCCAGCCCGGGGAACCCACCGCGGCCACCTGGGAGGTTCCCAGTCCGGATGCCCCCCAGGAAATGCAGTTCAAACTCCGCGTGAACGGCTCCAGCGGTTCCATCCGCAATCCAGTCTTTGAAATCGACCGTTCCGCCACCCTCCAGATACCCACCGAGATCCAGGCCGGACAAACACTGCTGGTCGAAAAGGACGCCATCGCCCGCATCTACGACGCCAAGGGCAGTCAGGTGAAAGCCCTCCCCCTCACCGCCAAACTCCCCAGAATCCTGACTGGCACGAATCGCGTGCAGTTCGACTGCGAGTTCCTGGGCGACACGCCACCCAAAATCAGCGTCGCGTTCAAAACCCTCGGGCAACCCCCCCCCCCCCCCCCCCCCCCCCCCCCCCCCCCCCCCCCCCCCCCCC
>CAYZAE010000161.1:10803-14970 GCA_964476125.1 uncultured Verrucomicrobiota bacterium | reverse complement strand
ACCGTGTTCCTGGGTTCGAGCACCGCCTGCACGGAGTGCCACGACCACAAGTACGACCCCTTCACGCAGCGCGAGTACTACCAGCTCTACGACTTCTTCAACCGCATTCCCGAACGCGGTCTCGATTCCGATCCGGCCCCGCCCTTCGTGAAAGTCCCGGTGCCCGAGCAGTCCGCGCAACAGACCCGGTTGAACCAGGAGATCGCGTCGATGGAAACTCGCCGGCGCACCCTGCTGGGTCAGGTCGATGAATCCGCCACCCGCGAACAAGCTTCCTGGGAGGACCGGTTGCAGCGACCCGTTCACGGTGGCTGGAACGTGCTCGAACCAACGACCGTGACCTCCAGCGCCGGCGCAGAGCTTCGCACCCTTGGGGATCTTTCCGTGCTGGTGCGGGGATCCGGGAAGGAACGAGACACCTACGAACTTCGGGCGTCCACCGTGGCGCGGGAAATCACCGCGTTCCGGCTGGATGCCCTTACGCACGACAGCCTCCCGCTCCAGGGACCGGGCCGCGGGACGAATGGCGGCTTTGTGGTCACCGGGTTTGAGGTCGAAGCGGAGAGCGCCGATCCGGCCGCGGAACCTTCCGTCGATGGCATCGGCTGGGGGCCCTGGTCGGCCCTCGGTCCATTCCAGGCCGCTTCGACGAAGGAAGTGTTCGAGAAGGCGTTCATTCCGGAAGGTGATGTGGACCTGACGGCAGCCCACGACGGCGGGCGCCTGCGCTGGGTGGAAAAGCCCGACTGGAAGGATGGCGAGGCCCGGCCGATGGGAGGCGAGAATCAGGTGACCTACCTGCACCGCACCCTCGAGGTGAAGGAATCGCGGTACATCCGGATCACGCTCGGCAGCGACGGGGGTCTTCAGGCGTGGCTGAATGGAGCCCGCGTCCAGGGCGGCGCCATTCTCCGCCGCGTCGCTCCGGCTCCGGACGAAGTCCTCGTGCTGCTCCGCCCCGGAACCAACCGCCTGCTCCTCAAGGTTCATGGAGGATCCGGCGTGTATGGATTCCTGTTCGGTCGTTCGAAGGGTCCGGTGACGCGTTATCCCGTGGAGTTTGCTGGGGGGTTCTCCGATCCCGGACCGAAGGAATTGCCGGTGGGAGCGGCCCTTGATGATCGCGCCGACACGGGTTGGGGCGACGATGGGCGCGATGAAAAAGCACGTGGCGACCGGCGTGCCCTCTTTCGCACCCGCCGTCCCGTGGTGTTCGCCGCCGGGGTGCGGCTGGTGGTTCGATTGAAATGCGAGGCTTCGTCCGGGCAGGTGCTGGGACGCTTCCGGGTGGCGGTCAGTTCCTCCGGGGGTTGGGAGGAATTCGCCGGATTGCCCGGGAACATTCAGTCGGCGCTTTTCGTGCCGCCGGGCCGGCTGGCGGAGGCTGGCAGAACGGAGCTCAGGGAGTATCACCGCGACCACTTCCAGCCGGAACTCGTGTCGCTGAACGCGAAACTCGCGGAGACACGCAAGGCGGCCGCGGACCTCGATCGCGCGATCCCGACGCTTCGGGTGATGGAGGACATGGCCGAACCGCGGACCACCCGCATCCGGGTGCGGGGCGATTACCGGTCCCTTGGCGAAGCGGTGTCGGCCGGGGTTCCTGCGGTCCTTCCGGCGTTTCCGGTTTCGGTGCCCACGAACCGTCTCGGCCTGGCCAAGTGGCTGGTGGATCCGCGCCATCCGCTCCTTGCGCGCGTCACGGTGAACCGCTTTTGGGCGATGTACTTCGGCACGGGTCTGGTGAAGACCGGGAACGAGTTCGGAACCCAGGGTGAACTGCCCTCCCATCCGGAACTGCTCGACTGGCTGGCGCGCGAATTCATCGACGGCGGCTGGGACATCAAGGCGTTCCAGCGGCGCATCGTTCTCTCGGCCGCCTACCGTCAGTCCTCGAAGGTCACCCCGGACCAGCTCGAGCGCGATCCCTCCAACCGCCTGCTCGCGCGCGGGCCGCGATTCCGCCTGAGCGCGGAGGTGATCCGGGATTGCGCGCTGGATTACGCCGGGCTGTTGGATCGTCGGCGCGCTCCGGGCGGGCCGAGCGTGAGGCCCTATCAACCTCCGGGGTTGTGGGAGGAGAAGATGTTCGGAGGTAATCGCTATGAGGAGAGCCAGGGACCGGACCTCCATCGTCGGAGCCTGTACACGCTCTGGAAACGCACCGTGCCCCATCCGACCCTGATGACCTTCGACGCGCCGGACCGGGCCATCTGCACCGAGCAACGCAGCCTGACCTGCACCCCGCTCCAGGCCTTCGTCACACTGAATGAAAAGGGATTCGTCGAGGCGGCCCGGCTGCTGGCGCATCGGGTGGTGACCGGTGGGGGCTCGGAGCTCCCGCAGCGACTCCGGTACGCGTTTCGGACCGTGCTCGGCCGGCCGCCCACCGACACCGAGAGCGCAATTCTCGCCGGGGTGCACCAGGACCTCTTCCATGGCTACCAGGCGGATTTGCAGTCCGCCCTCGATCTTCTCTCCGCCGGCAAACCGCCGCAGCCCGAGACCGCGAAGGTCAACCAGCTGGATCTCGCCGCCTGGACCGGCATGGCGAACCTGTTGTTGAACCTCGACGAAACCGTCACGAAGGAATGATCCGAACCATGAATCCCTCCGACCTTTCCCCGGAACGGCTGCAGTCGATGACCCGCCGCCATTTTTTCGGCCGTTCCGCGCGCGGCCTCGGACACGTGGCTCTCGCCTCGCTGCTCAATCGCGGCCTGCTCGCCCGAGCCGGGACTTCTGCGGCACCCGAGGGTGCCCGGCCCGTCGGGCTGCCGGCTGGACGAATTCAACCGCTCCATTTCGCGCCGCGCGCCAAGCGGGTGATCTACCTCTTCCAGTCCGGCGCCCCGTCCCAGCTGGACCTCTATGACTACAAACCCGGCCTGATCGCGTTGAACGGAAAGCCGATGCCGGAGAGCTACACCCAGGGACAGCGTATCGCTCAGCTCGCCGGCCAGAAGCTCACCTGCGTGGGAACAAAGTTCCGCTTTCAACGGCACGGGCAGTCGGGGACCGAAATCTCCGAGCTCCTGCCGCACATCGGGAGCATCGCCGATGAGATCGCGCTCGTGCGGTCACTGCACACCGAGGCCATCAATCACGATCCCGGCGTGACCATGATCCAGACCGGCACCACCCAGGCCGGTCGGCCGTCGATCGGTTCCTGGCTTTCGTACGGCTTGGGCAGCGAGAACGACCAGCTGCCGGCGTTCGTGGTCCTGACTTCCGGATTCGGCCAGGACCAGCCACTGCTCTCCCGGTACTGGGGCAGCGGCTTTCTCCCGAGCAATCATCAGGGCGTCGAGTTCCGGTCCCAGGGCGAACCGATTCTTTTTGTGTCGAATCCCAAGGGCATCGACAGCCGGGTCCGACGGCGGCTCCTCGACGGCATGCGTGACCTGAACCAGCTGCGCCTCGAAGCGGTTGGCGATCCCGAGATCGACACCCGGATCCAGTCCTTCGAGATGGCCTACCGCATGCAGACCAGCGTTCCGGAGCTGATGGATCTCGGGAAGGAATCGAAGGAGATGCTGGAACGGTACGGGGCGGAACCCGGGAAATCCTCGTTCGCCAACAACTGCCTGCTGGCGCGCCGGCTGGTGGAACGCGGGGTCCGTTTCGTGCAGCTCTATCACCGGGGCTGGGACCATCACTCCAACCTGCCCGGGGACATCGCCCGCACGTGCCAGAACGTCGACCGCCCTTCCGCCGCGCTGATCCGCGATCTGAAGGCGCGGGGACTGCTCGAGGACACGCTGGTCATCTGGGGCGGGGAGTTTGGGCGCACCCCGATGAACCAGGGGGACATGGGGAACGGGAACTACGGTCGGGACCATCACATGAAGGCGTTCAGCCTTTGGATGGCGGGGGGCGGCATCCGGCCCGGCATGACGCTCGGGTCCACCGATGAGCTTGGCTACAATGTGGCGGAGGATGCGGTGTCCGTGAACGATCTCCAGGCCACGCTCCTGCACTGCCTGGGCATCGATCACGAGCGGCTCACGTTCCGTTTTCAGGGACGCGATTTCCGGCTCACTGATGTGGCGGGCCAGGTGGTGGCCAAGCTGCTCGCCTGAAAAAAATGTGGAGTGCGGCAGCCCTCTGCCGCTTTGGAACGACCGCCGGGGCGGCGATGAGGCGTGGGGTTGGGAACTGCGGGAG
>CAYZAE010000161.1:0-10703 GCA_964476125.1 uncultured Verrucomicrobiota bacterium | reverse complement strand
GACGTGCGGGGTGGCGCGCGCGGAGATCGCGCCCTACCCAAAGTTCGGGATCAACAATCAATCCCGGGGCCGCCCGCCCGTCATCGCAATTGGCCGGATCCGGCCCTCTGCATCGTACTCCACCCGGTCGATGCAAACCTGGCGGGATCCCCGATAGGGACCGTCGCCGGTCTGGTTCTCCCACCGGTGATAGACGATCAGCCATTCGTTCGTGCCCGGGCGGTGAATGAAGGAATGGTGTCCCGGTCCCTTGCGGGTCGCGTCGCTTACAAGAATTGCGCCGCGATAAGTCCACGGCCCGGTGGGGGAGGTCGAGGTGGCGTAGTGCACCGAGTACGAGGAGTGCTGCCATCCTCCGTGGCTGTAGGAGAGATAGTACCGCCCGTCGTGTTCGTGCAGGAAGGCGCCTTCGGTGAACTTGGGCGGCGTTTCCACGGGGATCTCCCGCGCAAAGCTCACCAGGTCCTTGTTCAGTTCGAACACCCGAAGCTTCGCACCGGCGCTTCCCCCGACGTAGAGCAGGAACCGCCCCGTGCCCGTGCGGGTGTCGTGGAACACCATCGGATCAATGGCCTCGAAACCATTGCCCCCGGTGAGCAGCGGTTTTCCTGAGTCACGAAACGGTCCCTGGGGCGCGGTCCCCACCGCAACCCCGAGGCGCGAGGGCGTGGGGTTCTGGGGGCCGACCGAGTAATAGAAAAACCAGCGCCCCTCGTGCTCGATCACGCCAGGTGCCCAGGCGCCGTGCCAGGCCTGGCCGTCATCGCCGATCCAGGGGACCTTCGCAAAATCCAGCACCGGTCCGTGCCGCTGCCACTGGGTGAGATTGGTGGAGGAGAAGGCAAAGAAACGCTGCCCGCGCGGTTCGTCGCTCCAGGTCGGGTAAAGCCAGACCTTGCCCCCTGAAACGAGCGCATGCGGGTCGGCTCCCGGCAGGACCGGATTCTCCGCGCGGGACACTCCGGACGGGAGAGCCAGCAGAATACAGCCGAGGGCGAAGCGGAGAGCGGATCGTTTCATGGGGTGGGCGAGGCAGCGCGGAGCGAGAGCGTGTCGCCCGGACGGGTTTCGAGGCGAAGCCTTTCGCCGGCGATTCGCCCGGCGGGTTGGCCTGGACGCACGACTTCGACGGCACGACCGGGCCACGGGTTTTCGAGCAGGCAGAGTCCGCCCCGTTCGCTTTCGATAAGGATCGATTGAACCTCGCGCTCCCGCAGGTCGCTGCTCACGAGAAAGGCGCCGGGGGCGCGGAGCCGTCCAAAGCGGGCCGGCCGTTCGCGAGGCCAGACCGGAAACACGCGAAGCACCCCCTGATGCCCCTGCAGAAGCATCTCGTTCACGGTGGCTGGAACCCCCGAGCAGTTCTCGATGCCTCCGCCACCGGCGAAAACCATGAGGTTCGGAAAACCGCCGACAGACAACTGCTGGCGGAGTTTTACCAGAATATCGGCGGGGTCGTGGCCCACCCGAACAGCACCCGGGAAAGTCTGGCTGAAACCGTTGAAGTGGTTGATCCATTCGCGGTCGGGCCAGCCACGGACGTCATCGCGCAGGACCTGAAGGAAGGCCGGGTCGCTGCCGAGACCGATGACGCGCGAGGGCCAGACCATGCCCATGAACTCGATGCGACTCGCTTCGCGCAGCGGGCCGATGCGGCTGGCGGCGGGGCCGGATTCGGCGCCGCGCACCCGGCGGATGCCGTCGACGACCGACGTCGGAAAATCGCTCAACCGGTCGAGAATTTCCTGCCAGCGGGCGTGCCGTTCGGTGTCGGTGCCCAGTTCCCGGGTCATGGAGAGCAATCCCTGGAACAGCATGCGAACCAGTCCCAGGGACAGGCAGTTGTTCTTGTCGGAACCGCCATCCCCGACTTCGCCCAGGGCGTCGCCGGTGATCACGTAGCGTCCGTTCTCGAGCTTCAGGTAGTCCTCCCAGAACTCGGCGACCTCGAGCAGGAACGGTCGGACCTTGCGGGCGTAATCGAGGTCCAGCGTGTGGTCGAACCGCATCAGCATGTTGGCCGCGGCGAAGGCGGCATTGCTTTTCTGGCCGAGAAACATGCGGTCGCCCTCGCCGGGAATCGAATGGCCGTCGGGCATGAAGGACGTCTCGAGACCGCGGGGACCGACTCCGACGTCGTAGTAGACTCCCCGGACCTTCAGGAACCGCCGGGCATTGGCCTTCGCGGTGGGGAGATAGTCGAGGATCGGTGCGTCGTAGGGGTCTGCGAGCTCCGGGTGGTTCGAGGAGAACGCACCCCACCAGGGGGCCTGGTGGTTGTAGTTGAGGTGATAATCCGCCTGCCAGGAGGGGGCGTCGGCGGTGATCCAATTGCCGAAGAGGGAGGGCGGGAATCTCGGATTACGGCTGCACGACGCCAGGAGGTACTGCGAGCCATAGTAGAACTTCTCGACCAGCGGGTCGCCGATCTCGACGAAGGATTTCGACCAGAATCCCCGCCACCAGGCGCGATGCGCATCGCGCAGTCGCTCGATGCTTTCCGGAGTAAGCGCGGCGACGCGACGGCGAGCTTCGTCGAGGGGATGCGTGGACTCGACGCCGGTGACAATGGACGCCGCGAGAATCACGGGCTGCGCGGCGGAAAGAACGAAGCGATCGGCGGACCAGCCATCGCCACGGCTCCAGGGAAGTCCCGCCTTCCGGTGATGGAACAATCGCAGCGCCACGGCCGCTTCGCTCGTTTCCCGGGAAGGCTTCTGCTCCAGCGCGATCGAGTTGGTTAACGACACGAACCGGCGGGTGGCCCAGTAGCCGTCCGGGAGGTTTCCGGTGGCCGTCTCCGCCTCGTTGCCGGTCGCGGGCCAAAGATTGACGTCGATGCCCACCAGCGAGGTGGGACGAAACGGATCGGTCTCCGCGGGATCGCCGTCCACGGAGAGTTCGATGAACACCAGGTTTTCCGTGGCCGCCACCCAGCTGCGGAACCGGATCGTGGTGCCGGCGCGGGTGAAGGGCGGTGGATCCTCGATCCGGAGCGCGGTAGTCAGGGTGTGCCGCACCTCCGCCCCATCCAGGATCTGCTCCGCCTGATAACGCCCGCCGGCGAGCGCGGGGACGGCGATGTCGATGCCTCCGATCGGGGCGGGGTGCGCGTTGGGATAGATGGCCTTGGTTTTCCAGAAGTCGTTTTTCGACAGGTAGAATCGGTGGCGCTCGGGGCTCTGGGTGACCTCCAGGGAGCGTGTGGTCACGTTCGCTCCGCCGGATTCCCCGAGGCCGATGTATTTCCGCCGCTCCACCACGCCCCCCACCGCCACCCCGATGTCGCCGTTTCCCAGCAGGGGACCGTCGGGCATCTTGCGGGTGGGCAGAAGAATCGGGGGCGCGTTGAACTCTCCCTTCGAGCGCGAGACCACGGCCAGGGCGGTGTTGCTCAGGGTGGCGCTGATCGCGGAGGTCTCTGCGACCGGTCCTGCGGCGAAGGACTCGAGGGTGGCGACGGAAAGCGGCAAGGCCAGAAGCAGGCGGACAATTCCCCAGACACGAGGGGCGATGACGGATTTCGAGGTGTCGTTCATGGGTGGGCGACGTTTCCGGGTTCCCTCGGGATTACCGGGGGGTCTGAAGTTTGGCCATTTTCGTCGCTCGCACAGAAGTCGCGGAGCGACGGGACGATGGTAGCCAGGGGCTTCAGCCCCTGGACCCAGTGTGAGTTTCGGATGCGTCGCGGCGCGACGCCGGAAAATGGCCAGACTCCGGCTTTCCCGGGACCACCGGGAAAGCATGGACCGGCAGCGAGGCCGTCGTCGTTGGCGTCGGGTTCGGTCACCGGGCGGGCGCCGGCTTTGCGGCCGGTTCAGCCGCGGATCCGGCCCGGGCATCGAATCGCAATCCGGACACCGCGCTGCCGTCCTTGTTCGTGATCTGAACGGTGAGGCCGCAGCCGGCCGTGTGCTGGGTGACCTTCGCCAGGAATTCGTTCCAACCGGATCGAAGCCGTGCCGTCGCGCGGTCCTGTCCGGGGACCAGTCCCCGCACGGCGTTGTTCGCGTGGATCAAGGTGCCGTTGAGCCAGAGCTTGAGGCCGTCGTCGGAACCCAGCGCCAGGTTCACGTCCCGTTCGTCCGGCGAGTACACGCGGGTCCGGGCATACAGGACGCAATGATTGCCCCCGGTGAACGGGCCCAGCTCGACTTCGCTGGCTCGGGCGGGATCGGCGAGGCCGGGAACACGACGCCAGACCGGCGGTTCCCCGGTGGTGTTCTCCGGGGCAAACGGGACCCCGAACAATTCCCCGGCTTCCCGGCCTTCCACCCGGAACGGGCCGCACACGACCCAGCCTGAATCAAGCAGGCGAAGGACGTTTCGGGCCTGGGTCCGGGTGGCGGGTTCCAGGGCGGATTCGGCCAACCGGGAGAGCACCGACTCCACGCGATCGAAGTCCGAGGCTCCCAGTCGCTGGGCAATCCGGAGGGCGGCGAGTTCGGCCTCGGGCCGCACATCCGCGCTCGAGGCGGCCTGGACTGCGGTTTCGAGGGCCAGGCGGTGACTGCTTCGGGCCAGGCCGTCGATCACCGTGCTGCGGTCCGAGGTCGAGCGGGTGGTGGCGTACGCCGACGCGAGGGTGGAGGCGCGCCGCTCGGGCGGAAGGGGTACCGATTCGTCGGTGGCCAGCCGGACAATGCCACGGAGCAGGGCGGAGAGCCTTTGGACATCGGAAGCTTCCGCGGATCGGCGTGCCTGGGCGAGCAGGTCGGGCAGGAGTTCCGGATCGCGTGTGCTGGCCAGGGCCTGCAGGGCGGCATTGCGAAGTTCCGGGTTGTCCGAGGTGGCCAGAGCCTGACGGAGGGCCGCGCGCAGACGTGGGTCCGGGTAAAGCGCGGCAATCGGAAGAAGGGTCAGACGCTTGGCGATCGGGGCATCCGTGTAACGTTCCACCAGGGGATCGAGTTCGGGGCCCTGCGCATTGCCGTTTCGCTCGATCAACGTCTCGAAAACTCCCCGGATCTCCTCGCGAACCGAGGCGTCGTCGGTGTCGAGCACAAGGTCGAACAGGTCGGGCAGGTCCTTGTTGGCCGCGGTCGTGCCGAGGGTCTGGAGGGCCAGGCTGCGGGTTTGTTCGCGTTCGGTCCGCGCCAGACGCAGAAGTTCGGGAAGCGCCGAGGCCTCGCCGCGGGCGCCCAGGGCCCGGAAGAGTTCGCGCGCCACGGGGGCGGACGCGGAAGGAATCAGGGAAACCATCGCGCCCGTGACGTCCCCCCGGGGAATCAGGGTGAGCACGTCGCGGGCGGCGGATTGGAGCGCGGGCTCGGTGGCGGTGGCGGCTTCCGCGACCAGCGGCACAACGGAGGCATCGCCCAGGCTCCCAAGCGCCACCATGGCCGCGAGGCGAACGGCGGTTTCCGGGGATGTCGCGGCCTGCGCGATGGCGGGCAGCGCCAGCGGATCGCCGCGTCGATGCAGGGCCGCAATCAAACCAATCTTCAGGGCCGCCGGGCAACGCGGGAAGAGCTGGGTCAGTGTCGCGACGGGAACCGGGCTGTCCGGTTCGCCGGCAATCCGGAGTGCGGCGGATTGAGCTGCGCCGTCGGGGCTTTCCAAGGCTCGCAGGATCAGCGCGTTGTCCTGGGTTCCAACAAGCCGGAATTCGCCGGCGAAACCGGCCTGGCGGACGGAATCGTCCTCGGTGGGAGTCTGGAGGGATCGGTAGAGGGCGAGAGCCCGGGACATCAAGCCTTCCGAAACGCGTCGTTCCGCGATGCGCAGCAGTGATTCCTTCAGGGCGCGGGCCACGGGAGGGGTGACGCGCTCGCGGGCCTTCTCAAGGGCCGCCTGGGCCGGGTCGTTGCCGATGCGTCCCAGGGCGGTGGCGGCGGCGGCGGCCAGCGGATCATCGACTTCGAGCAGCCAGTGTTCGAGCAGCGGGACGGCGTGGGCATCCCCGCGCCAACCCAGCGAATCAATGAGGCCGAGGCGCAGATTGCGGGGCGCCCGCGAGGCGGCTTCGCGGAGCGCGGTCGAAGCCTCGGGTCCGGGCAACCCCTCCAGCGCGTGACGCGCGGCGTGGGCCAGGCGTTCCTCGGAATCGAGCAGGAGCGGACCGAGGACCGGTAGGGCGTTGGTGGTGGCTGCCACACGTAATTGCCGGCAGGCCTCGGCGCGCGCGGGCACGGAGGCGGCGGATCGAACCAGGGCCAGCAGTTCCTCCTCCGTCTGGCCGTGGGCCCGAGGGGCGGTGGCCATCACCCAGGCGGCGAGGACGAGCAGGGAAAGGGATCGGGGTTTCATTTCATGGCCTTCCGTGCGTGTTGGGTCAGGTCCCGAGGTGCCAGGGAGGTCGCGGGGTGTAGGCCAGCAGCCGGTTCGCCTCCGCATCCCCTTCAAACTCCGATCGCGCCGGGTTCCAGCGCAGCGGGCGTCGGAGGATCATGGAAATGCCGCCGATGAGAATCGCGTTGATGGTGTAAACCGCGACCGGGGCATCACAGAGGGTCGGGCGCCGCGAACGGACGCATTCGAGGAAGTTTCCAGACATGCTGTGCGCGCGGTACACGCGGCGGTCGTTGGGACGGATGGGGGAGCGCAGCACCGACGGCGGATCAGCGACGATGGAGGATCGGTCCACCGCGATGCGTCCCTCCGTTCCAACAAAACAGGCGCCGCCTTCACCGCCCACCGGCTCGCCGGGATAGGGCGAGGAATGGACCAACACGCCGTTGGAATACCGGTAATGAACCACCCAGTCCTCGGATCGCGCGCCCTTGGCGTCGCACCAGACTTCGATCGGCGCCGCGGGATCAGGGTCGAGGATCCACTGGATGATGTCGTAGTGGTGCGGACTCCAATTCACGTCCCCGATGAAGCACCCGGACAAGGCATGACCCGCCTCGCCATTGTAGGGGCGCCAGGGCAGGGGGCCGAGCCACAGGTCCCAGTCGAATCCGGGGGGAACCGGCTTGCTCGCATCGGAGGTCCAGGGCATCGGAAAAAACGCGCCGGGTTGGCGGTAGGCGTAGACTTCCTTGAGCTGGCCGATTCGCCCGTTGCGCACCAGTTCACAGGCGAGTCGGAACTTGCCGCCGTACTCGGATCGCTGCTGGGTGCCGGCCTGATAGACGCGCGCGTGGCGGCGCGCCGTGGCGACGAGTTCCGCCCCTTCGCGCACCGTGATGGCGACGGGTTTTTCGCAGTAAACATCCTTGCCGGCGCGCATGGCCATCAACGACATCGGGGCCGCCCAATGGTACGGCAACGCCAGCAGCACGGCATCGAGGTCCGGCCGGGCCAGAAGCTCACGGAAATCCGCGTAGGCCTGGATGCCGTCGAAGCCCGGCTGGCCGAGCTTCTCGGCATACATCTGGTTGCAGCGCTGGCGCGCGTTCTCCCGGCGTTCCCGCCGCACATCGCACACAGCCAGGACCTGGACGTCCGGGCGCGCCATGTAGCCGCCGGGAATATAAGTCCAGGCACCGCCCATGAGGTGGCCCGATCCCTGCCCTCCGAGCCCGACGAAACCCATGGTGATCCGTTCGCTGGGGGCGCGGACACCGGAACGGCCGAGGGCGGAGGCCGGAACGAAACTCGGCATCAGCGATGCCGCAGCGGCAGTGAACACGCCGCGCCGGAGAAACTGTCGCCGCGGAATCGGGGCAGGGACGGATTTCATGGGAAGGGAAGGTCGGTCAGCCCTTGGGGGCGGTGGCGTCGTTGGGGCGCGTGATGATGCGCGATTCCATGAGGTAGGTCTTCTCCGGCTTGAAGCCGGGTTCGTTGAGAATCCGCAGCCCGATCTCAGCAGCCTTGTCCACGCAGAGCGGGTACTCGAACGTCACACCCAGCACACCGTCCTGCACATACTTCGCACCCTCGTGCGGCAGACCATCCACGCCGACGAAGACCATCTCCTTCGTGCGCCCCTTCTCGCGGGCGGCAAGGTAGGCGCCGTACGCCATCGGGTCGTTGTGGCCGTAAACAACATCAATGCCGGTGGGATGGGCGTTGAGCGCCTCGGTCATGCGATCCATGGCCTGGGGCTGGAACCAGTTCGCCGTGGCGTCGTGGATCACTTTGATTTTCGGGTGGTTGGTGAGGACGGAAAAAGCTCCGGCATGGCGGTTGATCGCGCCCTCGACGCCCTGCATGCCGCGAAGTTCCACCAGATTGCCCCGGGGCTCGCCGTTCTTACGGGTCAGGTGATCGACGATCCATTGGCCGGCGAGCTCGCCGATCTTGAAGTTGTCGCAGCGGATCCAGGAGGTGTAGTTCGGCTCCACGATGTCGCGCTCGAGGCAGAGCGTCGGAATCCCGGCCTTCATCGCCTCGCCCATCACCCGCGAGAGCGAATCCCGCTGCAAGGGAGCCACAATGAGCAGGTCCGGCTTCTGCCGAATGGCGTTCTCAATCTGGGAGATCTGCTTCGCGGCATCGGCCTGGCCGTCGTAGATCGCCAGCTTGATCGAGGCGTCGCGGGAGAGGAGTTCCTCAAGGCGCTTGTTCTGTGCGGCGCGATAGGGCTCGGCGTTGTTGCACTGACTGAAAATCACCAGGCGCTTGGCCGGTGCGGGGGCCGGTGCGGTCGCTGTCGCAGAACCCGGAGTGGAACTCGCGGGGCCGGTCTGGGAGGAGGGTCCGCAGCCGCTCATCAGCAGCGGGAGAGCCAGCAGGGAGTGCAGCAGAAACAGGCGACGGGAATGGGAGGGGGCGTTCATGACACGGGGTTCAGGGGGAAAGCTTCCGCCGCTGGAGTGCAACGGCAAGGATGATGATGCCGGCCTTCAGCACCAGCTGCAGGTTGGAGTCGACGTTACGCAGGCCCAGGATGTTGGTGACGATGCCGATGATCAGGGCGCCATTCAGGGTTCCAAGAATGCCGCCGCGGCCCCCGGCCAGGCTGGCTCCACCAATCACCACCACCGCGATCGCATCCAGTTCAAGGGCCACGCCGGAGGTTGGTTCGCCGCTCGTGGTGCGCGCCGCAATCAGGACGCCGGCCACGCCGGAAAGCAATCCGCTCAACGCATAAACCGCCACCCGCACGGAACGCACCGGAAGCCCGGCGAGACTGGCTGCCGTGCTGTTGTCGCCGATGGCCTGCACATAGCGTCCGAAGACGGTCCGGTTGAGCACCAGGGCCAGGATCACCGCGAGAACAATCCATGTCCCAAGCATGAAACTCTTTTGGGAGAGGACGTTTCCAAACACACCCGCAGCATCCTGGCCGAGGCCCAGCCCGATCCGTTCGTTCCTGGACATCCACAAGGCGAGCCCTCGGATGCCAATCATGCCGGCCAGCGTGACGACGAAAGGTTGGATGGAAAGCGTTGCAGTGAAGACTCCGCTGAGCGCACCGATCGCGCCGCAGGCGGCAATTCCGAGCCCGGCAGCCATCGCGGCGTGGGCAAAGGGAGCGAGTCCAGGGGCCTTCCACTCCACCAAGACCTTGGCCGAAATGATTCCGGAAAGAGCCGCAAGGCTGCCGACGCTCAAATCAATGCCGGCGGAGATAATCACGAAGGTCATCGCCAGCGCGACGATGCCCACGGGCGCAGTGGTGCGGAGCGCGTCGGTGAGGTTGCCGGCGGAGAGAAAAATGAGGTCACCACGGCCTGACCGCGGACTGAAGGCCGAGGCCAGGGCGAACAGAGTGAGAGTCACGATCGCGCTCCTGGCGCGCACCAAAAGAGCAGGAGAACCGGAGGTCATGAGGGCATGAGGCAGGGGTTGTGCGGGGAGGCGATGCGCGAAGTATGACGAGGCAGCGGGACGGGCGCACGACTCCATTGGCGAACCGGTGCGAGTGGGGGCATGGTTCCGACGATTGCAGCCCGTGCCGGCCTGTGTTGGGATGGAACGACGGCTACAAAACGCCAAAGCAATTCGAAGAAACGCCATGAACACCTTGTCCGAAACCGTGCAGACCAAACTCCAGGAACTCTGCCGGTCCATCCTCGCTGAACCCGCGTTTGAAGGCGCGCGGCTGCGCGTGGAAAAGTTCCTGATCGATGATGCGGCGCGGGCGCAATACGTGCGCGTGAGCGAACAGGGCGAGCATCTGCACCACAAACAAACCCAGGGCGTGGAACTGGCGGATGCGGAAGTGGCGGAGTTCGAAAAGCAGCGCGAAGTGCTGCTTCAGAACCCGGTGGCGCGCGGGTTTTTGGACGCCCAAGAGGAGCTCCAGGAGCTCCAGCAATCCATTAACAAGTTCATCAGCAAGACTTTGGAACTTGGACGTCTGCCGGAGATGGAAGAGGTTTCGGGAGGCAGTTGCGGTCAGGGATGCGGTTGTCACGCGTCCCACTGAGCGAAAACAGCGCGGGTTGGACGAAAAAAGTTCAAAGTTTCGGATGACTGGAAGCATTTCTGGCAGAAGCAGTTAGAGTGAATTGAAGAAAGTCGTCCGAAACATTTTTAAAAAAGCCCTTGAGGGACGGGAGGGGGTAGGTCATAACAGTCCCGTCGTTTGCAACGGCGCTCGCAAGAGAGTCGGTTGCGGTTGAGATAACAAAGAGGAAGGTCCTCGACGAAAGTTGAAGGATCGGTAAATTTGTCGTCTCGGCGAACGTGGTTCTTTGAAAATTGGTTTGTGCGATAGCAGGCATCTTGATCGGCTCGTCCTGAGGGACGGGCTAAAAATGCTAGTAAGTTCAATGGTCTCGCAAGAGACCGAAGAATCACTCGAATAATTACGGAGAGTTTGATTCTGGCTCAGAACGAACGCTGGCGGCGTGGATAAGACATGC
>CAYZAE010000160.1:0-15033 GCA_964476125.1 uncultured Verrucomicrobiota bacterium | reverse complement strand
CCGGGGACCCCGCCCCGTCGTCCCTCAGCCCCGTCGCTCCGACCACCGCCGGGACTCCGTCACCGCCGCCAGAGTCTCGCGCAACCGCCGCGCCCGTGTCTCGGGTCGCTTCGCCGAACTCAGCCAGACCAAGTACTCGCGCTGACACGACGGAGACATCCGTGCGAAACCGGCGGCAGCCGCGGGTTTCCGGCGCAGAGATTCCGCGAAGAAATCAGGCACCGGAATCGGCTCCCTCCGTCCGCGGGGGACAGCAGGCAGCAGCGACGGCGTTCCGTCCAGGTCGACGGCGGAAATCACCATCGACCGCAGCGCGGCCACATTCAATCCGTCGAGCCCGGTCAGCCGCACCGTGCGAATGACGGCGCGCTCGCCGTTCTGCGGCCCGAACAGCCCCGCAGGATCAGGAATTTCAGCCCCCCGGAAGAAGGTGATTCCGAGGTGATGCAGACAGGCGCTCAGGCCGCACACCAGCTTGCGGCCCGAGAAACAGAGCATGTTCCACTTGATCGACTCCTCGAGGTCGGGCGACCAGGTCAGGATCCATTCCCGAACCTGGTTCGCCAGGGGTCCCGAGAACTCGGGACAGATCTCAAGCCACTCCAGCGGATCCCTCGTTCTGGCCCGGGAACAGTCCATCGGTCGACCTACCCCAGGAGGGTCCGCACCGTGGCCAGCGCCTCGTCGAGTTTGGAGGCATCCTTGCCGCCGCCCCGGGCGAAGTCCGGCTTGCCGCCGCCCTTGCCACCCACGATCGGGGTGATGGCCTGGACGATCTTGCCGGCCTGCACTTTGGCGACGTATTCCGGCGAAACGCTCGCCATGACCGCCACGCTGCCGCCGCTGCTGCCCACCACCACCACGCCCTTGAACTGACCGCGCAGCGCCTCCACCAGGGCCAGGGCCGCATCGGCATCGATGGCTCCGAGATTCGCCACGATCGCGGGAATGCCCTGGATGGTCTCGGCCCGGGCCAGGAATTCCTTCGCCTTTCCGGCCGCCTCGCGTTGCGAGGCCGCCTTCAGGGCCTTCTCCAGCTCCTTCTGGTGCGCCAGCAGGGCGTCCAACTTCTTCTCGAGTTCGGCAACCGGCGAATTGGCCTTCGCGGCCAGCGACCGGATCAATTCGCGGTCCAGCCGCATCGCGTCGAACGCCGTCAAACCGGCCACCGCCTCGATGCGGCGCACGCCCGCGGCAATCGCGTTTTCGCCCACGATGCGGAACAACCCGATCTCCCCCGTGGCCCGGGTGTGGGTGCCGCCGCAGAGTTCCATCGAGTAACCGTTCAATCCGCCGGACTGACCGCCCACCTGCACGACCCGCACGAGTTCACCATACTTGTCCCCGAAGAACTGCATGACGTCCTTGCGGGACTTCACGTCGGCATACGGAACCTCGCTCCAGCTCACGCCCGCGTTCTCCACCACCCGCTCGTTCACCAACCGCTCAATCTCCGCCACCTGCTGGGGCGTCAACGGCGCGCTGTTGAAGTCGAAGGTCAGCTTGTCCGGCCCGACAAAGGAGCCCTTCTGCGAGGCCTCATGGCTCACCACCTCGTGGAGAGCCCAGTGCAGGAGATGCGTGACGGTGTGATGGCGCTGGATAGCCGCACGGCGCGACCGGTCCACGGTCAGCGTCACCGCAGCCCCCGACGCCGGCGCGTCACCGCCCTCGATGAAATGAAGCCAGGTGTTCCCGGACTTCTGGGTGTTCACCACCCGCCACAGCTGGCCCGACCCGGAAAGTTCCCCGGTGTCGCCCACCTGACCGCCCATCTCCGCGTAACAGGTCGAGGCATCGAGCACCACCGCCGTGCGGTCCTTCAATTCGACCACTTCCAGCACGTTCGCCGTCGTCTCCGCCACGTCGTACCCCAGGAACCGCGTCGGGGTCTTGGTCTCGATCTGGGACAGTTCGATCACCTGCTTCTTCTGCGCCGCCCGCGCCTTGGCCCGCTGCTCCTCCATCAACGCGTTGAACCCCGCCACGTCGACGGTCAACCCGCGCTCGCGGGCCATGAGTTCCGTCAGGTCGAGGGGAAAACCCTGTTCGTCGTACAGCTTGAAAGCGAACGACCCCGTGATGTTCCCACTCGCCGCCGCCTCGTTGAACAGGATGATGCCGTTGTCCAGGGTCCGGTTGAACGCCTCCTCCTCCAGCTTCAACACGTCCTTCACATGCTGGCGCCGCGCCCGGATCTCCGGGAAAACGTCCCCCATGGTCGCCGCCAGGACGTCCACCAACTCGTAGAAGAACGGCTGGCGGAACCCGAGGCTTCGACCATACCGCACCGCCCGACGCAGAATCCGGCGCAGGACGTAATTCCGATCGCTGTTCCCCGGCTGGATGCCGTCCGCGATCGCGAAGCTCAGGGTGCGGATATGATCGGAGATGACCCGGAACGCGACGTCGATGCGCTCCTGTTCGGTATCCCCCGTGCTCCCCGCCACCGGCAGGGTCGAGCCGTACCGCTTGCCGCTCATCTTCTCGATCTGATCGAAGATCGGCCGGAAAATATCGGTCTCGTAATTCGAAATCCGTGCATGGGCGAAGTCCACGAATCCCTTCGTGCCCTGGATGATCGAAGTCACCCGCTCGAAACCCATGCCGGTGTCGACGTGCTTGGCCGGCAGCGGACTGAAGGTGCCGTCGGGGTTGGCGTTGAACTGGATGAAGACCAGGTTCCAGATCTCGATGCACTCGGCGCTGCCCTTGTTGACCAGCGCGCCCTTGGTATCGCCGGCCGGGGTGAGGTCGACGTGCAGCTCCGAGCACGGACCGCACGGGCCGGTGTCGCCCATCATCCAGAAATTGTCCTTCTTACCGCCGTTCACGATGTGCACGGCGGGATCGAGACCCGCCGCCCGGAAATGTTCGGCCCAGAAGTTCCACGCCTCCTGGTCGAATTCAGACGGATCGTTCTTCTCCTTGTTGGGCGAATAGACCGTCGCGTAGATGCGGTTCTTCGGGAACTTCCAGACGCCCGTCACCAGTTCCCAGGCCCAGTCGATGGCCTCCTTCTTGAAGTAATCGCCGAAGGACCAGTTCCCCAGCATCTCGAAGAAGGTGTGGTGGTAGGTGTCGAGACCGACGTCATCCAGGTCGTTGTGCTTGCCGCCGGCGCGGATGCACTTCTGGGTGTCCGCCGCCCGCCCGGGCGAGTACGGACACGGGGTCTCGTTCAGGAAGATCGGCACGAACTGGTTCATGCCGGCGTTGGTGAACAGCAGGTTCGGGCTGTCCGGCATCAGGCTCGAGCTGGAGACGATCGTGTGCAGCTTCGACCGGAAGAAATCCTGGAAGCTCTGACGAATCTGGGCGGAGGTCATTACGTGCATGGCAGAAAAGGGCGGTCCGGTTTGGAAAAGGCAGGAACACCGGCGAGGCCCTTCAAGCCTCCCGACGACAGGGTCCGATTTGTGCCCGACTTTTTCACCGAAACGGGCGGACACCCTAGGCTAACCGTCCCAAATGCGGCCAGTCCGGATTCGCGGGGTGTCGTGGACTGCGGCGGCATGACGCCGCTTTGGATTCATCGCAGGCTGGGCCATCGACGTCGGGCAGCGCTCCGACGTCGGGGGGCGACGCTTCGGCGAATCGAAAGCTGCGACATGTCGCAGCACTCCAAAGGACCTGTCCCTCGCCTCTCTCCACCAAAAACCAGTTGCCTGTCCCTCTGTTCGCCTCGTGACCCCATTGATCACTGCGGGCTTGGGAACCGACGCCAGGGAGCGCTCCGACGTCGGGGGGCGACGCTTCGGCGAATCGAAAGCTGCGACATGTCGCAGCACTCCAAAGGACCTGTCCCTCGCCTCTCTCCACCAAGAACCAGTTGCCTGTCCCCCTGTTCGCCTTGAAACCACAGGGATAATCTGGTGGCACCCAGCCCATTCAGACCCGAATCCACTCCCGCTTCCTCTGTGCTCTCTGTGCCCTCTGTGGTGAAAAACAATTGAGGAAAACCCATTGCCTGTCCCCCTGTTGGCCCGGGACTCGACGTCCTTGTCCGGCTCCGGCTTACATCATCCCATGCCCGGTCGAGTTCCCGCGTTGATCGCCCTGTCCATGGCCCTGCTCTGCCCCCCCACCTCCCGGGGCGCGGATCGGGAATGGCCCGTATACGGCGGCACCCCAGGCGGCACGCGCCACTCGACACTCCGCCAGATCAACACCCGCAACGTCCACCGCCTCCAACCCGCCTGGACCTACCGGTGCCCCGAACCGCCCCGCCCGGGCGGCACGATCGAATGCAATCCGCTGATCATCGGCGGCGTGCTGTATCTGACCACCCCCGGACTCAAGGTCGTGGCCCTCGACGCCGCCACCGGCCGGCAGCGCTGGCTGTTCGACCCGGCCACCGACGGCGGTGCGGGCGGCGGAGGCGGCGTAAGCCGGGGACTGACCTGGTGGAGTGAAGGCACGGAACGCCGGCTCTTCTCGGCTTACGGCAACTATCTCTTCGCCCTCGATCCCGCCACCGGCCGTCCGGTCACGAACTTCGCTGACGCGGGCCGGTTGGACCTACGAACAGGACTCGACCGCGAACTGTTGCGGCAGGGCGTCGGTCTCACCACGCCGGCCATCGCCTACCGCGACCTCCTCATTCTCGGATCGCGGGTCGATGACAGCCCGGCGGCCAAGGCCCCGGGGCACATTCGGGCCTACGACGTCCGCACCGGCCAGCGGCGCTGGATCTTCCACACCATTCCCCAACCCGGGGAGGCCGGGTACGAAACCTGGCCGCCGGAATCCTGGCGAACCGCCGCGGCCTGCAACGCCTGGGGCGGAGTCACGCTGGACCCCGAACGCGGACTCGTCTTCGCCGGAACCGGGTCGGCGGCCTACGACCACTACGGAGCCGATCGCCCGGGAATGAACCTGTTCGGCAACTGTGTGCTCGCGCTTGATGCCAACACCGGCGCCCTGCGCTGGCACTTCCAGGTCGTTCATCATGACCTCTGGGACTACGACCTGCCCTGCCCACCCGTGCTGGTGACGGTCCGGCACGGGGGTCGGCGCATCGACGCCGCCGCGCAGGCGACCAAGACCGGTCACGTGTTCCTCTTCGACCGTGCGACTGGCCAACCGCTGTTCCCCATCGAGGAACGTCCCGTGCCGCCCTCCGATCTTCCGGGCGAGGTGGCCTGGCCCACCCAACCGTTCCCGCTCCGACCACCCCCCATCGCACAGCAGGGATTCACCCCCGCCGACGTCACCGATCTCAATCCCGCCGCCCGCGAACACGCCCTCCGTCAGATCGAAAAGATCCGGCCCGCACCGCTGTACCAACCGCCGTCCCTCACCCCGAACGTGGTCCTGCCCCAATTCAACGGCGGTGCCGAGTGGGGCGGTTCCGCATTCGATCCATCCACCGGCCGCCTGTTCATCAACACCAGCAACGAAGCCGAGTGGATGGCGATGGTGCCGGCGAAACCCACCGAGACCGTCACGCTGAACGCCCTCGGAGAACACCTCTTCGGAGCTCTCTGCACCACCTGTCACGGTGCCCAAGGCAAACTGCTCGAGCAGACCATGGCCGCCGCCGCCGCGGATCCCGTCCCCGGCGCCACCACCAACCGTCCCCCTTCCCTCGCGGGACTCGCCTCGCGCCTTACGAAAACCAACGCGCTCCAGCTGCTCGAAACCGGCCGTGGCCAGATGCCGTCGTTCGCGGCTATCGGGGACCTCGAACGTCGTGCGCTGGTCGCGTTTCTGTACGGCGACGGACAGGACCAGCGAGTCCGCCCCGGCGACGTCAATCTCGCCTGGGCCGATCGCTTCCGTTACCTCGCCACCGGCCACCACGAGTTCCTCGATCCCGAGGGATTCCCGATCAACCGCCGTCCCTGGGGAACCCTCACCGCCGTGGACCTGAACCAAGGCACGATCGCCTGGCAGGTGCCCCTCGGCACCTATCCCGCGCTTGAGAAACGGGGAGAACCGCCCACCGGCACCTTCAACATCGGCGGTCCCATGGTCACCGACGGCGGACTCGTGTTCATCGGCGCCACCCGGGACGAACGGTTCCGCGCCTTCGATCAGCGGAACGGCAAGGTGCTCTGGGAATTCCAACTCGACGCCGGTGGTTACGCCGCCCCGGCCACGTACGAAATCGACGGCCGGCAGTTCGTGGTCATCGCCGCCGGAGGTGGCGGCAAGGCGGAAACCAAACCCGGCAATGCCTACTGGGCGTTTGCTCTGCCGAAGAGGTGAAGATGGGAGTAGGGAGTAGGGAGATTAGCGCCAGGCGAATTCGCCGCGTTGCACCGACCAGTCCTCGCCGAAGAATCCGGCCGCCACGATGCCCTTGGTTCCCTGCTCCCACACTCCGGGTCCGAGCAGGAGGAGATCGGGATAACCCGGACCGGCCATGAAATAGGGCAATCGCTGGGTGGCGCGAAGTCCCTTCAAACCGCTGCCGGCCACCACCCCGACGGACGCAGTCGCCGAACCGGGTCGCGGCTGGAGGAAGAGGCAACCGAGGTCGTCGCCCTCCACCCTTCGATCCCCCACCACCACCGCGCCGCGTCGCACCTGCACCGGGCTCATCGACATCAACAGCGGCCACGCCGCATTCATGTCGGCATGGCCGTACAGAATGACACCGCGATCCCGGGTCAGGACGGCGTCGAACGCGGTGTCGGGCATGACCTCCGGCGAGCCGTTGCCGCGGTACCAGAACGATTCCGCATCGAACCGCGCCTTCGCCAGAGCCCAGGCGTTTTCCTCGGGCGTGCCCCGGGTTCCGTAGACGAAAATCATGCGATGCCTGAAGGCGTCCTTGAACGGGCCGCTGCGCACCGGGTTTTTGTATTCCGCCGGCAACTCCCCCGCCCCGCTCCAACGGTCCCCGCTTTTCGCGATGCGCAGCAGCGAACCGGTTCCCCGCCCTTCCGGTCGCAATCCCTCAAGTTTCTGTCCGTCGATCTCCACCCGGAACCCCTCCTTCGGTGTCCCAAGAATGGCCGCATCGAAGGCCAACCGACGGGCGTTCGACGTCGTAACGATCAACCGGCCCAACCCCGGATCCCACTGGGCCTCCACGTGGGTGGGTTCCATGGCGTGTTCCTGGCCTTCCACCAGCAGCCAGTGGGAACGTGACGAGACACCCGGGTTGACCGTGACGAACCGGATCTTCCGCAGGGACGCGCTTTCAGGCACGCGATGGCGCGCGAAGAAATCGAACATTGGCGGCCAATCGACACACTCCGAACCGGGTTCGTCCGAGTTTCCCCACCAATGACCCGCCCCCGGCTGTTCATGCCAGTCGAAGTCCCGGTGAAACGCCCCCAAGACCTCGCGCATCTTGCGGGCCTCGCGCACCGGGACATTGTCGTCGGCATCGCCGTGCAGGATGTAGACGCCGTGCTGGAGGTGGTTCGTCGACATCGCCAGCGTGTCGCTGGAGGCCGCAGCCCGACGCAACATGCGTTCGACGGGTGTCGGGTTCGGGAACGGGTCGCTGCCGGCATAACTGAAAAAGCTGATCCAACCGGCGCTCGGTGCGATGGCGGCGAAACGGTCCGGGAAGGTCACGCCAACGTTCCACGTGCCATGGCCGCCCATCGAATGGCCCGTGAGATAAACGCGGGAGGGATCCGGCCGGAACGCGCGCATCGCCTGGTCGAGCACTTCGAGGGTGTCCAGGCGCCCCCAGTCCTCCCAATCAAAGGCGTATGGACGCCGGTTGGTCGGACACACGATCGTGCCCCAACGTTTTGGGGCATAGGAATCGGCCTGCCCGATGGCCTCCACGCTCGCGCCATGAAGCGATAGAAACAGCGCCGAGGTGCCGTCCGGCGCGACGCCTGAACCCGGATTGACCGCGAAATACTGGACACTGCCATCGATGTCGCTGACGAAGGTGCGCTTGTGGGTCTGGCCCGGCCCGCGAACGCGGAGTTCCAACGTGGCCGAATCGAGCACGTCACGGCGTCCGCCCGGGCCCGAGAGCACCAGGGTCACCGGACTTTTTCCCTCGGTCTTCGGCGCCGGACCTTCGAGTCGGACCCCCACCTTCCGAACCCCCAGGGGCGGAATCGGCGGCACCGCCGTTCGCACGGAGCGGCCCTCGACCGTGGACCGAAGTTCCAGGCGGTCCGCCCAGTTCGTGGTCGCGTTCACCACCACCACCGCCGCCCAGTCGGCCACCCGCTGGCCGGTGATCAGATCGGGAGTGGTGGGATCGCCGAGGTTCAAAAAGCAGGCGGACTTCGGAGGTTCCAATTCCACCCGCAGACGTCCGCGCCCGGCCACAAACAGAAGTTGATTGGTTCCCGGCTGAAGCTGGATCGGGAGCCGGACGTACCCATACCCGTAGACATCGCCCGCCCGCGGTTCGCCATTCACATAGGCCATCGAATGGCCGGCCGCAGTCAGGACCATCACGCGCGATTCCGAGGACGGGTATTCGAAGTAGGCGTGCCCGCCCCGAAATGCGCGGCCGGAAAACCAACCATCCGCAGCCGCCACGGCGTTGGTCCAGGCCCGCACACGTCCCTCCGAACCGGGGAGTTCCTCACCCGCCCGGGGCGGCGTCCAAGTCCCGGCAACAATCCGCGACTCCACCACGTCGATGGCCACGGTATTCCGCCCCGCCCGGCCCCCCACCGGATCGAGCACCAGGGCCTCGCGAAGAATCACCGATCCGGGAACCTCCGCCGCGCGGGTCGCCGTCGACAGGAATGCCAGGGAAACTGCCAACCGTGCGATGACGCCCACGCTGCCGTTCCGAACTCGCTTCATGGGTCGAAGGGTGATCGAAACCCGGAGTCGCGACACGCTCCAAAAGCGGCCCTCCGTTCCTTTCCGCACATCTCTGAGGGGTCGAACAGGGAATGGAATCAGACCTAAGCCATCGAAAAGATTTTCACCACAGAGAGCACAGGGAGCACAGAGGAAGCGGGAGGGGATTCGGGTCTCAGAGAATTGGCTCGGCGCCCCCGGATCATCCCTGGGGTTTCATGAATCCATCGAAGTCACCGCTGCACCCCGGGTTGATGCCTTCGCTCCCCTACTCTCTCTGTGCTCTCTGTGTCCTCTGTGGTGAACCTTCCTCCCGGATCGGGAATCCAGCGTGCAGCAATGAGGTCAGCTCTCCACCATCGAAAAGTCTTTCACCACAGAGAGCACAGAGGAAGCGGGAGGGGATTCGGGTCTCAGAGAATTGGCTCGGCGCCCCCGGATCATCCCTGGGGTTTCATGAATCCATCGAAGTCACCGCTGCATCCCGGGTCGATGCCTTCGATCCCCCACTCTCTGTGCCCTCTGTGCCCTCTGGGGTGAACCTTTTCTCCCGAATCAGGAGCCCGTCCCGCAGCCCGGGGTTGGCCCGCCCGTCAGCGTCCCGCCTGGTCGAGGGCCTCGAGAACGAGGGCTGGCGTGAGTACTTCCGGGAGCACGATCGGTTCAAGGTTCGGATTCCGGGGATAGACCAGCACGAGCGGGAGGCCCGCCCGACCGAAACGTTTCAGTTCCTCGGTGATGGCGGGCGAGGCCCGGGTGTGATCGCCCCGGAACATGGCTGCCCCCAGTTCCGCAAGCCGGCGGCGAACCGGTTCGATGGCGATGGACGTCCGCTCGTTCAGCTTGCAGCTCAGGCACCAGTCGGCGGTGAAATCGACGAGCACGGGATGCCCCGAGTTCCGGGCGGCGGCGACTGCGTCAACGGACCAGGGTTGCCAGGAGAGTGGATCGGGCGACGCGGGAGTAGCCGCCGAGGGTTGGGTCGTTTCGGCGGCAGGAGGGCGCGAGCCCTGTCCCTGCTCGATCACCGGCGTGACAAACACGTAGAGCCGCTTCGTGACGATGTTGGTCCCCTCCTGATGGAAAAATCGACCGAGCATCGGGATGTCACTCAACCTGGGAACCTTGTCCGAATACCGGATCGTCTCGGTCACCTGCGGCCCACGCAGCACCAGCGTTTCCCCGGACCGGGCGACCGCTCCGAATACCGGTCCGGTCGGGGCCGTGCCCACCGGGGTGGCAGGCGTCCCGGGCGCCTCAGCCGTCGCCTCCGTGGCCGTGCTCCGCACCCGGATCCTCGGAAGGGGAAGAAGTCCCGGGGGCCCCGCCGGTTGGCCGGGAAGGCCTCCGGGCGCCGGCACAAAGACACCCGGATCGTCGTACCCGAGAAACTCCGTCGTGGTAGCCAACACCCGGAGGTGGATGGTGTCGCCTTTCACGACCGGAATGATGTCCACCGCCTGCCCGACTTGGAACGGCTGGGTGCGGTAATTGACGTGGGGAACATTGGTCGGGGAACCCTGCACGGTCTCGACCCCCACAAAGACGGTTCGTGGTTCCTGGATCTGCACCTGGGCCTGCTGCCCCGAATAGGTGGTCACCCGCGGCGCGGCCTTCACCTCCAGGCCTCCGCGCCCCTCCAACCGGCGCAGCAAGGCCGCGAACTGAACCTCGCTCAGGGTCACCGACTGCCCCCCCAATTCGAGCACGTCGATACGGAAATTCGGACCCGCGGGATTCCCCGAATCCGCCACATGCCCAGGCGATCGTTGCTGCTTTTCCACGGGATTGTTGGTTGGGGACTGTCCAAACAACCAATCGAGTCCGAGGTCCTGGGCGCCCCGGTCCTGGATCTCCACGAACTTCACCTCCAGGCTGACGATGCGGTTGGTGTCGACCACGATCGTCCGTGCGGCTGCCGGGGCCGCGTTCGTCGACAGCGGTGCGTTCCCCGCCTGCCCAGCGCCGCCGGAGGGCGTCGGTGCAGACACCTGCGCCGTGGCAGCGGGAGTTCCTCCGGGTGCCGGTGCAGCGGCAAACAACGCGGGCATCACGCCCCCAACCCCGCCCCAATCACGGCCCGGCCCCGGAGCGGTCGCTCCGGCCGCCACCGCGACAAGGGTGAGTCCGTAAACCGCCCCCTGCCGGCCCGCCCCCCAGGGTCGACTCGCCTCCCCGGGCTGCAACAACGCCACCACCCGCCGCGCCAGCTGCGAACGAAATCCATCCCCAGCCACCCCAAGTCCGCGGACGGTCCCCGGCGACAGCAATTCACGACCAAAGGTAACCAGAGATTCAGCCAGCGCTTCACGTCCACCCGGCACCCAGGCCGCCGCCTCGTCCGCCGCCAGTTCACTGGTGGCCCGAAGCTTCCGGCAGACCCACACCACTGCCGGATGCCACCAGGCCAACGCCCGCACGAGATCGGACAGCAGCAGCCAGAACGGATCCTTCGCAGCCAGATGGGCCAGTTCATGCGCCAGCATCGCCTCGCTCCGCAGCGTTCCAAATCGCCGCACGAAACCCACGGGAAGCACGACGGTCGGACGCCGGATCCCGAAGGCCACCGGTCCCTGAAGCGCGTCCCCCACCCACAACCGCACCGGCCCAAGCCCCAGCGGCACCCGCAACCGCTCCACGGCCGTCCGGCAAAACTCCAGATCCGCGGCATTCTCCCCACCCACGCCGAGCCGCCAGCCTCGGCGAACCCACCGCCACAGTCCCACCCGCCCCCAACCCAGCCGCAGCAGGCACCCCACCGTACCCGCCAGCCAGACCAGCGCCGGCCAGGGAACCGAGGCTCCCGACTCGCGAACCGGCCCCTCCTCGGCCCCCCTCGCCGGTGCCGCAGGAACCAGCGGACCCACGACCGGTTTCACCGCGGGGTCCGGCACGGGTTGCGCAACAACCTCCCCACGCGCCACCACCGCCACGGAAGTCTTCAAAACCTCCACTCTCCAGCGCGGACGTAGATCGGCGAGTTCAACGCAGAAAAGCAGGCCGATGCCAGCCAGGGTCGCCCGCCAGATCAGGCGCTGGCCCGCGAACGAACGAACAGCACGCGCCCCGAGCCACGCCATGCCCGACAGCAACACGCCTTCGATCAACAACCGCCCAACCAGGGCGCCCCAGGGAATCCCGCCAAGGCCCGTCATCATCGCACCCTCCGTTTCGCGTCCTTGATCAGCTTCTCCAACCGGTCCAATTCCTCACGGCTCACCTCGCGGGTGGTCAGCAGATGGCTCACGGCATCGGTCAGACTGCCCTCGAACAACCGCTCCACAAAATGACTGCCGGCGCTGCGGTTGACGTCCTCCGACCGGACCACCGCCGAGTAAAGGTAAGTCCGCCCCTCCTCCGTGTGCGTCACCAGACCGCGCGCCTCCATCTTGCGAAGCATGGTGGCGATGGTGGTGTAGGCGAGATCACGCTCGGGACGAAGCTCGGCGTGAACCTCCGAAACGGAGGCGCCGGGCCGGGCCCAGAGCGACTGAAGGATCCTCAATTGAAGATCCCCAAGACGAGGGTTGGGGGATTCCATATCGTGAAAACGACCGTGTTAGTACTACTACGGTAGTATTCAGGTCAAGCCCAGGAAGAGGCTTTACGAAACACCGCGGGAGGACCCTGATTCGCAGGTTCCCAGACGGTGGCACCCCCGCATCACGGCCAACAGACCGAAGCGCCGAGGTTCGCCCTGCCGTCCGCGGAACCCCGCACCATGCGAACGTCCACCCACGTTTCGAGCCGCGACCGAAAAGCGTTCACGCTGATCGAGCTCCTGGTCGTCATCGCGATCATCGCGATCCTGGCGTCCATGCTCCTCCCCGCACTGGGTCGCGCCAAGGGGGCTGCGCACCGGATCAAGTGTCTGAACAACGAGCGGCAGCTGGCCACCACCTGGACGCTGTATGCCTCGGACTTCGGGGACAACCTGGTGCTGAACGGCAATCTGGTTCCCGGGGTGAACAGCGCCACCAAGCTCTGGGTGGCCGGCGACTACCACAACTTCGTGCCGGCCTTCACCAACCCGATGTACGTCGTGGACCCGCGCTACGCCGCGTTCGGAGGGTATCTCCGCACCCGCGAGACCTACCAGTGTCCCTCGGACAAGACCTCGTTCGTCGTCCGCCGGGGACGTCCGGTGCCTCAGGTCCGCAGCTATGCGATGAACGCGTACCTGAACCCGAACTCGACCCTGGATAACCGCGTCTCAACGCGGTACCGGACGTATCGGAAAGCCTCCGACCTCCTGGCGCCGTCCTCCACGTTTCTCTTCCAGGACCTGAGTCCGCAAAGCCTCTGCACTCCGGCCTTCATTGTGCTGATGCCCGGTGCGACCGGCAGCGGCGACCTGTTCTTCCATCTGCCCGCCGCGCATCACAACAACGGCGGGGTGATCTCCTTCACCGATGGTCATGTGGAAGCCCACCGGTGGTTCGATCCGAAGGTCTTCCAGACCGCCAGCCCCGGCGCCCGCATCATGCACAATCTGTCGTCCCCCCGGAGCCGCGACCTGGCGTGGATCCGGGAGCGCACGACCGTGCTGAATTGATGAATTGAATCAGGGCTTCGCCAACCGGAAGAAACCGGCGCCACCCGAGGGCAGATTGGCGGCGGGCACGATCACCATCTTTTCGGAACCCACCTGGACGACATTCGACAGGCCCGCTTCGACCCAGGCGCCGGCTCCCAGCTTGGGCGCGGACTGCACCACGAACCCGGTTCCCGGCGCGTCCCAGGCCAGCCAGTACTTGGCGGTCGGAGGCACCTGAGTAATGCCCGGGGCATCCGCAGCCGTCACCTGCCAGTTGGTCGTGTCGAGGGCATCTCCGGTGAACGAATCCTGCAGGGGCGTCCCGTTGCCCACGATGGAGATCGAGGACATCGTCACGGCCTGGCCAATGTTGGCCATCTGGTTGGGCTGGCTGCCGAAGTAGGCAAACAGAGGTTCCGCGAACAGCGCCGCGGAAGCCGAGGGCAGGGTGAAGTTCGTGATCGCGCCGCCCGGCCCGGCCATCGTGACTTCAGTGTCGTTCTTGAAAATCACGCTCCAGGTCCCGACCGCCGAGGGCGCGCCGAGCACCGCCAGTGTCCCAGCCGGACCCGTCGCCGGATCTTCGTTCCAGAACATCGAATTGCCGCTCGGCTGATTGGTCTTGTACATGAACCGCGCCGCCGCCGTGCCGTCGGCATTGTTCGCCAGCTGCACGAAAATGGTCTGGGGCGCATTCCAATCAATCGAGGTGTCGCCCGGGCCATAAGGCATGCCGGCTTCCGGAACGAGCAGCAGGTGCGTCTGGAATCCCGAATGCGCCGCATCCGGGTAATCCTTCACCGTGAAGGAATAAGTCACCGGCTCGGAACGACCCAGCCAGCCATACGAGCGGGGATTTCCGTCCGCATCCGCCGCCAGGGTGCGGATGTTCTGACGCTGGTACTGCTGACCGGCCGCACTCGCCGCCAACCGCAGTCCGGCGGTGGCACCGCGCAGCTGGATCGCGGGCGCCGGCGGGGGTTCCGTGTTCGATTTCGCGATCAACTTCACGTCATCCACCCAAAACACCGTCGTGCCCGTCAGACCTCCCCCGCCCCCCGACCACAGCTTGAGCACCACGCCGGCAATCGTATCCAGCTTCGCCAGGGTCGGCGCGATCGGGACCTTGATCTCCGTCCAGGCATCCCCCGACGCCGCCGCGATGGACTGCCCGCCCAGCCAGGTCTGCGACCAGTCCGAATTACGGAACCCATACTCCAGGTACCCGAAATCCCCACCCGCCGTCTTCGGCGAGGTCGCCGCCCAACGCAGCTTCATGACGAGGTTGGTGTACTTGGTGCCGTCGACGGTTGCACCCCCGGGAAAATCGCCCCGGACCGCGAACTGGTTGTCTCCGGCAAAGGTTGCCAGATCGAAGTCGATGGTGGCCTTCAGGGAGCCTGAGGCCGTGGAGCCGGCTGCATCGACCGAATCATCGAACGCATAGCTTTGCGCTGCCGCGCCCCACCAGCGGGCCCATCCGCTCACCTGATCCTCCGAATCGAAGGTGGCGGCGACGTAATCCTCCTGAGCCCGGGCCACGCCGGCATGCAGGCTTCCCAAGGCCAGGACAACTGCGGCCAGACCGCGCAGGGCACGGCTGCCGATTCTCCCTATGGAATTCAAATCTTTCATGGTGTCTGTGTGGAACGACGAGGCATCCGTGAACTCACGAATGCGTACGCGACCAATCAAACACGTTTCGCGCGCGGCACAACAACTCCGTGGCGGAGAGGCCTGAGGGGAGTGGG
>CAYZAE010000159.1:11763-15044 GCA_964476125.1 uncultured Verrucomicrobiota bacterium | reverse complement strand
GGACGGGGCCGGCCGGATCGCGCCGGGATTGCGTCAGGCTGCTGGCCTTCGGCGGGGCGGTGTCGGTGGTTTCGGGGGTTCCCTGGAAGGGAACCGCGGTGGCGGCGGTGGCGCCTGCGGCCGCGGCCTCGGGGACCGGGATTCTGCGACTGCGCCTGGCCGATTTTGCGCCGTTGAATTCGGCCTTCGGTTCGGTGCGGCTGAGTTTCACGGCGCTCAATGTGCTTGGACCGATGCCTCCATTCATCGTGACCAAGGATGGTTCCCGGTTTTACTGCCTGAGCGCCGAGTGCACCCATGCGGCCTGCAACATTCCCGCCTTCGTTTCGAGCCAGGGTAAAACCTCGACCTGCGGCTGCCATGGCTCCCGGTTCGCGGTCGACGGCTCCGTCATTCGCGGACCGGCCACCCTGCCGCTGACCTCCTATCCGGTGGAGTTGGTGGAGGAAGGTGTGCTGGCCGTCGAACTTCTCGATCTGCCCTCCTACGATCTGTCCGTGCAGCAGGTGAACTCCGGCGTCGGTGGAGCCGGGCGGGTCGCCATCACCTTCGAGGCGCTTCGCAACGTCGAGTACCAGGTCCTCGCCGGACCCTCGGTGGGGGAGGCCCTTCAGCCCCGGTCTTTCGCCACCTCCGCGACCGGCCCGCTAAACCAGACCTTGTTCAAGGGCGCGGGAACCGCCGCCACGTTGTACGTCGAACCGAACGGACCGGCCGGCATCCTGACGGTGTCCGCCCGGGTCAGGACCGTCTGAGTCGGGTTCCGGAATGGCGCCAGGATCGACTCCGCCGCGGTGGAGTGGTCCGGGGTCCTGTTGGAGAGGCCGACGGTCCGTCGGGAAGGCGCGGGGAGATCCGTGCGGGCTTGGGGGGGAGAGGGGCGGGGTCGCTGCCCGTCCCTGTTTAGAAATCCGACAAATGAACCGACACGCCGATTTTCGGGTGTCGGTTTTTTTTACAGTCCGATCCCGGGCCCCGCGCTTCGATGGAAATTTCTGCGGGACAAAGATTTAGTAAAAATAACTGCGTAAAACTACTCTCACCATTGCGTAATTAAAACTGCGTAGTTGTACAGAAACATTACATAAGAAAACTAAGTACTATTGCGGTAAAGAATTGCACTAGTTTTTAAACTGCTGGAAATAAGGTGGTTAGGTCTTGGGTTGAGCGTGTCGGGGGAGAGGTGGCATCCGGGCTGCTAAAGGAGGGGCAGGTGGCGGATCGCTGGGGGCGTTGATCGCAGTCGCTGTCAGATCTGTGGTCGAGCTCTAACTCCAGCGAAGCGTCCACCGATTCATCAACCAACGAACCAACCAACCTACCTACCCATGACTCGTTCGACCTTCACGAAATCGATCCTCGGCGCCCTCGCCGGCTTTGCGCTCGGCACCTCCGCCCAGGCCGCTCAAATCACCGGCACGCTCAGCTACATCAGCGCCACCAAGCCGAACAACCCCAACCTGACGCTCGCAACGGATTTCCTGTTTGCTGGCAGCGGAATGGTGGTCAGCACGACCGGGGATCTTGCCGCCGTCGGCGGCTCGGTGACCACGGCTGCCGGGCTCTTCGGTCTGCCCCTCGGCCTCGGCAACGCTCCGGCGACTGTTCCTGTGAGCAGTCTCTGGTCCGGCAATGGTTTCGTCTTCGACCTGACCACCCTGAACATTGATTTCCGCAGCGCCACCCAGTTCAACGCGTCCGGCAAGGGCACGATCACAGCGCCTGGTTTCGACCCGACGCCTGGAACCTGGACCTTCGTGGTGACCGGATCCGGCCCTGTGCTCGGTTTCGCCGCGGGTTCGGAAGCCAAGCCCACGCCTGACGCTGGCGCCACCATGACGCTCCTGGGCCTCGGTCTCGTCGGCCTCGGTCTCGTCCGCCGCAAGTAATTCGGTGCGATCCGGATTCCAGGCGGAGGCCTGACCCGGATCAGACAAAGGTCGGGGCGTCCCTTCCTGGAAGGGGCGCCCCGCTTTTTTTGGCGGGACCGGCTTCGAGGTGAAATCAGATTGGGGCGTCCGAGGTGAGGCCGTGGAGATCCATCTCGAACTCGATGTCGATCACCGGGGGACGGGTGACATTCCAGGTGATGCCCCAGCGCGAGGATGCTCCCAGGCGCGCCCGCAGGCGGTCCCGGAGGGATTCCTCCAGCGGATGAACCGTGTAGACGTTGGTTTGGGTGACCTCGTTCCAGGAGACTCCCAGTCCACGCAGGCGATCCTCCATCACCGAAAGCACGTAATCGCATTTTTCGCGCAGTGCCTCCGCCGAGAGGTCTCCGGACCGAACAATGCCCCTGGCCTCCAGGCGTGCGTCGCGCAGTTCCCCGGCCCCGGCCACGATGAACGTGGGGCGGTGGGGGGTGGGGCTCGGGCGGACGACCGTGAACGCATGGAGAACCACCTCGGCCGGGGGCGCGTCCAGGGGCACCACGTTGGTTCGGGCCACGGGGTTCTGTCCGTTGACGAGCAGCCCCCAGGCTTTCAGCAGATCGCAGTAGCCGCGGTTGAAGTCGATGAACCCGTTCATGGGAAACGGGGCGGGGGATCGCAGTTCCATCGCGCAAAGCGCCTGACGGGGCAGTCCGCGCCGGGCCAGGAAGGCATCCACGAACTCAAACCCCTCGCGCCAGGGAAGCCATTCGGGCAGGGAAACCCGTTCCATGCGCCAGCCGGGTTCGGCGACGACGCCGCACGAGTAGGGTTCGATGCCGGGAAGGAACCGGTACTGGGACAGGGGATGAGGCTGGAGCACGGACCGATTTCGCCTGCCGGACCGGTTCGTGTCAGGGAGGAATCTTCGGCGGTTCCCTCCGCGCATTGACCCTGCTGCCCGCGCGGGATGAATTGTTGAAGCACCGCCCCCCCTTCGTGTGCAGCGCGGCTTAATGGATTCTTAATGGAGGCTTTCCTAGGGTCTGTGAATGAACGCATGCGCCGTGCCCAGCCCTCTGACGCCACGGAGTGTCCCGCCCTGGTTCCGTTGGATACTCCCGTTCCTGGCGCTCTGGGGCGTTGACGCCTTGGCCATCGAGCCCGGGGCTTCCGCGCCATCCCTGCCGGTGCTGACCCGGGATGGACGCTTCCAGGTCCGGGTGAAATCGGAGGCCCACCATTATTATGTGCTGCGGCGCACGTCCCGCCTGGGAGGTGGAACGACCCAGGCCGTTGCCATCCAGCCTGGACAGGAGGGAACCACCGTGCTGACGGAATCGCTCGGAGCCGGCGGCGAGGGAGGATTCTATCAGGTGGTGGAGTTCGCCCGGAGCGCGCCGGCCGACA
>CAYZAE010000159.1:0-11663 GCA_964476125.1 uncultured Verrucomicrobiota bacterium | reverse complement strand
CTCGAGTACGAGCCCAACGACTCGTTTCCGTTCGAGCGGGTCCAGTTGGCCCACGAGTTGGTGGCCGCCAACGCGCCGTTTCTCCGCAATAACCTCGGTTACCACCCCATCGGTCCCGCCATCAACCGGGTCGCGCAGGAAAAAGCGCTCTACGCGAAGTCCCGGATCGGGGTCTATCTCGACGCGGATCTGCTCCCGAGGAACATCGGGTATCTGCCCCTCCATGTTTCCCAGGCGTTCGGCCGGTTGCGCGTCATGGCTCCGGGGGAACGGCCCACGGCCCGGGATATCGTCCTCTTTCGAAGCCTGCCCAACGAACTTTCCCGGGTGGCCGGCATCATCACGGAGGTGCCCCAGACCCCGTTGTCCCACGTGAACCTCCGGGCCATCCAGGACAACAGCCCGAACGCCTTCATCATCGGCGCGTCCACCAACGACCGGATCGCGTCCCTGATCGGCAAGAACGTGTTCTACAAGGTCGAGGCCGACGGCTACGAAATCCGGGAAGCCAGCCTCGCGGAGGTCGATGCCTACTTCGCGTCCCTGCGTCCCACCCAATCGCAGGTGCCGCCCCGTGATCTTTCGATCACCCAGATCCGTCCCCTCGGTGCCATCGCTTTCGCCGACTCCGACAGTTTTGGGGTGAAGGCCGCCAACGTGGCGACGATGCGGACCTTTGGGTTTCCGGCCGGGGTGATCCCGGACGGTTTCGGCATCCCGTTTTACTTCTACGACGAGTTCATGAAGTTCAACGGACTCTACGACGTGGTCGCCCGGCTCCTGGCCGATCCCGCCTTCCGTGCCAGTGCCGAAGTGCAGGAGGCGAAGCTGGCGGAATTCAGGAAGCGCCTCAGGGACGGAGCCATTCCGGACTGGATGACTGCGGCGCTGGGGGAATTGCAGGCGTCGTTCCCGAGCGGGACCCCGATTCGCTGCCGGTCGAGCACCAACAACGAGGATCTGCCCGGGTTCAGCGGGGCCGGACTCTACGATTCTTTCACCCACCGCCCGGACGAGGGGCATCTGTCCAAGACCCTCAAGCAGGTGTTCGCCAGCCTTTGGAACTACCGGGCCTTCGATGAGCGCGAGTTCTATCGCATCGACCACTTCGCCGCCGCGATGGGGGTGCTGGTGCATGCCAATTTTTCCGATGAACAGGCCAACGGCGTGGCGGTGGCGCGGGACCCACTCTACCAGAGCCAGGGGAACTACTACGTGAACACTCAGTTGGGCGAGGACCTGGTCACCAACCCGGACGCGCTCAGTGTGCCCGAGGAAGTTCTGCTCTCCGCCACCGGCACCGGATCCACCCTGGTGCGCGCCTCCAATCTCGTGCCCGATGGCGTGCGCCTTCTCAACCCGATCCACCTCGGCCAGCTTCGGACCTACCTCACCCGGATCCAAAGCTCGTTCCGCAGCCTGTACCGGATTCCCGCGACCGACACCGGGTTCGCCATGGAGATCGAGTTCAAGGTGACCCGCGATGGAATACTCTCGATCAAACAGGCTCGTCCCTGGGTGAATTGAACCCCGTGAACTCCAATCGTCGAACCTTCCTCGCCCAACTTGGCGCCGCCGCGGCGGGCCCCTTGATCCTTTCCTCCCGGCTTCGCGCCGCCGAGACCGCGCCCAGCCGGCTGGTGCACATGGCCTTCATCGGTATGGGACTCCAGAACCGGGGCCTGCTCGACGGATTCATTGCCCGCAACGTCAAGGTGCTCGCGGTGTGCGACGTCGATGAAAAGCGCCGCAACGACGCGCTGACCCGGGTGGAGAAGTATCACGCCGCCCATCCCGAGAAGGGGCCCTCCGCCTGCCGGGCCTATTCGGACTTTCTGGAAGTGCTGGCGCGCCCGGACATCGACGCCGTCTGCATCGCCACCCCGGATCATTGGCACGCCTTGATCACCCTGGCTGCGTTGAAGGCGGGCAAGGACGTCTATTGCGAGAAGCCGCTCACGCACAACATCCATGAAGCCATCCAGGTCATGGCCACGGTGAAGTCCACCGGCCGTGTTCTGCAAACCGGCTCGATGCAGCGATCGATGCGCGAGTTCCGCATCGCCTGCGAACTGGTCCGGAACGGAGTCATCGGAAAGCTCACCCGCGTCACCTGCAAGGTGGGCGAACCCGGTCGACCCTGCGATCTGGCCGAGGAACCCATGGAACCGGGCCTCGACTGGAACCGGTGGGTGGGGCCCGCCCCCGTGCGGCCCTACAGTTCCGTGCTGAGTCCCCGCGGGGTTCACGGGCACTTCCCGGCCTGGCGGAGTTACTCGGAGTTCGGCGGGGGTGCGGTGTGCGATTTCGGCGCGCACCATTTCGACATCGCCCAATGGGGGCTGGGCATGGATGAGAGCGGTCCGGTGGAGGTGCGTCCGCCGGAGGCGAAGGACGCGTTGCGGGGCGCCCTCATGGTTTACGAGAACGGGCTGACCGTGGAACACAGCGGCGGCCAGGGGATGCGCTACGGCGGCATCCGGTTCTACGGCACGGACGGCGATGTGGAAGTGGATCGCGGGTCGTTCTGGCTGGTTCACAACGGCAAGGACATCCAGAGCCCCGGCCAGGCCGAGAAGGAGTATCTCACCGATGCCAAGGTGCGGCTGTATCGCAGCGAGTCGTCGCACGTGGTCGATTTCCTCGAACGCGTCGCGGATCGCAAAAAGCCCGTCGCCAGCGAGATCGTGGGCGGTCACACGGCCATCTGCTGTCACCTCGTGAATCTCGCCTACGCGCATCGGCGCACGATCAAGTGGGACCCGAAGAAACTGGCGTTTGCGGATCCGTCCTGTGATCCGGCATGGATGACGCGGTCGTATCGCGCGCCGTGGGGGCTTTCGTAGGGAGTGGGGAGTGGGGAGTAGGGAGTGGGGAGTCGGGAGTCGGGAGCTGGTGACAGGTCGCCGCTTTGGATTCGACGGCGGGCGGGAGGGGGCGCAGGGGGCGCGGCACTGGCGTTCGGAGAGCGAAGGGTCGGTTGTGGGAAAGCGGCAGAGGGCTGCCGCACTCCATAGGCTCCCGATTGTGGACTGCGGCAGCCCCCTGCCGCTTTCGATACCGTGCGACGTCCTGATACCTCCACCTTTCCCTTTCGCACGCCCAGCCAAAGCGGCGTCATGCCGCCGCAGTCCATGGAGCCGGTCCCTCGGGAATCCCAGTCATCCCATCGAATTCCATCCGATCCCTGCCTCGCCTTTCGTCAGGCAGGGGAGTCGCTCCACGACAGGCGTGCCGGAGGAGTTCTTCAAGCCGGTCGCGGTGTTCGTCCGGAAGCTGACGGGCGACAAAACGGCAAATCCTCCGCGACGGCCATGAGGGCCGCGAGGGTTGTCAGGGTCGTGGTTGCCGAGTTGGTCAGCGGTTCTCCGCCCGGGGCGTTCCGGGCCGGGGCCCGCCGCGGACCAGGTAGTCCAATACGTCGGCGGCTTCCTGGGCGGTGAGTCCGGCGAGCAGCCCTTCGGGCATGGCGGAGAGTGAGGATTCCCTCTGCTCCTGGATGTCCGAGATGGGGATGTCGTGTTCCACCAGGAGGGCGTCCTTGAGCACCAGGCCACTGGGGGTGCGCCGGACGACGAAGCCCGAAATCTCGGACTCGTCCTTCCGGGTGACCGTCACGGTCTTGAATTCGGGAGCGATGAGCTGCGAGGGGTGGAGGATGTGTTCGAGGATCTGGTCCCGTTGGTACTTCGTGGCGATGGCGGTGAGGTCGGGACCGAACGCGCGGCCCACGCCGTCGCGCACATGGCAGTTGGCGCACTGGGCCACGCCACCGAACAGATCCTGGCCGCGGGCCGGATCCCCCTGGAGCGAGAGAACGGTGGAGTGCTTGATGTCGGCGCCCAGGGTTTGGCGGCGCTGGCCGGGCGGAAGAAGACGCTGGAAGAGATCCCGGACAATGCCGTTGGTGTGATTGGAGGCGAGGGAGGAGGTCAGGTTGAGCAGGTGACGTCGGACGGCTTCCGGGCCCTCGAACGGGCGGTTGCCGAGGGTGTCGAGCAGGGCCAGGGCCCCGTTCAGATTTCCCAGAAGCCGCTGGACCAGCGGTTCGGTGGGGTCGCTGGTCGCGGCGCGGAGTGTGCTCCTCATTTCCTCGGCGAGCGCACGGCCGGATTGGACATCGGGTTCGCCGGACTCGGCGGCAGGCAGGGAGCGGATCCAGTCGCCGATCAACCTGGCCCCGGCCGGGTCGACCACGCGGGAGCCGATGTGGGGCATGCGGGCCGAGCCTTCGGTGTTGATGCGATGGAAGAGCAGCGAACGGTGCGGATCCCCGGAGGCGATGATGCGACCGCCGATCATGCCAAAGCTGCCCCGGGCGGGTTTCTGGTCGATGGCCCGCGTTTCGGCCAGGGGCCGATCGAGATGCAGATAAAGGGTCACGCCACCGCCGGCGCCGAAGCGGTGGCAGCCGGAGCAGTTCACGTCGAGCCAGGAGCGGGCCCGGCGGTCGAGGGGTTGCTCGGAATCGTAGGGATCGACCAGGGAAGCAAGCTTGTCCGCGGGAGGTGCGTTTCTCGATTGCAGAACCCCCAGCGCCTCGAGTCGCGCCGCCTCGGAAGGGGCGGAAGGGTGGCCGAGCTGGGGCCACTGGAAAGAGAGCAGGTCACCCGCCCACACATTGTGGCAGCGGAAACATTCGGTGCGGCCGAGGAAGCGCCAGGGAACCTCGCGTTGACCGCCCGGAGCCGAGGGATCCTTGATGGTGAACGCCTCGCTGGCGCCTTCCGCGGGCACCAGATCGGCATCGGTCTGGCTGGCGTTCCACCGATAGGTGTACGCGTTCCACGTCTGTCCGTCGAAATGCATCATCTGGGTCTCGATCCGACGCCGGGACAGCGGCTGGCCGCGGTCGAGTTCGAGCGTGAGCGTGCGGGTGAAAACGGTGTTCGACGGGAAGTTCCACATCCGGCCCGCGATGGTCTCACGGCCGTCGGCGGTGACGATCGAGCGGTTGCCGGGAATGCCGATCAGACGATCCACGAGGGCGTGGTCTGACCATTGGGAGGCGTTGGGACGATAGGCCACGACGCCGGGCGCCGGAGTGTGCCGGGGCAGGTCCGCGAACAGGCCGGTGTCGCTGAGCCGTTTCGGGAATGCGAGATTCGCGGCCGGCGCGAGGTTTGGAACGAAGCGGTGAAGCCCGCCGTTGTAATCGAGCACGAGCAGTTCGTGGTCCGCGTCCTCGGCGAAGGCGACGGGCTTCAGGGTGGTGTCGCAGAGTTCCTCGTTGCTGGTGAGCCGGTCGTTGTCGTGGCGGAGCGCCCAGAATTTGCCGGTCTCCCAGTCCCCGTAAATGTAGGCGCCCCGGAGTTTGCCGAGCTGTCGTCCATGGTAGACGCGTCCCCCGGTGATGCTGGCGGCCTCGCTGTGGGGCAGGGCGACCACCGGTGGGATGATGGGGCCTGGTCCGGCCGGAAGATCGGTGCGCACCTGCGGGTTGGGGCCCTCGGTGAGGGGCCAGCCGAAGTTGGCCCCGGGTTTTCCCCGGTAAATCATCTCCCACTGCTCCCAGCCGACATCCCCGATCCACACATCGCCGGTGGCCGGATCCACGCTCATGCGAAAGGGATTCCGGAGACCGAACGCCCAGACTTCGCCCCGGGCTCCGGGCGTGCGGACGAACGGGTTGTCGGCGGGAATCGAATAGGCGCGATCGCCCGAGGGATGATCGACGTCGATGCGCAGGATCGAGGCCATCAGATCGCCGATGTCCTGGCCCGTCTTGTGGAGACCATCCGGCGGCTCGGGGCTCGCACCGTCGCCGGTGGAGATGAACAGCGTGCCGTCGTTGCCAAAGGCGAGCGTGCACCCGTTGTGACCGCCACTGGGCCACGTGAGGATGACTTTTTCGGTCGATGGATCGAGGACCGGCGGGTTGAGGGACGCGACGGTGAAGCGGACGATCCGGGCGCCGTCGGGCGGTCCCTGGGGTTCGTTGTAGTTGAGGAACACGAACCGGTTGGTGGCGAACCCGGGATGGAACGCGAAGCCCAGCAGTTCGGCGAACTTGGGATGGAACGATCGGATGTCGAGGGCGAGGTCCCGGGTCTCCACGGCCGCGCCGGCGGTGGTGTCGAAGGTCCACAGTTTACCTCCTTGCTCGGCCACCATGAACCGGCCGGTACCCGGCACGAGCGCGAGGTCGACGGGGTTCTGGAAGCGGAGCTTCGGGAAGGCGCGTTCGGTGGTGTAGGGGGCGGGGGGATTGGGGGAGCCTGAGACCCGGTTGCCCAGCCAGGGGGTTTTGCTGGCGGCGTGAAGACCGGTGGGCGGCAGAAGCCCTCCCCCAACAAGCAGGGCGGCGGTGGACAGGAGTCGGATCCAGACAGCGGAGAGTGTCCTCATGCGGGCGGGCAGAACGTCTAATGGCGACCGGCGAACCTTCCAAGTTTGATTTGGACCGGCCTGGCGGCTGCGACGTTGGCGGGCTGGCTGCGCGGCGGGTTCCCAGGACCTGCCCTGGCCCGCCTGGCTCAGGAGTGAGGCGGCTTGGGGTTGGTGGATCGGATGCGATCGAGTTCCGTGGATTCGACGGATTCCGAGATGCGGCGGATCTGGGTCTGCAACCGCGCGAGGATCCGGCCTTGTTCAATGACCACGGAATTCAGTTCGTCGTTCTGGCGCTCCACATGGGCCAGGTGGGCTTCGATGCGGGAAAGTCGGGTCTCGAGATCTTCGTTCATGTCATTGGGGGCGGTCGGAGGTCAGGCGCCAGGAATCGTCGAAGAAACCCGCCTCGACGATCCTGCCCGGAAATCGGTCGTCCGGAGGCGTGGAAGCGTCGACGATCGCCCAATCGGGGAGCTTTGGGGTCTGCTGGCTGTTGGTGCCGGTGGCGATGGCGCGGCTGAACGTGAAGCCGGTGTTGAGCACCACGTATTTCCCGGGGTTGAGGGGATTCGGAAAAATCAGGATGGGCACGTGATCCGGAGGGAAGGTCCGGTCGCCGACCCGGATACCCTGATCGGTCCAACGGATGGGCAGTCGGTCCGCGATGCGCGCCAGGATGAGATTCGACGACGGATCACCCCACAGCACGAGGTGGTGCGCGGCGATTTCGGCGTCGGACAGTTGCCGATCCGTCGTGCTCCGCGGTTCCCCCCGGAAAAGCGCGCGCCAGCGTTCCCGGGCGTGTGCCAGCTCTCGGCGGGTCCATGCGCCGGAGGCGGGGGAGAAAGGAGCGCCGGTGGGCTCGACGAAAACGAAGGAGGAGAGAAAAGCGTGATCGATCGGGCCGCAGAGGCCGGGTTCCTTGCGCAAGGTCGGTTCGTCGGCAGGCGCTGGCGTCGGGTCTCCCGTGACCGATTCCCATTGTCCCTCCCGGAAGGCGAGGGTGGTGATGCCCGTCGCGGGCCGCGGCAGGAGTTGTCCGTCGATTCGGATCCGGTAGTCCCCGGCTTCCTGAACGGAATCCGCGCGCGGTGGCGGAGTGATTCGGAGGCGGGTGACGTTTCGGGTGCGAAGATGGACGACGGCCGCCTCACCGGCTGCGGGGATTGGACGCGATCCGGAAACTTCGGCGCGCTCCCAGTGGCGTTGGAGTCCGAGCAGGGTGATCCAGTTGGCCGACGGATAGATCAGGGAATAGGTCACGTAATCGACGTCCGGCCAGTTCCCTGTGGGTGTGGAGCGGGACTGGAGGATGTCGTGGAGCGTTTCGGCGATGGCCCGTTTGGTTTCGGGTTCGTAGCGGTGGCCAACCCCGGGCCCGACGAAGGGGCTGAAGCGCACATTCTCGCGGTCGGCGTGGCGCTTCATGATCGCGGTTGCCTGGCCCTGTTTGTCCTCGCTTCCGTAGTAGGCGAGGACCGGGTGGAAGGCGAGGTTGGCGGCGCACGCGGTGGCGTCGTACCAGCGCCAGAGAATCTGTTCCCACCAGGGCGGGGGGATTTTCCCGGGGGCGAAGACGCCGGCGTACTCGGCGGTTTCGGCGAAGCCGGCCCCGGGGTGGCTGGCGGCCCAACGATCGGGATGATGAACCGCGAGATGCCAGGCGCTGGCGCCGCCCATGCTGAACCCGGCGTTCACGATGCGCCGATCGTCGAGGGGATAGGCTTCTTGGGCGGCCTGCAGGGCCTCGAACACATCCGTCTCGCCGGCGAACTTGGTGGCATTGCAGAACCGGCCGTACGGATGGATGACGAAGGTGTCGGGCGGCTCGAACTCACCGGCGCTTTTGGAACGCTGGGCCATGAATGCGAGTTCCGTGAGCGTGTCGCCCCGCCCGTGATTCCAGATCCAGACCGGACGCGGCTTCCGGTCGCCGTCCCCACCCCAGGTCGACGGCACCACGACGCCATAGGGCTGCAGGCTGCCGTCGATGCGCGAGCGGAAGGCGCGGACGACGAGGCCTGTCCGCTGGGTCCAGGGCGCCTTGCCCTCACGCAACGCCCGGGCCCGGGCCCGGCCTTCTTCAAGCAGTTCCCGGGCTGTCTTGAATTCCCTGGGATCATGGAACTCCCGGTAACGAAGCACCCAGTCCACGGCCTTGATGTAGATCTCGACGTCGGGGAGCAGCCGGGCCAGGGAGGCTTCGAGGTGGGCCGCACGCAGGGCCTCGACCTCGCGCGCGAGTTCGTCCACGGCGGTGCGCAACGCCGTTTGTTCCGACTCCGGAATCGGGATGCCCACCGGGGGGAGCTGTTTCGCCGGACGGTTCTGTGCCGGGGACGCCGCCGGGGCGGTGGCATCGGGGTCGGCCGGAGGGGATGTCTGGGCGGCCACGGAGGGGAGCAGCCCGAGACAAAGCAGCACGACGCCCCGGAGCCGGATGGCGTTCGGGTTGGGGCGAAGAGTTCGGAGCAGGGAGTGGGGGGTTACCATTCGCCGCGGTTCCCGAACTTTTTCCTCGTGGCGTCCGAGAACCGGGCCATGGCGTCGTCCAGGCGTTCGAGAAGTTGCCTGGACGACAGACCGGCGGCGGAGCGGGCGGCGGCGATCATGGTGTCGCATTCGTTCGCGTCCATGAACGCGGCCGCTTCCAGCAGGTGTTTTTCCTCGCCGAACGGAATGGCGAGAAAGCCGTGTTTGTCGGCGTGGATGAGTTGGCCGGGCTGGATGCGGCGGCCAAAGACCTCGACCTCGCAACCCCAGCGGACGGGCGTGGCGTGGGCGTGACCGACGCAGAGCCGCCGGGCGAGGGCCTTGAAGCCGGCGTTGCACATTTCGTCGAGGTCGCGGACCGCGCCGTCGGTGATGGTGCCGACGCAGCCCAGGGCGCGGTGGGTGTTGGAGTTCACCTCGCCCCAGAACGAGCCGAGCACGCGGGGTTTGTCGAGGTCCTGGGCCACCACGATCTTGGGGCCGGGCTGCGAGGCGATATAGCGGCGGTAATCGCGCCAGGCCTTGGCGCCGGCCTGTTTGTGGGCGGCGTTGCCGGGTTCGATGACCACGGTGACGGCATAGCCGACCATGGGGCCCATCTGCGGCATGAAGTCGCGGGTCTCTTCGAGATTGAAGGCGTCGGCCGCGGCGTCGTGCTGCGTGATCTGCTCCCAGCCGTTGTAGATCGTGGGGGTGTTCCAGCGCTTCAGCCGGAGCAGGGAGCCGTGATCAAGGGCGGGTGAGGGATCCGATTTTTTCATGGGTCAGGTCGGGAGACGATGTTCGGAAACGGGTGGGCGACGATAGGAGGGAAACGGGACGGATTGCCACCCAAAGCCCCGGGCTGGGCCCGTGGAGCATTTCTTGCGCGGTAGTGGTCAGCCGACCGGATCGCGGTCTGGTTCCGGGGGGGTGCCTGATGGATGAATGCGGGACGAAACACTTGCCAGCGGGTGGGGGGAATCGCTATCGCACGAGGGACTCCACGTTTCTGAACTCGTCCATTCACACCCATGATCCATGCCCTCTCGATTCCTCCGGTCCGACGCGCGGGGCGCGCATCGCGGGGTTTCACCCTGATCGAGTTGCTGGTGGTGATTGCGATCATCGCGATTCTGGCGAGCCTGCTGCTCCCGGCATTGGGCCAGGCGAAAGCCAAGGGGAAGGCCATCCAGTGCCTCAACAATCTCAAGCAGATGGGGCTGGCGATGATTCTCTACTCCGACGAGAACGACGGCTTCATTCCGCGTGGAAACGGGTATCCGTGGTTTCTGGCGTACATGCCGTACATGCCGGAGGGCGGTTCGGCGAAAGACTTCCGGACGGTTCGGATCTACCGTTGCGCCGGCTACCCAAACACCGACGCGAAGCGCCGACAGATCATCACCTACGTCATCAATGCGTGGAAGTTCTCGGGCCCGGCCGACAAGGTGGGCAGCGAGCAGACCGGGCCCAGTCGTTTGACGGCCTTCGAGATGCCCAGCGACACGATTCATCTGACCGACAACGAAAACGGTCCCTGGCGACCGGTGGTTGCCGGTTATCAGGATGCGATCACCGACCTGAATGATGTCTGGTCCCCGAGCCATCTTCCGTACAGCGAAGGCGCGGTTCGGCGGTTGAACACGGAACGCCGTGTGGCCGCGAAGCGTCACTCCGAGGGGGTGAACTCCGTGTTTCTCGACGGTCACGCGCGCTACCTGCGCTCGCGGTTTGTGGTCACCGATCTTTGGCGCGAGGTTCGAAGCACCAGCACGGCTACGCGACCGAACTGAGGACGTGCATCCCTGATCGGGTGAGTGCTGGCAAAGGGACAGGTTCTTCAGCGTGAGCTCCACTCAACATAGGGGGACGGACATTTTGGTCTCTGCGGTCCTCGGGACACCAACCGCGGCGATGCCGACGGGGCGACAGGGGGACAGGTTCTTTATCATCAGCAACACGCCAAACTGGGAGACAGGCTTTTTGAGCTTTGATGGACAAAGGGACAGGTCTTTGGCGCAAAAGACCAATGGCAACTAAAAGCCTGTCGATTTGTAGAAAATGCTTGCCGCGCAGGGGGCGATGGTGATTAGCCGGCGACCGCCATGAGGACTGTCCGACTGAAGGTTCCCCCAGATCGCCCTACCGGCTTCTACCACTGTCTTTCCCGCGTCGTGGACCGGCGGTTCATCTTCCATGCCGCCGAAATGGAACATTTCCTCGCCTTGATGCGGGAATGCGAACGGTTCTGTCGTGTCCGTGTCCTTACCTACGCCCTCATGTCCAATCACTTCCATATCCTGCTGGAGGTGCCCCGGCGACCGGCCTCCCTCCCCGGGCCCGAGGAAATCCTCGACGATCTCAAGCACCTCACCGGCCACCAGTTCCCCGAGGCGGTCCGCCAGCGGTTCGAAATGTTCCGCGGGCATCAGGACGACGCTGGACTTGCCGCCTATCTGGAGACCTTTCATCGGCGCATGTACGACGTTTCCGCGTTCATGAAGATGCTCAAGCAGCGGTTCTCCCAGTGGTACAACGTTCGGATGGGCCGCAAGGGCACGCTCTGGGAGGAGCGGTTCCGGAGCGTCCTGGTGGACGGCGCCGGAGAGGCCCTGGTCACCATGGCGGCCTACATCGATCTCAACCCGGTCCGGGCTGGGATCGTCAAGGATCCGAAGGACTACCGGTGGTGTGGGTATGGGGAGGCCATGGCGGGCGTCGGCGCAGCTCTCAAAGGGGTGCAGTTCCTGGTGGCGGCGTTGCAGGGTGGTCGGGAGGAATCCCCGGCCGGGTCCCTGGCGATCTACCGGAAGCACCTGTACCTGGAAGGGGACGAACGGCGGGAGTCCGTTGGC
>CAYZAE010000158.1:0-15166 GCA_964476125.1 uncultured Verrucomicrobiota bacterium | reverse complement strand
GGCGCTCTGACCGAACAGCAAATTCCACCGGCCCTGTTGGCGCGTCTGAGCAGCCTGGAGAAGTATGTGAGTACTTTGACGGCCGCGAATGTGACTCAGGAAAGCGCCCTTCGTAGCCAGGCTTTGGAGATTGCAGCGCTTCGCTCGGAGACTGCGGCTATGAAAATCATGCTATCTTCGGCTACAGACAAGCTGGCGCACTTCAGTCGTAACGGAAACGAGGTGTACATCACCGGAGCGAACGTATTCATCCGAAACGGAAAAGGGGCCACCACCACGACTCCCGATGGCCTGGGTAATTTGACCATTGGGTATAATGGGGTCCGCAACGACGGCACCGACTTCAGAACAGGTTCGCACAATCTGATCGTTGGGGACATGAACAACTACGCCTCCAGCGGAGGATTCATCACTGGAAGGGGCAACGATATTTTGGCCAAATATGCGACCGTGCTGGGAGGTGAAGGCAACATAGCCTCGTGGCCATTCTCGTCAGTGTCGGGCGGCTTCAAAAATTTCTCTCGGGGTTATTATTCAAGCATCTCGGGCGGCTTCAAGAATCATGCTTCAGGTTGGTATTCAACTGTCTCCGGCGGTTATGAGAAGCACGCCGAGCAAACCTATTCCATCCTCCCTTGACGTCAGTGAGCCAAGGCGAGGCCTGTTCCGATACCGGGAATCCTCCTCGCTTGGGTGACCCGACCAACTCGAGGGCTCGGTCAGGAGTTTCCTGACCGAGCCCAAGGCTTCACTCGTCGAACTTCTGAATCCCCCGGACGGGTCCTCCTTCTCAATCGCTTACGACCGCAACAAACTCGGCCCGTCGCCCTTGATCCGCTGGAGCATCGGACCTTCTTCGCCTCCTCCCTCCGCATCGGTCCGTGCGGCAATCCCAGAGTCCCGCGATGGCTCAACCTCAGGTTTCATTCCGCTCCTTCCATTCGTCCATGCGGTCGAGGGCCCCTAACTCGCTGATGGCACCGGTATCAGCCAGGAGGTCGAGGGCGCCGAAACTTCGGGAGGCACGAGGGGGCACTAGCGTCTATTGACATTCATTGTCATCAGTTCAGGCACCCGCCGTGAACGTTTCATTGCCCCCCACTTGGGAACAGTTCGTGGCCAATCAAGTGCGGGCCGGTGAGTACGGCAATGCCAGCGAAGTGGTTCGCGATGCGCTGAGGCTGCTGCGGGAACAGCAGGAGGCTCGTGCCCAGCAGGAATTGCGCTCCGCTTTCGCCGGGGTCGATCCACACGGAGGTCAGGGTGAGCCTTCGCCCGAGGATCGTGAACGCATCGCCAAGGCCATTCGGGGGCATCGCCAAGCCCGGGCAGGAGCATGATCGTAGTCCTCGACACGAACGTCGTTGTCGAGGCCATTTTCTGGCCACGCAGCACGGCCCGTCGCGTCATGGCAGGGCTCGCACTACGTCGGTTCAAGACCGCGGTGAGCGAGGAGATTCGCGAATTTCACCTCTGAAAGTTTCAACAGGGCCACTCGACCGACCGACCCACAGCCTTGCTTCTCCGGCCTCTGTGCCTTTGTGCCTCCGTGGTTCAACCCGCATTTCCGGCGGTCCGATCGACGGAACGGGGATCGGGGATCAGGATCCCGGCTTGCCTCGCCGAGGGGCGAGCCGCTACCAAGTTGCGTGCCCCTGAACGTCCCCTGGCCCGCCCTTGTGCCCCCTGCCCGGAGATCCGAACGATCCCGGTCGGCGGGATTCCAATGCCTCGGTTCCCTGGGCCTCTCCGTTGTCCTCGGCGCCGCGTTGTCCGGCTGTTGCTCGGGCTCCGGCCAGTGCCCCTTCAGCCCGCGGGAACGGGGCTTCATTCCCCTGCTCTCCGAGAAAGCCGTGGCGGACTGGCGCCAATGCGGACCCGGCCGGTTCGTGTTCCGCGACGGCATTGCCACCGGCGAATCGGGCATGGGCCTGGGTTGGTACTCGGCCCGGACCTTCACCAACTTTGTGCTCCGCGGTGAATTCCTCCAGGAACAGCCCATTGCCGATTCCGGCGTGTTCGTCCGGTTTCCCAACCCGGGCAACGACCCCTGGAACGCCGTCAAACAAGGACACGAAATGGAGATCGGCGATCCCGAACCCAAGGACCCGACCTGGCGCACCGGCTCGATCTACCCGTTCGCCGCATCCTCCCGTGCCAACACCCGGCCGGTGGGCGAATGGAACACGTACGAACTCCGCTGCGTCGATCAGACCTACACGGTGACCATCAATGGCCAGGAGGTGACCCGTTGGACGGATCCCGATCACCGCACCGCTTCCGGGTACATCGGCCTTCAGAATTACAACGACGACAAAACCGTCCGCCACCGCAACCTCCGCATCCAACCCCTCCCATGAACGCCCCACTGCCCCAACCTGCCTCCCCCACCCCCGCGGCGGGTGGTTCCCCTGGAGTTCCCCGACGCCAGTTCCTGCGTGAAACCGTGGCCGTGACCACCGCGCTGGGTCTGGCTCCGACCTTTGCCGCGGGCGCCGCGGACGAGGCGCGGCCGAATCTTCCTCCCGGCAAGAAGATCCGCGTGGGCCAGATCGGGTGCGGCAATGTCTCGGGTTCCTACCTGCCCCACCTCACCCAGCAGCCGTACATCGAGGTGGTCAGCGTCTGCGACATCATCCCCCAGCGCGCCGAGAAGCGGGCCCGGGAATTCAAGGTGCCGAACGTGTATCCCAACATCGACGAGATGCTGAAGGGCGTCCCGTTCGACCTGCTGGTGAACACGACCTCCATGCCGTCGCACTTCCCGGTCAACGAGAAGGCCCTGAAGGCCGGCCGTCATGTCTGGAGCGAGAAGCCGATGGCGCTGGATCTCAAGGACGCCAAACACCTGCTCGACCTCGCCAAAAAGATGGGCGTCCACCTCTGGGCCGCGCCCACTTGTATTCTGAGTCCGCAGTTCAAGTTCATGGCGGAAACCATTGCCGCCGGAAAGATCGGACGTCCCAGCGCCGCCCACGGTGTCTATGGCCACGGCGGCGTGAGCTGGTCGGGATGGTTCTACGAGCAGGGCGGCGGCAGCCTCTACGATCTCGGCGTCTACAACGTCACCACCCTCACCGGCCTGCTCGGCCCGGCCAAGGAAGTGGTGGGCATGACCGCCATCCTCAATCCCACCCGCAAGGTCGAGGACCGCGGCGAGGTGAAGGTCACCGCCGACGAAAACACCATGCTGCTCATGAACCACGGGAACGGCGTGCTCTCCCACGTGCAGACCGGGTTCGTCTATTTCGACAACTACCGTCCGCCCGGACGCGAACGTCCGCTCTACACGATCGATGTTCTCGGGACGGGCGGTGCCATGCATCTCCAGGGTTGGGACTGGGGTCCGGCCGGGGTCGACTTCGCCAACAACGACGAGCACGTGCTCGAAACGCACGTCAAGGAGGCCAGCCGGTACAATTGGGTCGGCGGCGCCGCCTACGTCGCGGAGTGCCTGCTCACGGGAACCCAGAGCCTGATCACTCCGGAACACGGGCTGCATGTGCTCGAGGTGATGAATGCCTGCCACCAGTCCCAGGCCACCGGACGCCGGGTCTCGATCGAGACGACCTTCAAGTGGCCGCTGATCGGCTGATCGCCCGCGGCGCCACCTACGCCAGGATCCCCTTCACCACCTCGCCGCTGACGTCGGTGAGCCGGAAATCCCGGCCGGCGTAGCGGTAGGTCAGTTTCTCGTGATCGAATCCGAGCAACTGCAGCATCGTCGCGTGCAGGTCGTGCACGTGCACCCGGTCGACCACGGACCGGAACCCGAACTCGTCCGTGGCGCCGTGCACGTGTCCGCCGCGGACGCCGCCCCCGGCCAGCCAGACCGAGAAACCCCAGTGGTTATGGTCCCGCCCCTTGCCGTTGCCGGGCGTGCCCGGCGCGGGCAACTCGACGGCGGGCGTCCGACCGAATTCGCCGCCGCAGACCACCAGGGTTTCCTCGAACAGACCGCGTTGCTTGAGGTCGGTGAGCAACGCCGCGATGCCCTGGTCCACCTGCCCGGCCAGACGCCGGTGTTCATTGGCGATCATGTCGTGGCTGTCCCAGGGCTGGACATCCCCGTGATAGCACTGGACCACGCGCACGCCCCGCTCCACCAACCGCCGCGCGATGAGCAACTGCCGGGCCTGGAGCGTGTCGCCGTACATCGACCGGACGGACTCGGGTTCTTTCGACAAGTCGAACGCATCGGTGGCCTCCAGCTGCATCCGGTAGGCGAGTTCGAAGGATTGGATCCGGGCTTCCAGCTGCGGATCGTCCCCGCGCGCGCTCCGATGCTCGGCATTGAATTCGCGCAGCCATTCGAGCTGACGCAACTGCGCATCGGCGGGCATCCGGGCGTTGACGATGTTCTCGATCAGTTTGTCGGGCCGCGTCTCCTTCGTGTTGATGTGCGTGCCCTGGTAGATCCCGGGGAGAAAGGCGGAACGCCAGTTGGACACGTCCGACACCGGCAGCCCCGGGCACATGGCGATGAACCCGGGGAGGTTCATGTTTTCCGTGCCCATGCCATAGGTCACCCACGCCCCGTAGCTCGGCCGCGAAAGCCGTTCGTCGCCGCAGTTCATGAGGCGCATCGACTGCTCATGGTTCGGCGTGTTCGCGTACATCGACCGCACGAAGCAGATGTCGTCGGCGTGCGCCGCCGTTTTGCTGAAGATCTCGGAGATCTCGATGCCGCTGCGGCCGTAGGGCCGGAAGGTGAACGGCGACGGCAGCGCGGCGCCCAGGGGGCGTTCGGTGGTGAGGTTCCCCGACGGGATCACCTTGCCCGCCCATTTCGCCAACTCGGGCTTGGGATCGAAGGTGTCGACCTGGGAGGGGCCGCCGTTGAGGTAAATGTGGATGATGTGCTTCGCCTTGGCCCGGAATCCGGGGGGACGGGCGCTCAAGGGGTTCGACACCGCAGCTCCGGCGTCCGGGATCAGCAGCCCGGAATCCTTGAGCAGGCCGGCCAGCCCCAGGGCCCCCAGTCCGGTTCCCATGCGTTGCAGCATCTGACGCCGGGTCTGGTACCGCATGGGCAGGTGTTCGAAGGCATTCATGGCGCGCGTAATGGTCTCGTCCCTTCCCTCAATCCACGAAAACCGCCTCGTTCGACACCAGAAGCACTTGGGCGAACTGTTCCCAGGGTCCGAAGGGCTCCTTGCCGGCAGCCGGTTCTGCACCGACCGACACAAACCGCTTCGCCCGTTCCAGCTCCCCGGAACTCGGCCGTCGCCCCAGGGCGTGACGGAACAGAAATTCCAGGCGCCGTTGCGTCACGGCTTCCGGATCCCCGCCGGACGGTTTTTCCCCGGCTTCCCTGCCGGCCCTCGCCGCCAGCGCCCGCGCCTGTTCGAGCACGAAGGGCGAATTGAGCGAGAACAAGGCCTGCTGAGGCACGCTGGTCCGTGGACGCCGCTCGGCACACTGGTCGGGCGCAGCGAAATCAAACGACCGGAATAACCCCGGCAGATTCTGGCGGTCCACGAGGCCGTAAACGGTCCTTCGCCGGTTCAGCGGATCGCCGGCGATATCCACCGGCCGGCCACCCATCACCGGATCCAGCCTCCCCGAGGCCTGAAGCAGCGCGTCGCGCATGACTTCGAGGTCCATGCGTTGGCGCGGGTAATGCCAGAGCTGCCGATTCTCGGGATCCGCCCCGGCTCCCTTGGCGGCCAGGTCCCCCAGCAACGAACCCGAGGACGCCTGCCGGTAGGCGGAGCTGAGCACGAGGAGTCGGTGCAACGATTTCAACCGCCACCCCGACCCCACGAATTCGCCCGCCAGCCAGTCCAGCAGTTCCGGATGCGACGGTGCCTCCGATCGTGAGCCGAAGTCGGAGGTCGAAGCCGCCAAGGGTTCCCCGAAATGATGCATCCAGATCCGGTTCACCAGCACCCGCGGCGTCAACGGATTGGTCGGCGAGGCGATCTTCGCGGCGAGTTCCAGTCGACCGCTGCCAGCCCCGAACAACGGCCTTTCGCCGCCGTTGAGAATCCCCAGGAATCCCCGTGGCGCCGGTTTCCCGGGTCGCGCCGGACTGCCGCGCACGAACACCCGTGATTCGTAAGGTTTGGGCAGGTCACGAACCACCATGGCCCGCGCCGGCGGCGCGTTGCTGGCGTGCGCCGCGATCTTGTCCAGGTTCAGCACCAGCCCGCCGTAACGGTCCTTCTCCAAACGCGACATGTGGTTCGGGGTGTCGCTTCGCGGAAACCAGAGGGGACCGGATTCCCCGAGCATCACCTCCAGAAGCTCCCGCTGTTCGAACGTCGGCTGGAAGGCCTCCGGCTGGCACACCTGCCGACCGCGCGCGGCATAGGCCTCCACCAACACCCGGCCATACGCCCGGGCCACCTCGGCGCGATTCGAAAGGCTGGCAGCCGACAGTTCCGCGAGGAGGAGTGGATTCGCTCGCGAAACCCGAACCGGATCCGTTCCCCAGGCCCGGACCCGTTCCGCCGCTGCCGCCGCGAATCCTTCGTCCGGCAACGCCATCAAATCGGCCCAGGGTCCGAAGACGCGATCGCCGTCCTTCGCCCGCCGCTCCAGGTACCGCCGGGTCTGAACCATCAACGAGGGACGAAAATCATCCGGGGTCAGGGACAACGCGAACTGGGTGGTCTCAGTGAGATCCGGCGGCGTGGTCGCCGCCCGCACGAGGTAGTCCCCGATCCGCCGCCGCATGCGGTCGAGCAGGAAGTCGTACTGGAGATCGATGTGCTCCTCGAGATCGGCCCGGGCCCGGTCGAGTCGGCGCTCAAACTCCAACCCGCCTTCAACGGCCGCGGGATCCTCGATCAACGGGAGGACGGTGGGTCGTTCCGTCGACGCAAACACCCCGTACAGCCCGTAGTAGTCCTCCATCGTGATGCGGTCGTACTTGTGATCGTGACAGCGGGCGCAGGCGACCGTGAGCCCCAGAAACCCGCGCGAGACCGTGTCGATCTGGTCGTCGATCTGGTCATGGGGATTGTTGTCGAAGAGCCGGCCCAGGGTGAGGAATCCCATGGCCGCCAGTCGCCACGGGGCCACCTTCGGTTCCTCAAGATCCGCTGCCACCTGGTCGCGGATGAAGGCATCGAAAGGGAGATCCTCGTTGAAGGCCCGGATGACGTAGTCGCGGTAGGTGTAGGCGTACGGGCGCACCGCGTCCCGTCCGTAGAGGAGCACGAGATCCTTGGTGTCGGCGTACCGCGCCACATCCAGCCAGTGGCGTCCCCAGCGTTCCCCGTACCGCGGATCCTTCAGCAACCGGTCCACCGCCGCCGCGTAGGCCGCCTCGGACGGATCGGCCGCGAACGCCTCGGTTTCCTCGAAGGTGGGCGGCAACCCGATCAGGTCGATGGACAGGCGACGCAGCAACGTCCGGGGATCCGCGTCCGGCGAAAAAGTCAGGCCCTGCGTCTCCAACTTCGCCAGGAGGAAGGCATCCACGGGAGTTCGCACGCGATGCCCCGATTGGACCTTGGGCGGTCCCGGTCGGGACAGCGGTTGGAAGGCCCAGTGACGGGAGGCCTGCTCCGCGGACTGCGGGGTCACGGCGGCACGCAAGGCGACGCCGGGGACCAGGAGGAACGCCAGGGCCAGCGCCAGGAGCGAAGCGCGAAGGAGCAGCCGTGAACAGGCGCGCCTGACGGGAAGGGTTGCCGCCGCGGCGAACGCCTCCGGACACGAGCCGTCCGCGGTCCTGGGGAACCGTGCTTGGCTTCGAAGTGCACGCATGGGTTGGGACCAAGCTGCCGCGCCCACCGCGCCACGGGAACAAGAAAGTTGGAGTCCCTGTGGGATGCCCTAGACTGGGCCGAGCGGCATGCCCGACATCGTCCTCAGCACCCTCAACGCGAAGTTCATCCACGCCTCCTTCGGGCTGCGTTACCTGTTCGCCAACCTGGGCGACCTCCAACCCCGCGCCGCGCTCGCCGAGTTCGAAATCAAGCAGGCCCCCCTCGAAATCGCCGAAGCCCTGCTCGCCCTGAAGCCGCGGATTCTTGGGTTCGGTGTCTACATCTGGAACGTTCGTCCCACCCTGGAGGTTGTCGCGCTGATCAAACGAATCGCCCCCGAAATCACCCTCGTCCTGGGCGGTCCCGAGGTCAGCCATGAGACCGAGCAGCAGGAGATCGTTCAACTCGCCGACCACACCCTCACCGGGGAAGCCGATCTCGCGTTCGCGCAGCTCTGCCGCACCCTGCTCGAATCCGGAGCCCCGGACGGCCCCCCGCCCGCGCGCCCGCCAAAAATCGTTCCTGCGCCGCTCCCCGACATCCACGCCATCGCCCTTCCCTACGCGCACTACACGGAGGCGGATCTGGCGCACCGGATCATCTACGTGGAGGCCTCCCGGGGTTGCCCGTTCACCTGCGAGTTCTGCCTGTCGTCCCTGGATCTCCCGGTCCGCCAGTTTCCGTTGGATCGGTTTCTGGGGGCCATGCAGGGACTGCTCGACCGCGGGGCGCGCCAGTTCAAGTTCGTCGATCGCACCTTCAACCTGAACCTCGCCACGGGCCGGGCCATCCTGCGGTTCTTCCGGGACCGCTGGCGTGACGGGATGTTCCTGCACTTCGAGATGATCCCCGACCGGCTGCCCGAGGCGTTGCGCGAGGAAATCGCGTGGTTCCCCGAGGGATCGCTCCAGTTCGAAATCGGGATCCAATCCTTCAACCCGGAGGTCTGCGCCCTGATCTCCCGGAAACAGGATGCGACGCGAACCGCGGAGAACTTCCGCTTTCTTCGCGAACAAACCGGCGTCCATCTGCACGCGGATCTCATCGTTGGCCTGCCGGGGGAGACCCTGGAATCCTTCGCGCGCGGCTTCGACCGCCTGGTGGCGCTTCGGCCGCAGGAAATCCAGGTGGGCATTCTCAAGCGGCTCCGGGGCACTCCCATCATGCGCCACGACGCCGATTGGGAGATGCGCTACAGCCCCTTCCCTCCCTACGAAATCCTGTCCAACCGGTACCTCGACTTCCCCACCCTGCAGCGACTCCGCCGCTTCGCGCGCTTCTGGGATCTCGTCGCCAACAGCGGGCGTTTCACCGAAACGCTGCCCACGATCTGGGCCGGTCATGAGTCCCCCTTCGATCGTTTCCTCGCCTTCAGCGACTGGCTGCACGCGGAACTGAAACAAACCCACGCCATCTCCCTCGATCGCCTCGCGCACGGTCTGCTCCGGTGGCTCACCGGTCCCGGCGGATTCCCGGCGGAGAACGCCTCCAAGGCCATGGCCGCGGACTGGCGTCGGAACGGCCAGCGGGATCTCCCGCCCTGGCTTCCGGCCCCGCCGGAGGATCGACCCGTTCGTGGAACCCAGAGCCCGGGAAAAGGCAGTGCGGGTGCGGGTGCGGGTGCGGGTGCGGGTGCGGGTGCGGGTGCGGGTCTGGGAAATCGAAGGCAGAACCGTCACCGGGCGACGGCAGAAGCTCCCCCCACGCCTCCGCCTTCCCCAGTCCCTTCTCCCTGAGCGGGCACCAGGGCGTCAGAGATGCTCGATGACGTCGCCGGCCGGGAAGCGGACCTTGGGCACGGAAGCGTACTTGTCGGCGGGATGGCGGTAACCCGCCGCACAGGCCACCACACTGGCGAGACCGCGCGCGGGCAACCCCAGGATCTCGTCGTACTTCGCCGGTTCGAACCCTTCCATGGGACAGGTGTCGACCCCGATCATCGCCGCCGCGGTCATGAAATTGCCCAAGGCAATGTAGGCCTGGCGTGTGGCCCATTCCGTGATGACGGGACGGAAGGAGCCCGTCACCAGGTTTCCCACCATCATCTTGCGGAACCCGGCGAGTTTCTCGAGGGGCGTGGACCGCACCTCGGCGATCCTTTCCAGGTACTTGTCGATGTGCGCCTCGCCCACTTCCCGAACGATGGCGAACACCACGTAGTGGGAGCATTCGATCACCTGCTTCTGCCCCCAGGAATGCGGCAACAACCGCTCACGCAGCGGCCGGTCACGAAGGACCAGGAATTTCCAGGGTTGAAGCCCGAAGGACGAGGGCGTGAGAACCAGGGACTGCTCGAGCGAAGCCCAGGTTTCCGCGTCAATTTCTCGGGCAGGATCGAAGGATTTGACGGCGTACCGCCACTCCAGCTGCCCCACCAGTTGAGCGCCTGTTCCTGGATTCATGATCGAGGGTGGCAAGACGGGCCGACCGGATCCTTCGATTCCGCCGCAACCCTCCAGTATCGAGCCAGCGTCAGGCAGCGGCCGACGCCGTGCCGGAGGATTCGCCGGATGCCGGCGCATCAGAGGCCGCCGGAGCGGTTGTCGTGGATTCAGTCTCGTCCGGGGACGACGGAGACGGGACCGGAGGAATCGCCTCGATGGAAGCGATCCGGTACTGGCCGCGAACGCCGTCGAATTCGAACTCGGCCTGGTCGCCAATCGCCCGGTTCAAGAGGCTTTGGGCGATGGGGCTGAGGTAGCTGATGATCCCCTTCTCTTCGTCGAAATCCCAGGCGCCCATGATGGTGAACACCTCCTGGTGCTCGCGATCGACGGCCTGCACCACCACCCGGCAGCCGGGACTGACCACGTCGGTCCGGACACTCGAGAAATCGGTGCCCCGGGCCCGCCCGAGATCCCGTTCGAGCTCGGTCTTGCGGCGCATGAGAACCTTCTGGGCCTCCTTCGCCGCCTTGTACTCGTGATTCTCCCGGAGATCGCCGTAACTGCGGGCCAGCGCGATGTCCTTGGAGTTCGCGGGGATCTTCTTCTCGCAGAGATCGTGATACTCCAGCTTGCGCCGTTCCAGGCTCTCCCAGGTGACGATCAGGTTGGTGTCCTGCTTCACGTGCTCCGCCGAAATCAGCGATTGCACCAGCGGGAACGCCTTCACGATGCGCGCCAGCAGCGAACGCTTGTCCATGTCGTCGAAGGCCGGCGACAACTGCAACGCGCGCGTCAGATCCTTGATCACATCGATGTCGGCCGACTCGATCAGCTCCACGATGAGCTGGTGGTCGTCCATGATGTAGTCACGGAGCTTGTTCGACTTCTTCTCCAGGAACTGGTCGCGCTCGATGGCCGAGAGCATGGCCCGGAAAACCTCCGGCCCGAGAATATCGGCGTAGGCGTCGGAACGCACCCGAGCCAGCCAGAGCAGGATTTCGGTCGAAGCCGTGTGCTGGCTGATGGCGCGAACGAGCTTGTCCTTGAGCGCCTGCAGCCGGTTGTCGCGGATCAGGATGTCCGCCATTTCACCCACCACCTTGGCGGGGGAATCGTTGATCACGCCGAGCACGGATTCCGCCCAATTCTCGGGATTCGCTTCGCGATAGGAATCGAGCACCCGGGAGTGCTTGGCGGCGACGGTTTCGGCGAGAACGGCGGGCAGGGTCGGGCCGCTGGACCAGACGTCCACCGCCTTCAACTCACCTTCCACGGGCGGCGCCTCGGTGGCGGCGCGCATGTCGTCCCGCGCAAAAATGCCCTCGATCGCCAGACCGGGCATGGTCTTGAGATGGCTGTGGATCTCGACGTTCAGGGCCTGAACCACTTCACGACCGGCGGCCGGGCGATCCGCAAGGTCCTCGACGCACTTGAGCAGTTCGAGCACGGCGGCGACGCGATTCTTGAGGCCGCGGGCGAGGCGGACGTCCTTGAGCAGACGATCCTGGGCGCCGACCTCCTCCGCCATGTAGAGGATCGGGTCGGTCTTGCGCACCGGCACCTGGAAGTGGCCGTCCTTCTTGAGCAGCCGGCGGCCGCTTTCCCACCACTTTTTCCAGTCGTCACGAATGACGTCCGGCACCAGCACCTGCTGGATCTGATCGGCGGTGGCCTTGCCGCTGAAGCTCTGGAGCACGATGCGCAGAAGCTCCAGGGCATTCGCCCCGGCCATCTGACGGAGCCCGTTCATGTCGACGAGCTTCCGGACCAGGATGTGGCCCTCGGACACCGGCTTCAGCGACTCGGCCGCGAAGGCCAGATCCATGCCGTGCCCGGGCTTGTTCGCAAAGTCGATGGTCAGGCGCGCGAGCACCGGGTCAAGGCCCGTGATCCGACCGCATCCCCATGCGCGGTGAACGCAATACCCGGCGGCGTTCAACGCCACCAGAGGCTCCATGTGGCGCCGTTCAAGTTTGCCGATCGCCACGAGTCTCTCGAGTTCTTCTCTCATACTTATCTCGCCCGTAACCAACGTATCGGCAAACATCCGGCGTGGTCTGGCAAAAACCAAGAGAAATTGCCGCGCGCATCCTGCTTCGACACGCGGGCGCCCGGCTGTTCGTAGAAGACGCAGTGGATCAGGAACTCGGCAAAACCCGGCTCTCGCAGGCCGACCGCGGCCTCGTGCAGGAGCTGTGCTACGGCGCCGTCCGCTGGCAGGCCACGCTCGACTGGCTGATCGAAAGGCGCACCCCCGCGCGCCGCCCGCCCGCCGCCGCTCTCGCACTCGCCCGACTCGGGCTGTACCAGCTTTTCTGGCTCGATCGCGTGCCGGAACACGCCGCCGTGAATGAGACCGTCGAAGCCGCGCGAACCCTCGATTTCGCCTCCCAAACCGGTTTCCTGAACGCCCTGCTGCGCGGCTACACGCGCGAGGCCGACGCCACCCGGACCCTGCTCACCGAACTCAAGACCTCGCAACCCGCTCTCGGCTGGTCCCATCCAGGCTGGCTCGTCGACCGCTGGCAGCATCGTCTCGGCGATGCCGCCGTCCAGAAACTCCTGGCCTGGAACAACACCCCCGCCCAGACCTACGCCCGCATCAACACCCTGCGCACCGACGCCAAGAAAACCATCGAGGTCTGGCGAACCGAAGGAGTCGAATACGATTTCGGCCGCTGGGATTGGGTCCCCGAATCCCTCGTCTTCCTGCTCCGGCGCCACCCGCCCCTCGATCGTCTCGCGAGTTTCGCCGACGGCTGGTACTACATCCAGGACCCGAGCACGCTCCTCGCCGTCCACCTGCTCGCCCCCAAACCCGGCGAACGCATTCTCGACCTCTGCGCCGCCCCGGGCGGGAAGGCGACTCTCATCGCCCAATACATCGACAACGACGGACGCGTCATCGCCGCCGAGCCCGAAGAGCGGCGGCGTCAGAGGCTCCACGAAAACTGCCAGCGTCTGGGGGCCGACATCGAGGTCATTGGCTCGGAGTACGCCGACGCCATGGGGCCCTACGACGCCATCCTGATCGATGCCCCCTGCTCCAACACCGGCGTGCTCCGCCGTCGCATCGAGGCGCGCTGGCGGCTGACGCCCCAGGAACTCGAGCGCAGCACGAAAATCCAGGCCGACCTGCTCCGCTCCGCCGCCCCCATGCTCAAACCCGGCGGACGCATCGTGTACAGCACCTGCAGCCTGGAGCCTGAGGAGAACCGCGATCGCGTGGATGCCTTCCTCGCGGAATTTCCGAAGTTCCAACTGGAAGCCTCCCGCCAGCTGGAACCAAGCCGGGACAGTGTCGACGGCGCCTACGCCGCCCGGTTGGTCGCCCCGGCAGCCTGATCTGCATCCATCCAAACGAAACGGCGCCCCTTGGAGGGGCGCCGTTTCGTCAGGTTGATCCTGGAAGCCGGAAGCAGCTCAGGGGCGGTGGCCCGCGTTATTTGGCCTTCGTCAGGCGGCCGAGTTCGGCGAGTGGATCGTCCACCAGCTCGGCATTCACCCGGAAACGCTTCACGCCGCTGGAGGGCAGCTTGAATTTCAGATCACGGAACACCCGCTCGCAAACCGTCATCAGGCCCCGGGCACCCGTGCCCTCCTCCCGAGCCAACTCCGCCAGCCGCTGCAATCCGTCGTCGCAGAACTCCACCGAAATTCCATAGGCCTCGAAGGCCCGCTCGTATTGGTGGATCAGGCTGCTCTCACTGCGGCGCAGCACGTTGTACAGGTCCCGGGTGTCGAGCCCGTGGCAGGCCACCCGGACCGGCAGACGCCCAATGAACTCCGGCTCAAGGCCGTAAGAAACCAGGTCCGCGGTCACGATCTGGGACAGCAGTTTGTCCAGAGCCGGCCCCTTCGCGGAAACCGCGGAGGCTTCCTTGCCACCCCGGGCCACCAGGGTCTCCAGAAGTTCGCCCAGCCCGGCGTCGGCCCCGGATCCGGATTTCTTGGCGCCGCCTCCGGAACCGGCCCCGGCGGAACTCGCACGCTCCAGACGCGCGCGCGTGATGCGGTCGATGCCCGAGAAGGCCCCGCTCACGATAAAAAGAATATGACGGGTGTTGATGGTCTCGGGGTTGGCACCACCCCCGCCGCGCATGGCCGCCATGGCGCTCTGCAACTGGCCGGTGACGTCGTTGGGCGATACCAGCGGAACATCCCCGTCCTCCATCAGCTTCAGCAGGTTGGTCTGCACGCCGCGCCCGGAAACATCGCGCCCGGAGCCCGGTTCGCGCGTCGCCAGCTTGTCCACCTCATCGAGGTAAATGATGCCGTGCTCCGCCTTTCGAGCGTCGCCGCCGGCACGCCGCACGAGGTCGCGAACCAGATCATCCACATCGCCGCCGACGTAGCCTGTTTCGGAGAACTTGGTGGCGTCGGCTTTGACGAACGGCACGCCGATGAGTTCGGCGGCGGATCGCACTAGATGCGTCTTGCCCACCCCGGTGGGGCCGAGCAGGAGCACGTTTTGCTTCTGGTAATAGGGAGCCGGCCGTCCCTCAAGGGTCAGCCGGACATGCTGGAAATGGTCGCAAAGAGCGACGCTGAGGACCTTCTTCGCCTCCTTCTGGCCGATGACGAACCGATCGAGATGACGGGCCACCTCGACCGGTTTCAGATTGAAGGCGAAAGCCTGGGAGGGAGCCGCTGTCTGAGCGACGCCCGGCTTGGGGGAGACGTCCGACTTCAGAGAAGCCGGACGTCGATTGGATCGTGGCATGCGCGCTGGCACACCGGCCGTAACGGGGCCGAGGGCGTCCGGATGACCGGAAGGTGGGCCAGGCATGCTCGGACCTTAGTAACGATAGTGTTCGGGCTTGTACGGGCCGTCCGCGGAGATGCCCAGGTACTCGGCCTGTTTCTTGCTGAGCCGGGTGAGCTTGACCCCGATCTTTTCGAGATGCAGCCGGGCCACCTCTTCGTCGAGGTGCTTGGGCAGGCGATAGACCGTCTTCTCGTACTTGTCCTTGTTCGCCCAGAGATCGATCTGAGCGAGGGTCTGGTTGGTGAACGAGTTCGACATCACGAAGCTGGGATGGCCGGTGGCGCAGCCCA
>CAYZAE010000157.1:0-15249 GCA_964476125.1 uncultured Verrucomicrobiota bacterium | reverse complement strand
GATCCCACCGCCTGGCGCACGCCCGGGTTTTCGGACAGTTCCTGGGCCAGCGGGGTCGCCAGCTTCTTCTACGGGGATCCGTTCACTGGCACCGAGTTGAACGACATGCAGAATTCGTACAGCTCCGTGTTCCTGCGACGTGAGTTTACCGTTTCCAGTCCGGCGGACGTCCAATCCCTGACCCTCACCGCCGCCTGCGACGATGGGTTCATCTGCTGGATCAACGGTCGGGAGGCCATGCGGTTCAACGTCCCGGAAGGCGAGATTCCCTTCAACGGCTTCGCGTCGGGAGCCGTATCCCCGGATCCCGCCATCTTCAATGACTATCCAGTGGCCGATCCGCGCTCGCTGCTGGTGTCCGGACGGAACGTCATCGCCGTCCAGTTGTTGAACGCCAATCTGGGCAGCAGCGACATCGTCTGGGAGGCCACGCTGGTTTCCACGAAGGATACCCAGCCTCCGGTGATCACCAGCCAGACGCCCCCGCCCGGCGCCGGCATCCGGGACCTGGCCGTCATTGAAGTTGTCTTCTCCGAACCGGTCTCCGGCGTCGACGCTGCCGACCTGCTGATCAACGGAGGCGGCGCCACGAACGTGACGGAAGTGGCCCCCGGCCAGTTCGTCTTCACGTTTCCGCTTCCGCCCGCGGGCACGGTGATCGTCTCGTTCCGGAACGGTCACGGAATCGCCGACCTCGCGGGCACTCCGCATCCCTTCGCTGGCGGGGCGTGGACCTACACCGTGGATCCGAATCTCCGGATTCCCGGACTCATCCTGTCCGAGTTCATGGCCGACAATGACGGCGTCATCCGCGATGAAGACGGGGACGAATCCGACTGGATCGAACTGTTCAACTCCTCCACGCAGTCCATTTCCCTGCTGGGCTGGTCCCTCACCGATGACCCGGCCAACCTGGGCAAGTGGAAGTTCCCCAGCACGACCATCGGGGGCGGAGCCCGGCTGGTGGTGTTTGCCTCAGATAAGAACCGGACGGCCGTTCCGGGACGCCTTCACACCAATTTCAAGCTATCCAGCTCCGGCGAATTCCTGGCGCTGGTGAATCCCTCGGGCGAGGTCGAATCCGGATTCTCACCAGTGTATCCCCCGCAGCGCGGGAATATGAGCTACGGACGTGCCAACGGGGCACCGGAGGTTGTGGGGTACTTCACGCAGGCCACCCCGGGCGGGGCCAATCCCTCCAGCGGCACCGGGTTTGCGCCGGATGTTTCCTTCTCGCGCCGCGGCGGCGGTTATCGGGCCGAGTTTCAGCTCACGTTGTCCCTCGCCAGCCCGGATCCCGCCGCAGTGATCCGCTACACTCTCGACGGCACGCTGCCCTCCGCGGCGTCGCCCGCCTACACGGACCCCATTGCCATCAGCAGGACCCAGGTGGTCCGAGCCCGCACGTTTTCTTCCGGACTTCTGCCCGGTGACCCGCGCACCGAGATGTATATCCGTCTCGACGGCACCACGCCGACGTTCTCATCCGATCTGCCCGTCTTGGTCCTGCACAATTACGGCAACTCTACCCCGCCGACCGAGGGGCAACAGCCGGCCTACCTGCACGTCTACGAGCCGGTGAACGGCGTGACCTCGATAACCAATCCGCCCACCTTGAGCGGCCGCGCGGGCATCGGAGCCCGGGGTTCCAGCACGCTCGGGTATCCCAAGGTGAGCCTCAACCTCGAGTTGCGGAATGAGTTCGAGGAGGACAGGAAGCGCAAGCTGCTGGGGATGCCGTCGGACTCGGACTGGGTTCTCTATGCCCCCAATAATTTTGAGCCGATCCTCATCCACAATCCCTACGCCCACCAACTCGCCCGGGACCTCGGCGGTTACTCGTCGCGGACCCGCTTCGTTGAGCTGTTCCTGATCACCGATTCCATCGGCACCCTCCGCTATCCCGGGACCTACAACGGCATCTACGTGCTGGAGGAACGGGTGAGTCGTTCGCCCGACCGGGTCGATGTGGACAAACTGGAACCTGAGCACACCCGGGTGCCCGAGGTCACCGGCGGCTACCTGCTCAAGGTCGACCGACCCGGCCCCGGTGAAAGCGGCTTCACCGCGACGTTCCAGAGCTTGGTTTACGTGGAACCCTCGGAGGTCGAGATCCGGCAGACAGCCCGCACCGCGCAGCGCCAGTACCTGCAGACCCACTTCAACGACTTCGAGTCGGCCCTGTATGGCGCCAACTGGAAGGATCCCGTCACCGGGTACCGCAGCTACATCGATGTCCCGGCGTGGATTGACTACCACCTGGTCAATGTCCTGACCTTCAACGTGGATGCACTCCGGCTGAGCGCCTACCTCTACAAGCCCCGGAACGGAAAGATCACGTTTGGACCGCAATGGGATTTCGACCGCGCCCTGAATTCCACCGACGGACGTGATTCCAACCCCCGGGTCTGGAGTGCTCCCGGTTTTTCGGGCACGGATTTTTTCAACGACACCACCCAGGCGTGGTGGGGCCGGTTGTTCACCGACCTGGAGTTTTACCAGCAATGGATCGACCGGTACCAGGAGCTCCGCAGCACCACCTTCGCCACCACCAATCTGCATCGCCTGGTGGACCAACAGACCGGCGAGGTTCGCCGTGCCCAGCCCCGCGAGCAAGCCAAGTGGGGCGGCATCGCCCCGCCGCGCGGGGGATACAACGGGGAGATCACCTCTCTGAAGGACTGGCTCAATAGCCGGACGATTTTCATGGACGGCCAATTTGTGCAGCGGCCGCGACTGAGCGCCAGCGGCGGACGGTTTGGGGGCGCCACCAACGTGACGCTGACCGGACCGGCGGGAGCCATCCTCTATTACACACTCGACGGCACCGACCCCCGACTTCCCGGAGGCGCCGTATCGCCCTCCGCCCGGGTGGCCGGCGTGGACCCGATCGTCATCTCCGCCAACACCCGGCTGGTCGCCCGGGCGAACCGCGAAGCCCACACGGCACGGACAGGCGCCGAGAATCCGCCGCTCGTCTCCAAGTGGTCGGGCATCTCGGCCGCCACCTTTTTCAACACGTTGCCGCCACTTCGGATCACCGAGATCCAGTACCATCCGGAGGATCCGGCGGCGGGCTCAGCGTGGAGTGATGGCGACTTCGAGTTTGTCGAGCTGGCCAACCTTTCCGGAAGTCCGCTGGAACTCGCCGGGTTCTCCCTCGCCGGAGGAATCCAGTACACCTTCACGGCCTCCAGCGGCGTGACCTCGCTCGCCGCCGGCGCGAGGGTCCTGGTGGTCAAAAACCGCACGGCGTTCCTCGAACGGTATCCCGGCGTGACCGGCATCGCCGGTGAGTTCGCCGGGGCGCTGGGCAACGACGGGGACCGGATCCGCCTGCTGGGTCCCGTCCAGGAGGTGATCCAGGAACTGGCGTATGATCCCGGGTGGGCGCCGCTCACCGACGGCGTCGGATTCAGCCTGGTTCCCCGTGATGAATCCGCCGATCCCGCCGCCGCCAGCGAGGCCTCGGCCTGGAGGCAAAGTGCCCGCCCTGGCGGATCGCCCGGCACCGTGGATGGATCTGTCGCCATCCCTGCGCCAGTGTATGTCTCCGAAGCCCTCACCCACACCGATCTCCCAATGCTCGATTCGATTGAGCTGTTCAATCCCGGCACGGCCCCGCTGGCCATTGGCGGTTGGTGGCTCTCCGACGACTTCCGGTCCCCGAAGAAGTATCGCATTCCACCGGGGGTCGTCCTGGCTCCGGGGGGTTACTGGGTGGTGACCGAAACGAACTTCCGCGCCGGGCCGAACGGCTTTTCGCTCAGCGCGCTGGGGGACAGCGTCCACCTGTACAGCGCCAACGCGTCCGGCGAACTGACCGGATGGCACCATGGGTTCTCCTTCGATGCCTCGTTCAACGGGGTGAGTTTCGGACGTTTGGTCACGAGTGACGGCCGCGAGCATTTCGTGCCGCAGCGGGAGCGCACCCTGAATGCCGCCAACGTCGGGCCCAGAATCGGGCCGGTGGTTCTCACCGAGATCCACGCCGAACCCCCTCCCATCGGCGTCTTCAACAACACCCGCCAGGAGTTCCTGGAGATCCGCAACGTGACCTCGGCGCCCCTGCCTTTGTTCGACCCGCTTCACGCCACCAACCGTTGGCACCTGCGCGGAGGAGTCGACTTCGACTTCCCGGCGGGCGCAACGCTGCCTCCAGGCGGGTTCGCGCTCATCGTGAGTTTTGACCCCAGCTGGCCCTTCAGCCCGGAGGCTGACTTTCGCGCCGCCTTCAAGGTCCCCGCGGACGTCCCCATCTGGGGGCCGTGGGATGGCATCCTCGACAACGTTGGGGAATCGCTCGAATTGAAGCAACCCGATGAACCCATCGCAGATCCCCCCGCGCTCGCCGGCCAGGTCCCATTTGTGCCGGTCGAATTGCTTCACTACCGCCCAACCGCCCCCTGGCCTACCAACGCGTCGGGCACTGGGAACTCCCTGCAGCGCCTGCGCAGCCTGATCTTCGGCGACGAACCAGCCAACTGGGAGGCCGCCATTCCCACCCCGGGACGCCAGAACAACGCTGGCGACAATCTGGACGCTCCCGCGGACGCGGATAACGATGGCCTGCCCGATGCCTGGGAAATCGCCAACGGTCTTAATCCGGCCTCCGGCAGCGGTGAGGATGGTTCCCTGGGCGACCCGGATCTCGACGGAGCGACCAATGCCGATGAGTACGTTGCCGGGACCCATCCCCGGCGCACCGACAGCGTGTTTGCCGCCTCCATTGAACTGTCTGAGCCGGCGCTTCAGATCCGGTTCCCGGTCGTCACCGGCCGCCGGTACACCCTGCGGTATTCCGAAAGCCTGAGCCCGGTCGACTGGCGCGAGCTGAAGAGCTTTGGCGTGCAGACGTCGGATGCCATCCTGACCGTGACTGACACTCCTGCGACCGGGATCCGCTACTACGCCGTGACGGTGGCACTGCCCTGATTGGGGCCTCTTTCCGCGGAGCTTCGAAAAGCAAATTCCTATTAGTATTGGCCTGCCTATGGTGCCCGCGCGTCATGAGTCAGAGCCGGTTAAATTCGGTCTCCCATTCCTGAAGAACAGCGTTTTGTGGTCGGCGACCCGCGCCAGCAGCTCCAGCTTCGGCATCGCGGCCTTGGCCACGCCTTTGCGAATCAAGTCATGAAAATCGGAGTAGTGCCGGGAGAAACGCTCGGGCATCGCCTTGTCCGGCGGGCGATGAAACTCGGCGTGCAGAATGGTGGCCTTTTCCCAGAACGTTCGCTCCGCCGACAAAACTTTCACCGGACAGCTTCCTTCTTCGAACCCTTGCGGAAATTGCTCGGCGACATACGGCGTGATGGTCCTCGTCTCGTGCGGCCAATGATCGGCCCGCGCGCCCATTTCGATCTTAACCAGGCGTCGGACGTATCCCCCTGTCTCCGAGGTGACGCTGGAGGGATATTCGAAAAGCAGGGTCTGCCCGTCGGGATCCTCGTCATCCGCTCGCAATGACCAAGTTTCGCTCGACCGCAATTTGGATTTGATGGCCGCAGTCAGCGCGGGCTGCAACTGGTTGGCGATACTCTGCTGGCACGCCGTTCGGAGGGCCTCAATGCGTCGCTGCTCCTCCTTGTTGCTGGCGCCCGCTTCCGGTTCGTTTGGGCCGTCAAATCCGAGGAAGCCCCGGTCGATGGAAACGTCGATGTCCTCCGAGAATCTCTCGATGACCTTGAAGACTTTCGACAGCGAGGTGCCTCCCTTGAAAATCAGATGTTCCCCCATCACGGGCAGCCGGAACAATTCCTTCAGCGTCCAGCAGACCCAGAAATCCTTCTCGACCATCAGGGGCGCGAGGTTGAGGTGCGCGGCCGCTCCCTCGAAGAATATCCTTCGGTCCTCCGGGCTCAGTTTGACAAAGGCGTCCATGATTAGCTGAGAGTGGCCAGCTTCCGCATGATGAGCGCAATCCACGCCGGGGCATACGCGAGGTCCTTCAACAATTGTTTCCGGTCGTCCGGTGAAAGTCTGCGGTCGAGCCGTTTGACGGTTTCCTCCGTGACGTGGTCCTTCCCGAGATACCGAAGCGCCTGGATGATGGATCCACTGATGGTTCCGGCGGTTGCCATGATTCTTGGCGAAGTCTGCTTGAGTGCGATGGTCAGCTTTCCCAATTGAATGCGCTTGCTGCGTCCATCGGTGAGAAAAACCACCTTCGCGGGCACCTGGTCGGATAGCCCCAGCAGATTGGCCGCATACGCGCCGGTGGGTTGTAACCGCGTGCCGCTTTTTCCGGCAACCGCCTTGGCCACCTGGTCGATGCTGGGGGCCGTCAAGCCGACAAGGGGGTGCTGCTTGGGCACGTCATACAACCCACGCGCCACGCGCCGAACCGAGCCGTCCGCCGCCATTCGCGACAAGGCTTTGTCCACCGCGTTCCGATTGCCAAGATCAACGAAGTCGACCGGGCTGAACACCCAGCCGTCACCCCGCGCCTTGATGCGCTCAGAAATCGAGCTTTCGATGGGATTGGCCACGTTCATCGGACACCTATTGTCAGAAATATATACACGTTTATCTGACACGACGCAAGCCCCACGGCGGCATCGGAAATCGTCGGTGGAATCGAAGGAACCTCAAAATCCAAGCCCGAACTTTTGAGGAAAAGCCGGTTGAAGGCACCGGAAGAGGGAGGTGGAAGGAACGATTCTTACGAGCTTTTGGCCCTCGGATTCGCTTTCACTTTACTGCACTCTTACTGCACTTATTCGTAAGTACTTGATAATGAATGGAGCGGGTGAAGGGAATCGAACCCTCGTCACGATACACCTATTTGAAATAGCCTATTCATTGGGGAATCGGTGAATAAAGTGGGAAGTATCCCTCGACAAACTTCCCACTTTTCTGCACACAGGGAGGGGTCTCGGAAGCCCACCATCATGGCCACCGTTTTCAAGCGCCCGACCTCCCCATTCTGGTTCGCCTGCTACGCGGTTAGCCCTGGGGTAACCCGCCGGCGGAGCACCAAAACTACCGACAAATCGGTTGCCCTGCGCATGGCCCAGGAGTGGGAACATGTGGAAAGGGTCGCGGTCGGGGGTCAAGCCACTGTTGCGAAGTTCCAAAAGGTCGTGAGCCAGGTTGCCGAGCGCGTCATCGGGGACTCGATGCCGCTCCAGACGGTTCGGCAGTACTTCGAAGATTGGCTCCTCAGCAGCGCCCGCCGGACCGCACCAGCCACCGCCGAACGTTACGCAAACACCGTCCGCCTGTTCCTGAAGTCCCTGGGATCTGGAGCCGACCAGTCGCTTCGTTCCCTGGCCCCACGGCATATCGAGCTGTTTCTTCATCATCGGCTCGACGAGGGGGTGGCTCCCAAGACGGCCGTCGTGGATATCAAGACCCTGGGGAGCGCGCTGCGGCGGGCGGAGAATTTCGGCTGCATCGACAAAAATCCCGTGCCCGCCGTGAAGCTGCCAAGGGCGGTCTCGACCACGCGCGAGGTATTCAGCCTCGAAGAAATTCACCAATTGGTTGCCGCCGCTCCAAACCAGGATTGGCAGACCTTGATCCTGCTGGGCTTCTATACGGGCGCGCGGCTCAGCGACTGCGCCCGTTTGAGTTGGGACAACGTTGACGCTGAACGAAAGCTGATCGTGTATGCGCAACAGAAGACGGGGAAAGTAGTGGCTGTTCCGTTGCATCCGGATCTCTTGGTGCATCTGGTAGGGCTCTCCGAAAAGGGCACTCTTGGTCCTCTGTGCCGAACAGTGGGCGAGCAACGCCAGGCAGGCAAGCACGGGCTATCGGAGGGCTTTAAGAGGGTGGTGAAACGGGCGGGTTTGGACCTTATGGTGGTGAAAGGGAAAGGGACGCGCAATTTCGCGCGTCGGACCTTCCATTCGCTACGACACAGTTTCAGTTCGATGCTGGCCAGCCACGGGGTCTCCGAGGAGATGCGCATGCGGCTGACGGGCCATTCGTCCAGGGAAATTCACCAGCTGTATACTCATATCGACGTTGGCCCACTCCAGCAGGCGATCGACACGATTCCTGTTCGGCCACAATCCCCAGTTTCCGACGGGGCGCGGTGAAGCCTAACCAGCTTTAGCCCGGTGCGCGCGCTCGGCTGTTTTGATGATGTCTCCGAGATCAACCTCCAGCGCAATGGCCAGCTTCAGCACGGTTTCAAGAGTGGGATTCCGGAGTCCGCGCTCGACACGGCCGAGCATGGATTGGGAGACGCCGGAACGACGGGCGATCTCGTACTTGGACCATTCCCGTCCCTCTCGCGCTGCCTGCAGCAATTTTACCACTTCGGTGCAGATCGCCTGCGCATCGCTGGTTTGGGCCACGCAGAAGGATGGCTCGAATTCGCCTTGACTGGTTACTTGCCCATAGGCGAGTAGTGTGGCGTATGATCAAGCGTCGACTGGGATCGGATCCGCATGCCAATGGCGGAAAAACCATAGCCCTCAATGGCTGTCCCGACATCTTCGAACTGGCGGACGGGGATTTCGCGATCATCGGGATCGACATGACGGCGGAGGCGGCACACCTGCTGCCCATGGACGCTTCATGCGGGCCGGATGAACGGATGGTTCGGGTGCCGCGGCGAACTCTGGTCCAAGCCAAAGCGGACATCCCAGATAGCATTGGTAATCAGGCGTGTGCATAGTGATGGACCGGTCCTGCGTGGTACAATGTTGGGATGTCGGGCTTCATATGGATGATTGAGCACGGGTTTGAGATCGTCGGGGCGTTTGGCGCTTTCGGCGGCCTCGTCTTTACAGCGGTTTCCATCCGAGCGGAAACGCACACCCGACGGGTCAGCAACCTGATCGCACTGACCGAAGGGCATCGGGATCTTTGGAAGTTCTTCATCGATCACCCGGAATTGCGCAGGGTCCTCTCGCAAGGGATCGATCTCCAGGCGGCTGCGGTTACCGCCCCCGAGGAACGGTTTGTTCTCCTCCTCATTCTTCACCTGCAAACCACTTTTCGGGCGATGCAGGATAGGCTTTTGCCACGGCCTGAGGGTGTTCGGGGAGACGTCCGGACGCTCTTCTCGATGTCCGTCCCCGCAGAGGTCTGGAAGCGCTATAGAGCTTTCCAAGATGCAGATTTCGTCCGGTTTGTGGATGACTGTTTGCATGGGAAGTGAACCAACATCCCTCCGACGCGCGTCGGAGGGAACGGAAACCAAAGTCCGGCTCCGCCCAGGGACCGCTTTCGCGTCCGCTAATGAAAAGGCCCCTTCCGCGTGGGAAGGGGCTGATTTGACGTGGGTTAGACGCCGTACATGTATCCAAGCTCCTTCATGGAGCAGTGGTTGGGACGTCCTATGATCACGTGATCGAGGACCTCGATTTTCAGAAGTAGGCCGGCGCGCATGAGCTCCCGCGTCACCTTGATATCGCCATCCGACGGCAACGGTTCGCCGCTTGGATGGTTGTGCATCAGGACGATGGCCGCCGCTGCCATGATCGCGACGCGGAATACTTCGCGTGGATGGACCAGCAAGGTGTCCATTGTGCCAATGGTCACGAGGTGGTGCCCGCGAATCCGGCGTCTCGTGTTGAGCAGCAGGACCACGAGGCATTCGCGCTCGGGATCGTAGATGGATTCGCATTCGATGTGAGTCCGCCAGTAGTCGGCGGCCCGTTGGGGCGAATCGCAGAGGTGCATCTGGGAGGGCAGGGGGCAGTCCCGGAGAGCGACCAGCTTCCATTCCTTTGGCCCGGATCGGCGCTTGGGTCGGCGGGGCCTTGGAGGTGAGTCCTCAAAGGCAAACAGGTTGAGCTGCTGCATAGGGGGAGGGCGGTTAGTAATCCTCCGGCAGAAGAACCGTGGTCGCGCTGCGATCGGCCTCCGTGATGATCCAGAACTTTGTTCCGGCAGGGCTGTGATAGGCGGAGAGCAAACGGCCTCCGACAATCAAGGCTCGATTGTTGGCGGCGATGTCCTCGGCATCGAGGTCACCCCAGTCGGCCGCGACGTGGCGTCGCAGGGCGAGTTGAATGTCCTCCTGGGTCAGGGACCCGAGGGCATTGGCCGTCGCGACCAGATTCCCGATGGGGAAACGACACACGAGGGAGAAGATCACAGATCCCTCCCATGGATGGCGTCGCCGATCTGCTCCGGCGTCAGGTGATCGGGTTGGCAGCCCTCCGTTGGGAGCGCCTGAATTCGCACATAGGCGAAGTGGGCAAGCCGTGTGGCGATCTCGCCGCGTGCATTCCGGCCCGCGTCGTCTTCGTCGAGCATGACGAGGATCCGGGTACCGAATGCGTGTTCGCGCAGGAGGGATTCCTGGGAGTCTGAGAGGTTGCAGCCCATAAGGCTGACCACCCGTCGGACCCCGTATCGCCAGAGGTGAAAGACGTCGAAGAATCCTTCGACGAGGACCAAGGGCAACTCCGAGGATTCGGTGAGGGCCCGGTGCAGGTTGAAGAGCTCGACGGACTTCCGGAATCCCTTCGGTAGCTTGTACTTCGGGGTTTCCGCCGGCGGTTCTCCTGGCCACCGGCCGACGTATCCGACCAGTTCGCCGCGCACAGTGTGGATGGGGATGGCGACTCGGGCGATGAGGGTGCCGGCGTTGCAGAATCCGACTCCAAACTCCTGGATCGTGGCTTCATCGAGGCCGCGTTCAGCGAGGTAGGGATGCGAATAGTCGAGCTTGTCTGCCAGACTGAATCCGAGCGGTCTGTTGAAGACCGCCACAGCGGGCGCTGGCTTGACCGGCGTTGACACCGGTGCCGGCGACGGCTCCGCCGGTTCATGTTTCTGAGGCGGTGGATTCGCGGGCCTCGGCTGCGGTTGCGGTTGAGGTGGCCGTTGGGCCTCCTGCAATCCGAACCATTCCATCATCTTTAGGCCAGCCTCCTTGAGAGTGCATTTTTCCAGCGCGACGACGAGGTCGAGTTGGTTGCCGTGCGCCTGGCACGAGAAGCAGTGGAAACAATTCTTGTCCAGGCTGACACGGAACGAGTCCCCGCGGTCGCCTTGGTGAATCGGGCATTTCCCCGTGAGGGTCTGCCCGGCCTTTTTCAGGTGTGCGGTGAGGTTGTAGTGGTCGAGTACGTCATGGATTCCGACACGGGCTTTGATGGCCCGAAAGTCGAGGTAGGGCATGGAACCTCCTTGGATGGTTGAGGGGAGCAAATTGGCGACTCGAAGTGAGTCACCTCCAATGAGGAATCCTACCATGACTCGCCACTATGAAGCAAAGGCGGTCCAAGTAAGTCGTTCTCCGGAGGAGTGCGCCGATTGCCAGCTCAGTCGATCTCGAACAAAGGAGTACTACGTCCGCGACGCGCTGTGCTCCAACCTCGCGATAAGGGATCTGCGCCCGAGAGCGCACTCGAATCTCCAAAGAGAAAGAGGCCCTGGCCGGTGGGAAGGTCCGCGGCGGCCGCGACCAGATTATCCACCCGGCGCGTGCTCCTTGTGATGGTGACGACGCGGAAACGGTGGAATCCGAACTTTCGTCGGTGAAGGTCCTGGGTCCAGGTCGCGGCGTAGGCCAGGAGTTTCCGGAAGAACGAGGATTGGTTCAGTGTTCTGCGACGCACAGGCATGGTGCCGCGATCGGCTTCAAGAAAGTAATAGGCTCGGGTTCCGTCGGAATGCTCAAGGGCGAACACCGCGTCCGGGATCAGTCCCACCCGTCGGGTGGCCCCATCATGGTGGAGTGCAACACTCCATCGGAATCCGCCTTCCATCCGCAGTTCTGCCTCGGGAATGAAGCGAACGTCGGTCCTGGCTCGGCAGGACAGCTCCAGAGCCACCATCGCCTCGGCGATCAGGAGTGTGTGTTGGAGGTAGAGCCGCCCCGGGGAGCCACGGGACCTCGGCCCAACGGATGAATCGTCCGACACCGGGATCCCGGTGGGTTTTCGTCCGATCCCGTAGACCAGGGGACGGGATCCGTCCTGGTGAAAGTATTCAATCTGTGCGCGCGGTCGGTTGAGGTACCCGTGGTGGAAAAGTAGCTGAAGACGTCGAAGAACTGACTGGCGGCTCCCGCCCACGATCCGGCCGATCTGCTCGGAATCGAGGAACCGATGCTGATGGACGCGACGCAAGATTTCGAGGTCTCGGGCAGTCAACTCGATCCGCGGCGGGTGCGAGGCTCGGGTGAAACGGGAACAACGTTTAGTGGAGGGAAAGGCCATCCCGTCATTGTACCATCCTGTGTGGGAATCAGTTTTCCCCACCCCCGGGTTGAGACCACCTACGAAGCCGATCCTCGATCTCGCTCCGGCCCTTGGCGTACCGGATTCGCGAGTTGCGTATGAGGGCCGCCCTTCGTTGGTGCAGGTTTTCCAACGGAGGAAGTGCCGAAGCAAGGAAGGGTTCCTGAACCTGTCCGTCGCTCATGGGTCGCAGGAGCATCTGATACCGGTCGAGATCCGCAAAGCGTGCGGCGATAAACTGGGTGCCGAACTCGCGTTCGAGGACCGCAGCGTCCGTAAACCCGACTCGAAAGCTGATCAGGGTCCCCACGTTGCCCAGGACGGCCTGCCGCACGGGCAGGCTGATCTGGTCGAGGTACTGGTGGCAGAGGGTCAGGCTGAGCCGGTACTTCCGGGCCTCCGCCAGGATCGTGGCGAAACTCTGCGTGGTGAAATTATGGAACTCGTCGATGACAAGTTGGAAATCGCGACGCTCGTCCTCGGGTGTATCGGCACGGGACATGGCGGCGACTTGGAACTGGGTCACCAGCAGGGAACCGAGGAGGTTCGCCTTCTCCGCCCCGATCCGACCTTTCGAGAGGTTGGCGAGGAAGATCTGCCCCGTGTCCATGATGCGTCGGAAGTTCAGCCGCGTGGCGACCTGTCCGAGAATGTTTCGCACGGCCGGATGAAGGGTGAATTGGCCGAGCTTGTTCTGGATCGGGGCCACGGCTTCGCGCAAGAACCGCGGATCGTACTGGCCGAACTCCTGGTCCCAGTAGAAGCGCAGTTGGGGATCCCGGATTTGTCGCACGACCCAGGCGCGATATTGATCGTCGGCCAGCATGCGATTCACGCCGAGCAACGTGGTGTTCTGGCATTCGAGAAGGGCAGCCAGGGTGTTCGCGAGGATGTACTCCATGCGGGGCCCCCACGAATCCACCCAGATGCTTTTGAATGCTCCAACGAGACCATCCGTGACCAGGGCGCGCTGGTCCGTAGGCACATCGAACAGCGGGTTGAGACCGACCGGGAATTCGAGGTCCGAGGGATTGAAGTAGATGAGGTCGTTCGCGCGCGAAGGGGGGAAGTGATCGAGGAGTCCTTCGACGAGATCGCCGTGGGGGTCGATCAAAGCCACACCGTGGCCAGCCTGGATGTGTTGGAGAACGACATTCCGCAGGAGGGTGCTTTTGCCCGATCCGGTTCGGCCAATCACATAAGTGTGGTGTCGGGCATCGGGCAGAGTCAAACCGACCAGGCCATCGTCGGCTTGGGTCCATCCGGAAATTCGTTTTCCAAGGTAGAAGGGGTTCATGATGTCGAAGCCAGCCTGGATTCCGGAACACCGGGGCCGCCTCGTGTCGATGGAGGAGGTCGTAGGGTCCGCCCTGGGGGCGTGCGGGCAACCGTTGTGAGAACGAGCCGGCAGGGAATCGGGGCTGGGTACGGCACCCGAACGCGTACCATGCGTCGGTGGGGCGGGTTCGTGCCGGGTCGCCTGTTCAGGCGATTGTCCTGGGCTCCATTGTACCATGGGCGCGAATCCCGCGCCGCGCGTCTCCGCCGGTAAAACGGATGGCCAGTCCCTCGGAGGGTTGTCCCTCCGCCGGTCGTCCTCGGATTCGGGCCGCGCGCTCCGTCGGCCGGAACCGGTCGTCGCCAAGACGAGGTCGTGAAGTATGGAATAGCCCGTCCCCCCAACGTGGTCGGGTTGAGCGGCTAGCGGTGGCCGACTTCGCGCGGTTGGTGGAGGACGGCCGGATAGGATCTGGCCTGCACCTGATAACCGGAGGAAACGCGCGAAGTCGGGCACAGCCCGAGCACGTTGGGGGAACCCGTCGTGGCTGGGTTGAGCCGCACTTAGCGGATCGTGGGGCGGTTCGCCCCTACATATCATGGTTGTAGCCCCATTCGTGGGGTTCCTTTGTCAAGGACACGGTCCGCTCCGTGGACTTTTTGGGGCAGTTCGTGATAGGATAAGTCAATGGAGGTAACAGAATACACAGTCAAAATTCATCGTGCGTCGGAGGGAGGGTACTGGGCTGAAGTGCCGGCGTTGCCGGGTTGCTTCACCCAGGGTGAATCGTTGGAGGAAGTCACAGCCCATGCCAGGGAGGCCATCGAGTGTTACCTGATGTGTTTGATCAAGGCTGGTCGGTCGTTTCCGGTCGAGAAGCGGGCGCGAACGGGGTTCGCATTCCCTGTGACGGTGAGGTCTCCACGATCGACTTGATCCGGCTGCCGACGCTGCATTCGAGCCAAATCATCCGTGCGCTGAAACGGGCGGGCTTTGTACAATTGTACCAGCGGGGCAGTCATCTGACCCTGGAACATCCGATCGACGGGCGTTGGACGGTCGTGCCAGTCCATGGACGCGACATCAAGCGAGGCTTGATGAAGGCGATCCTTGAACAAGCCGGGCTCACCCAGGCCGAGTTTCGCGAGTTCCTGTAGACCGAAAGCACCGCCGGGACGACCGGCGGTTTTCTCGTGCGTTGAAATTTACCGCATCCGATGGGGAAGTAGTCGGAAGCCCAACGTCGCACATTCTCCATCTCCCGCGGTCTGGCTCGACCGTGCTGATCCGCGGCTCAACCCGGCGCCCATAAAGTCGCGGCTTTGACAGGTCTGGGTTTTCGTGGCGTGACGTGGCCCTGACGCGGTTTTGATCTGGGCGAGGTCATCAGAAGCCATTCGGAATTCGACGACGAACTGGATCGATTCGAAGTCGGGATAGTCGTCCGCTCGAATTCCACGAGGCAGGGGAATCGTCACCACCACTTCCCTGCTGAGATTGCGAAAATTACTGGCCGCCCAGTTTCAGCTTTTGCAGAAGCGCTTCCACGGTGGCGCGCATTTTTTCGTTCGCTCCCCTGACGGCCGGTCCTTGCACGCTGGCCGAGTAATGGCCAACCCGTTCGGTTATCCGTTCGGTGGCTTTTCCCTGTTCCCTCTTTTCCCCGATACGACGACGGATCTCATGCGCCGAGATGCCCTGCAGAGCCGCATCGAGCAGTGCCGCCTGTTCAGCCCGGTCTTTGACCCGTGCGATGCGGATCATGGCGTCGTACGAGACGGAGAGTTGGGATGTCCTAACTTTCTCCTGCGCCTCGGC
>CAYZAE010000156.1:0-15251 GCA_964476125.1 uncultured Verrucomicrobiota bacterium | reverse complement strand
CCTCAACAACACCGCCTGCAACCTCGCCTCGCTGAACCTCATGAAGTTCAAGCGCGAGGACGGCACGTTCGACGTCGACCGTTTCAAGGCCGCGGTGCGTCTGTTCATCACCGCCCAGGAGATCGTCGTCGACAACGCCAGTTACCCGACCGCGCCGATCGCGGAGAACTCCCACATCTTCCGCACGCTCGGCCTGGGCTATGCCAACCTCGGCTCGCTGGTCATGAGCTACGGGCTGCCCTACGACTCCAACGAGGGCCGGGCCCTGGCCGGTGCCATCACGGCGATCATGACCGGGCATGCCTACGAACAGAGCGCCGAGATCGCCTCCGTTCTCGGACCGTTCCCCGGCTACAAGGATTCCCATTGCCATGGCGTCGCCAAGACCGCCGCCAAGGACAACGTCGGATCCATGCTCGAGGTCATCCGACTGCACCGGACTGCCGTTGAGGAAATCCACCCCAGCACGGAGTTCAACTATCTCAAGGACGAAGCCCGCCGATGCTGGGACCGCGCCCTGCACCGGGGCGAAGAGGTGGGTTACCGGAACGCCCAGGTCACGGTGCTCGCACCCACCGGCACCATCGCGTTTCTGATGGACTGCGACACCACCGGGGTTGAGCCCGACATTGCCCTGGTGAAGTACAAGGTGCTGGCCGGCGGCGGCACGCTCAAGATGGTCAACCGCACCGTTCCCGAGGCCTTGCGGCGTCTGGGTTACGCGGCGGGCGAAATCGAGGCCATTGTCGACCACATCGCCAAGCACGACACCATCGAGGACGCCACGCTCGACGACGGCAAGGTCGTCCGCACCCCTCTCCGAAGCCAGCACCTCGACGTGTTCGACTGCGCCTTCAAGCCGTTCCGCGGCCGTCGGAGCATCCATTACAAGGCTCACCTGGGCATGATGGCAGCCGCCCAGCCGTTCATCTCCGGGGCCATTTCGAAGACCGTCAACCTGCCCAACGAAGCCACCATCGCCGACATCCGCGACGCCTATCTCGAGGCCTGGAAGATGGGGCTGAAGTGCGTGGCGATCTATCGCGACGGTTCGAAGCGTTCCCAGCCGCTGAACACCAAGAAGACCAACGAAGGCGTGGCGGTGGCGGATTCCGCAGCAACCGAAGCCAGCGAGCTCGCGGCGCGGATTCAGGAACTGGAAGCCGAGATCGCGCATCTCCAGAACGAATCCCGGAAACCCAGCCGCCGGCGTCTCCCCGAGACCCGTCGCGCGGTCACCCACAAGTTCAGCATCGCCGATCACGAGGGTTACCTGACGGTCGGTCTCTTCGACAACGGCCAGCCCGGCGAACTGTTCGTCACCATGGCCAAGGAAGGCAGCACGATTGGGGGTCTCATGGACACCATCGGGGCCCTGACCTCCATGGCGCTGCAGTATGGCGTTCCCCTGGAATCTCTCTCGCGCAAGTTCGCCTACCAGCGGTTCGAGCCGAGCGGATTCACCCGGAACCCCGACATCCGACAGGCGTTCTCGATCATCGACTACGTCTTCCGGTGGATGGCCAATGAGTTCATCCCCGGACACCGGGAGGCGACGTCGCCCCGGGGCAATCAGCAGGAACTGCAGATGCCCGGACTCGAGGACGAGCTCAAAAAAAAATTGAACCGCTCCGTTCCTGATCTGCCCAGGGTCGAGGAACCGGCAGTCGTTGAGGTCAGCGCCGAAACGCTGGAAGTGCCCAAGCCTTCCGCGGTTCTCCGACACGGCGCCCGGGTGCTCACCAGCACCTTCCAGAACCAGGGCGACGCCCCGGCCTGCCCCAACTGCGGTCAGATCACGGTGCGCAACGGCGCCTGCTACAAGTGCCTGAACTGCGGCGAAAGCCTCGGTTGCTCCTGAAGCAGACGCCCGACCAGGCTTAGAACCCGTCAGCGTGCCCAGGGCCGGGGGAAACCCCGGCCCTTTTTCGTCTCAAGTCTGGGGTCTGGCGTCTGGGGTCTGGGGTCTGGCGTCTGGCGTCTGGGGCTTTGCAACCATCGACCAACGACCAACGACCAACGACCAACGACCAACGACCCACGCTTCCGAGGCGTCTGGGATCTGGGGTCTGGGGTCTGGGGCTTTGCGACCAACGACTGACGACCCACGCTTCCGCGGGGCCTGGGGTCTGGGGTCTGGCGTCCGGCGTCTGGGGCTTTGCGACCAACGACCATCGACAAACCACCTACGCTCCCCACTCCCAACTCCCCACTCCCAACTCAGTCTTCGCCGAAAAGGGCTTCAGCGAACTGTTCGGGGTCGAAGGGTTGGAGGTCGTCGGCTTGTTCGCCGACGCCGATGAATTTCACGGGGAGCCCGAGTTCCTTGCGGATCGCCACCACCATGCCGCCCTTGCTGGTGCCATCGAGTTTGGTGATGACCAGGCCGGTGATGGGCACGGCCTTGTGGAATTCCCGGGCCTGGCTCATCGCGTTCATGCCGGTGGAACCGTCCAGAACCAGCAGAACCTCGTGCGGCGCCCCGGGAAGCTGCTTGCCCACCACCCGGTGCAGCTTCTGGAGCTCCTGCATCAGGTTGTGCTTGGTGTGCAGGCGTCCCGCGGTGTCGATCAGCAGGTAGTCCGCCGACCGCGCCCGGGCGGCAGTCACCGCATCGTGACCCACGGCCGCGGCATCCGCGCCATAGGCCCCCGCAATGACGGGAACATCAAGGCGCGTGCCCCAAAGCTTCAGTTGCTCGATGGCCGCCGCACGGAAGGTGTCGCAGGCCGCGATCACTGAGCTTTGGCCGCGTCCACGGATGTAATTCGCCAGCTTGGCGGTGGTGGTGGTCTTCCCGGTGCCATTCACGCCCACCACCGAGACCACGGTCACCCCGCTGGATTCCCGTCGAAGCGCGCTCTCATTGCCCTCGAAAACCCGCATCACCTCGCGGCGGGCCACGGTCAGGACATCCTCGCCCCCACGCCCCTGGCTCTCGTAGGCCTTCTTGATCTCCCCGACGATCTGCTGCGTCGTGGCCATGCCGAAATCAGCCCCCATCAGCGCCGCCTCGATGTCCGACAGGGAGCCGGAGGACAGTTTCGGCGACAACGTGATGATGCGCTTGATCTCGTGGACCAGCTTCTGCTGCGTCTTCTGCAACCCGGCTTTGATCTTCGCGAACAGTCCCATGGCAGTTTTCGAATCGTCTGTCGGAGGCTTACGAAAGGGAGGGCGCCCGGGCTAGACCGGCCCGAGGGAGGGAGGGGCATCGGCCGCCCCGGTCCCGGTCTCCGTCGCGGGTGCGGGTGCGGGTGCGGGTGCGGGTGCGGGTGCGGTCTTGTTCTGGAGGATGGCTTCGTGGCGCTCGCGGAGCCGATCCACATGGATCATGGGCAGCCGGACGGATCCGATGGTGGGCCGGTTTTTGCTGATCCCATGGCAGTCGGAACCTCCGGTCACCAGCAGGCCGAGGCGCTCGGCCATGGCCTGGTACTTCGCGGAGGCGGAGTTGGAGTGCTTGGGGTGAAAGCATTCGAGGCCATCCACCCCGAGGCGCGCCAGCTTGTCCACCAGGCTGTCGTCGTGGTTCAAGGCCGGATGCGCCATCACCGCCACGCCACCCGCGGCATGGATCAAATGGAGGGCGCGCTCGGCGGACATCTTCCGTTTGGGCACCCAGCCTGGACGATCCTTTTTCAGGTACCGCTCAAACGCCTCGTCGAGATGGGCGCAGAAACCGCCCTCGACCAGGGCCCGCGCCACGTGGGGTCGGCCGGGGGCATTGCAGTTCGCCATGCGAAAGACGTCCTCCACCCGCAGTCCCACGCCGGCCGCGTTGAGCCTGGCCACCATGTCGCGCACGCGTTCCTGCCGGATGGCCTGGGCCGCCCCGAGCTCCGCCCGAAGCTCGGCATGCCCGGGGTCCAGAAAATAGGCGAGAATATGCAATTCCCGACCCTCCATCTCAGCGGTCACTTCCGTGCCGGGAATAAAATCAAGCCCGAGCCGGGCCGCTTCCACCGCCACCTCCGCACAACCCTCCAGGGTGTCGTGGTCGGTGACCGCAATCATCGACAACCCCACCCGCCGCGCGGTCTTTGCCAACTCCGCCGCCGTGTACGTCCCGTCCGAATGGCGGGTGTGCAGATGGAGATCCGCGAACATCGATGGATTGGCCCCCGGTGACCGCGACACGACCCGTGTCAGGTTCCCACCGCATCCCGCGCCGGACGCGGCAACTCACCCTTGATCCGATCCAGAATCCCGTTCACGAACTTGCCGCTGTCGGAGGTCGAGAACTTGCGGGCGATGTCGATGGCCTCGTTGATCGTCACCACCGGCGGAATGTCATCCCGATACCGGAACTCGTACACCGCCATGCGGAGCACGTTGCGATCCACCGCCGCCAACCGATGCAGCGACCAGTTGATCATCACCCGGCCCAGCTCGGCGTCGATCTCGGTCAGCTTGGAAATCGTCCCCTGAATCAGACTGTCCGCGAACATCCGCGTCTCCGCCTCCTCCGCCGTGGGCGCCGGAACCGGTTCGTCCGGCTCGAGGGGCTTCTCCCCGCGCTCCTCGCGCATGACCCGGAATTGTTCCGCCCAAAAGGCGTCCAATTCCGCGGACAGGTCGTCCATCGGATTCACTTCGTGCTGAAACAGAAATTGCAGCGCCTTCTCCCGCGCCACTCGTCGCAACCGCATGCCCGCGACACTGCCGGACCCATGCCTCCCGCGTCAAACGTCGCCCCCCCCGATCTTCGCGGGTCCCTTCCGGCCATCCCGGCGATTGCCCCCCCGGCCTCCAGCCGGTAAGACTTGCCCATGATCGATGTCGTCGATCCCGCAGCCACCGGCACCGGCACCCGCCGTGGCGCCACGGGATCCCCCAGCCCCACCCGCACCTTCGACGCGCTTTCCCGCGACATCCTCGCCCTCAAGGAAAAGCTCAACGCCGTCATCCTCGCCCATAACTATCAGGTGCCCGAAATCCAGGACGTCGCCGATTTCGTCGGGGATTCCCTCGGACTCGCCCAACAAGCCGCCCGCACCTCCGCCAAGGTCATCGTTTTCTGCGGCGTCCATTTCATGGCCGAGACCGCCAAGATCCTGAACCCCGACAAGATCGTGGTGCTGCCGGATCTGGATGCGGGCTGCTCGCTGGAGGAAAGCTGTCCGGCCGACAAACTGGCGGCGTTCCAGGCGACCAACCCGAAGTTCTACACCATCGCCTACATCAACTGCTCCGCGGCGGTGAAGGGCCTCAGCGATGTCATCTGCACCAGCGGCAATGCCGTCCGGATTGTCGAGGCCGCCCCCAGGGACCGCGACCTGCTCTTCGTTCCCGATGAAAACCTCGGGAGCTGGGTCATGGAACAGACCGGTCGTCCCATGACCCTCTGGAAGGGAAACTGTTACGTCCATGTCGAGTGGACCCACGCCGCCATCTCCCGCATCCGCCGCGAGCATCCCGGAGCCCCGCTCGTCGCCCACCCCGAATGCACCCGCGCCGTCCGCATGCTCGCGGACGAGGTCTGTTCCACCGAAAAGATGGTCACCTGGTGCCGGGCCACCACCGCCCCGGCCATCATCATCGCCACCGAGGCGGGCATGTTGCACCGGCTGAAAAAGGAGTGCCCGGACAAGATCTTCATTCCGGCTCCCACCGAGAATTGCCGCTGCAACGAGTGCCGTTTCATGAAGCTCAACACCCTGGAAAAGCTTCACGATTGCATGGCGAATCTCGCCCCCCGCGTCGAATTGGACCGCCAGCTCATCGACCGCGCCCGGCTTCCGATCGAACGAATGCTCGAAATTTCGGCCCGGCCGGTGGAAAACGCGGGTTGAACCGCGCACTCCCCCCCAACCTCCGAACCGTCCCTCTCCAAGTTCCACCGGTGAAACCGCCCGCCCAATCCCCCACCCCCTGTTCCCGGCGCCAGTTCCTGCGCCCGCTGGGGATTGTCGCGATCGCCGCGGGCCTCGGAGTTGCGCCGGCCTCAACCACGCAGGCCGCCTCACCGGCCACCCCGCGCACCTCAACCGCACCGCTCTCGGCCCGGATTCTCAAAGTGCTGCCCCACCTGATCGACAAGGAGGGCCGACACACCATCAACCCCAGTCACTTCGACCGCGACGCCTACCAGTTCGAATTGCGCCGGAACCGGGACCTCTGTTCGGGCATGCGCTTTGACGTTCTCTGGAAAACCCGGCCCGCCCGCCCCGCAGCCCTCACGCTGAAACTTGAACTTCGCGGCTCCAAGGCCAGCGCCCAGAATCCCGTGCTCGTCACCGCCCGCGCCTTCGCTCGTGGAGGCTTCAGCCAATGGACCCGTGTGCCCGTGACGGGATCCAACTTCGAGGCCCTGGGCGAATTGCTCTCCTGGCGCGCCACCCTCTGGCAGGAAGACCGCCAACTCGCCGAGCAGAAATCGTTTCTCTGGTGAACTCATGCTTTCCGCACGGTGGATCCTCCTCCTGGCCTGGCTGGCCCTGCAGCCTGCCAGGGCTGCATCCCCGCACCGTCCCGCCTTACCCGCCTCCCACGCTTCCCCCGATTACGAGTCGGCAATCAAACCGATTCTGACCCGTCACTGCGTCGGCTGCCACGGCGCCGACCAGCAGAAAGCGGAACTGCGACTCGACACCGCCCAGGCCGCGCGACAGGGAGGGCGATCCGGTCCGGCCCTGGTCCCGGGAAAAGCCGACCTGAGCCCACTGATCCAGTCGCTGACCGGCTCCCGCCCGGATCTGGATCGGATGCCCTACAAGAAGCCGCCCCTCGCCCCGGAGGAGATCGCGTCCCTGCGGGCCTGGATCGACGCCGGCGCGTCCGCGCCCGCGAAGGAAACCCCCGGACGCTCCGTCCATTGGGCCTTCATCGCACCGCAACGCACCCCCCCGCCCCGCCTCGCCAACCCAGGCTGGGCCCGCAACACCCTCGATTCTTTCCTCCTCGCCCGACTCGAAACCGAGGGCATCGCGCCGTCCCCGGAGGCGGACCGGATCACGCTCCTGCGACGGGTGCATCTCGATCTCACCGGCCTGCCACCCACGCCGGACGAAGTGCAGCATTATCTTCGCGACGCCCGACCGGACGCGTATGAGCGGCGGGTGGAGGATCTGCTGGCCTCGCCACATTTCGGGGAACGCTGGGCACGCTGGTGGCTCGATGTGGCGCGCTACGCGGATTCCAACGGTTACAGCATCGACGCCCCGAGATCGCTCTGGCCCTGGCGGGACTGGGTGGTGGACGCCTTCAACCGGGACCAGCCCTTCGACACCTTCCTGACTGAACAACTCGCCGGCGACCTCCTCCCCGAGGCCACCGCCGCCCAGCGGGTGGCCACCGGATTCCATCGCAACACCCAGATCAACCAGGAAGGCGGCATCGACCCGGAACAGTTCCGCATCGAATCCGTCATCGACCGCGTCAACACGACCGGCACCGCATTTCTCGGCCTGACGCTGGGTTGCGCCCAGTGCCACGACCACAAGTTCGATCCGATCCGGCAGACCGAATACTTCCAGTTGTTCGCGATCTTCAACAATCAGGAGGAACCGTCGCTCGCGCTTCCGGACGAAACCCATGCCCAGGCCCTCGCCCGGCACGCCGCGGAAATCGCCCGGCTCGAGAACCGGCTCAAGCCCGCCGGTCCCACCGGCGAATCCGTTCCTGTCCCCGCCTCCTCCCGGAAGGTCCTCGAAAACGAGCTGGTTCGACTTCGCAAATCCAAACCCGCACCCGCCACGTCCCTGGTCCTCGCAGAACGATCCACGCCGCGGGAAAACTACGTCTTCATCAAGGGCGACTTCACCCGGCGCGGTCCCGACGTCCAACCCGGAACCCCGGCCATTCTCCATCCCCTGCGCCATTCGCCCGCAGGCTCGAACCTCCCCCCCAACCGCCTCGACCTCGCCCGCTGGCTGTCCGATCCCGCCAACCCGCTGACGGCCCGGGTGACCGTGAACCGACTGTGGCAGCAATACTTCGGCCGGGGCCTGGTGGAGACGGAGAACGATTTCGGAACCCAGGGAATTCCCCCCACCCACCCCGCCCTGCTCGACTGGCTCGCCACCGAATTGATCGATCGCGCCTGGAGCCTGAAGGCGGTGCACCGGCTGATCGTCACGTCGGCCACCTACCGGCAATCCTCGCGGCATCGACCCGACCTCGCCGACAAGGATCCCACCAACCGGCTGCTCGCCCGGCAGACCCGCCTTCGACTGGACGCCGAGGTGATCCGGGACACGGCGCTGGCGGCCAGCGGTCAGCTCGACCGGACGCTCGGCGGCCCGGGGGTCTTTCCTCCCCAACCCGACGGCGTCATGAACCTGGGTCAGTCGCGGCGCGAATGGAGGGCAAGCACCGGCGCGGACCGGTTCCGCCGCGGCCTGTACACCTTTCGCTGGCGGGCCACGCCCCATCCCGCGCTGGCCGTGTTCGACGCCCCCGACGCCTTCTCGGCCTGCACCCGGCGGCCGCGATCGAACACGCCGCTCCAGGCCCTGACCTTGCTGAATGACGAGGCCTCCCTGGAACTTTCCCAGGCGCTGGCCCGCCGGATCCTGCGCGAGGGCCGGACCCCGGATCGCCTGGAGTTCGCCTTCCGCCTTTGCCTCGCCCGGCGGCCTTTCCCCGCCGAACGCACGCGCCTCGAACGGTTGGTGCGGGAGGAGGAACTTCAATACGGCGAATTCGCGGCCTGGCAGACCGTGGCCCGGGTCATGCTGAACCTCGACGAAACCATCACCCGGGAATGAACACCTTCCACCTGCCGCAACCCCACCCCGGGGACCTCGCCATCGCCCGACGCCACTTCTTTGGCCGCTGCAGCGTCGGCCTGGGGGCGCTCGCCCTGGGTCGGCTTCTCGCCGAAGCCCAACCTTCAGGTCGGCCACCGGCCGCCAGTCCCGCCTCCCTCCCTCTCGCTCCCCGACCCGGCCATCACCCGGCCCGGGCCCGGAACGTGATCTACCTGTTCATGGCGGGCGGCCCGTCCCAACTCGAACTCTTCGATCCCAAACCACGGCTGAACGAACTCCATGGCCAGGCGATCCCGGAATCCTACGTGGCCGGCAAACGCTTCGCGTTCATGGACAGCTCCTTCAAGAACAAGTCCACGCTCCTCGGCTCGAAGCGCGCCTTCCAGCAACACGGCCAGTCCGGGATGTGGGTCAGTTCCCTGTTCCCCCACACCGCGGGCATCGTCGACCAGGTGACCCTGATCCGGACCTGCGCGACCGAAGTCTTCAACCACGCGCCCGCTAAGCTCTTCATGAACACGGGCTCCGCCCAGTTCGGCCGCCCTTCCCTGGGTTCCTGGCTCACCTACGCCATCGGCAGCGAAGCCGACAACCTGCCCGCGTTCGTCGTTCTCCAAAGCGGCCCCCGGGGTCCCCGGGGCGGGTCCGTCAACTGGGGCAGCGGCTTCCTTCCCAGCACCTACCAGGGCGTCCCCCTCCGCTCCCAGGGCGAACCGATTCTCAACCTCGCCACCCCCGCCCACATCGCCCCCGACCGACAACAGCGCGCCTTCGACGCGCTCCGCGACCTGAACCTCCAGCGACTCGCGGAAACCGGCGACCCCGAGATCGCCACCCGGATCGCCTCCTACGAAATGGCGTCGCGCATGCAAGCCGCCGCCCCGGAAGCCATCGATCTGCGCGGGGAATCCGACGCCACGCTGCGGTTGTACGGCGCCAACCGCGAAAAACCGTCCTTCGCCCGCAACTGCCTGCTCGCCCGTCGCCTCGTCGAACGCGGAGTCCGCTTCGTCCAGCTCTACCACACCAACTGGGACAGCCACGGCGGGCCCGGGGAAAACCTCGAGGACGACTTCGAAAAGGTCTGCCGGGACGTCGACCAGGGACAGGCCGCGCTGGTCCGCGACCTCGCCTCACGCGGGCTGCTCGACGACACCCTGGTGGTCTGGGGCGGCGAATTCGGACGCACGCCCATGGGCGAAAGCCGGGAAAAAACCGGGCGCAACCATCACATCGACGCCTTCTCCGTCTGGCTCGCGGGCGGGGGCGTGAAGGCGGGTCATGTCCACGGCGAAACCGACGAACTCGGATTCGCACCCACCCGGGACCGGGTGCACGTGCATGACCTGCACGCCACCCTGCTGCACCTGCTCGGCCTCGATCACGAGCGCCTGACGTTCCGCTTCCAGGGCCGGGACTTCCGGCTCACCGACATCGCCGGCGACGTGGTCCGCGGCATTCTCGCCTGAACCGAGGTTCAGCGCGCGAGTTGCCGCGCCGCCGCGGTGCGAAGTCGTTCGTCCGCCGACCCGGCCAGTTCCTTGACCATGCCCGGTGCCGGCTTCTCGAACGCCTCGTGCAGCCACATGACCTCAAGCTTGGCGCGCGGATCCTTCTGTTGCCCGAGCCAGGCCAGGGACGCCGGAAGCACCGCCCCCGCACCCCGATTGCGCAGCACCAGCCGGGCCTGTTCCTGATCCCAGCCGTTCTTGGAAAGCGTCAGCGACAGCAACTCCGGCGTGCCGAGCTTGGTCAGGTCGCGGCGCGAACGGTCCCCCGCCCCACCCTTCATCGCCACGCGCCAGATCCGGCCATGTTCCTTGTCCCGACGCGGGTCCCGGAAATCCACCTCGCCATGTTGAATGATCGGATTGCTCCAGTCGGCGATGTACAGCGCACCATCGGGTCCGAAACGGAGATCGATGGGACGGAACGTGACGTTCGTGGAGCGGGCCAGGTCCGGCATCTCGACGGTCCGGAACGACGATCCCACGTCCTGCAACCCGAAGCGCACCACGCGATGCGCCCGGAAATCGCAGGTGACCACCTGGCCCTGCCAGTCAGCCGGAAACGCCGGACTATGCACCACCTCCAGGCTGCAGAACTTCGGGTAATTTCCCGGACTGATGCTCTCCGCCTCCCGGCGCATGTCCGAGTAGGTGAAATAGGTCGCCCCTTCCATGGCGTGGTAAATGCCCTTGAACCCCGCGCCATCCGTGAAGAAGTGGTTCCCGAACTGATCCCAGTGATGTCCCCACGGATTGCAGCCGCCCCGGGTGAAGATCTCGAACTGCCAGGTCTCCGGATTGAACCGCCAGATGCCCGCCGAATTCAGCCGCCGCACCCCAAACGGGGTCTCCACATGGGTGTGGGTGTAGATCGACTGGTTCATGTACAGATGACCGTCGTACCCCCAGCGCAGGGTGTGCAGGTTATGGTGGGTGTCCTCCGTGCCAAAACTGCTCAACGTCACCGTGCGGCGGTCCGACCGGCCGTCGCCATCGGTGTCCTCGAAATGCAGCAGCTGATGGCTCGCCCCCACATAACATCCGCCCTTCCCGTCCGGCACCACGCTGGTCGGAATCAACAGGCCGTCCGCGAAAACGGTCGACTTCTCCGCCACCCCATCGCCGTCGGTGTCCTCCAGCACGATCACCGAATCCTCCGCCTCCTGGCCCGGTCGGATCTGCGGATAAACCCGCGAACTCGCCACCCAGAGCCGTCCCTGCGGATCCCAGTTCATCTGGATCGGTTTGAAGAGCATGGGGTTCTCCGCGAATAACGAGACCTCGAACCCCTCGGCCACCGTGAACGTCGGGACCGGCTGGGGCGTTCCCGAGGCCTGACCCGCACCAACGCTTCCCCCGGCCCGGGCCGCTCCCGACGGCGTTCCCCGGCGCTTCACCTCCCGCGCTTCCACCACCGATCGAACCAGCGAAACCGTCGCGGGATCCTGCTGCTTCAAATTCCTCAACCGGACGATCCGTTGATCCCATTCCTCCACGATCGGGTCGAACTTCGGAATCTCGACCGCGTTGCGTCCCTGCTCGTGCTTTCGAAAACCGAACAGGTAGGTCCAGTTCTCGGGGCGCCAGCGGTGGAAAAACTGATCGTTCTTTTCGCGAATCGCCGTGCGCAACACCTCGCCCGCCTCGGCGGAATCACCGGTCACCGCGGCCTTGCCGGTCAACTGCGCCACGAGAGCCGCCCCAAGGCGGTCGAAACCCCGCTCATTCGGAACCACGCCGCCGGATTCACGAAGCTCCGAAGCGGCCACCGCACCGGCAAGTTCGGGAGCAAGCAGGCTCACGAAGGCGGCTCCCCGTCCCCGGGCCAGTTCAGCCAGTTGCGCGTCGCAACTCTCCTGGGCCTTGGCCCGTTCCCGGGCATCGGCTGCCTTCGCCGGCGCCTCCACCCGCAACGGCCCAAGGATCACAAAACGAACCTTCTCCCCCGCAACCTCCTCCACGGCGTCCATCAGCTTGCCCAGGTCCTCCCGAAACTTCGGCAACCCCGCGATCCCACCCTCCAGAACCGCGGTCTGACCATAGCTCAGGAACGCCACCGTCGGCTTGACGATCGCCAGCTGTTCCTTCACGCGCTTCAGCCAGTCCGCCTCGGATTTGTTCCAATCGAAGCTGGCCCGAGCCCGCCCCGACGGCGTGTCCCCGGCCCACGACAGATTCCGGTAGGTCACCCGGCGGTCGGGAAAGGCGGTGGTCAGGTGCTTCTCGAACTGGCCATAGACGCCCTCACGCTCAAACAGGGTGTCGCCTAGAAAAACCACCCGGTCCCCATCGCGGAGTTCAAACTCCGGCGACGCGGCCGCGGCGGAAACCGCCAGGACCGGGACCAGGGCCATCCACGCCAAAACCAATTGCCAGGCACGCTGCATAGGGTCCGCCTAAACAACCCGCATTCGTCCCCCAGGCAAAGCAAAAACCTCGACGACCGCTTCCCTGCCGTGCATCCGCAGTTTGTTGGTGGTGGAACTTGTCGCGCTGCGACAAGTAGCGCCGCGTCCAGCGGCGCAACGGCACCGCCACCGGCAAAATCGAAATCCTGCACTGATCTCCCGGCTGGTGGGTAGGGCGGCACCTCCAAGGGCGCGGCCTAGGAGTGTGGCCTGGCAGTCAGGCCCGCCTGGAAATCACGCCCCACCCACCCATCGCGAAGAACACGCTCGTCAATCACCGGGGGGGGAACTGAAAAGAAACGGGCAGCCTCAGCACGGTTGATGGCCCCAGTCCTGTTCCTTCAAATGGCGCTCGAAAAGTTCCATAGGGTCCTCGCCTTCGGCAGGTGTTTCCACGACCACCCCCGACTCCAAGGGTGGAACTGAAGTTGGAACCACCACGCTGCCAGCAAGTTCCACCACCACTGACACGTCGCCGTCCAAGGATGGATCAACGCGATTTGAGCCGACCGTGCCAGGATCTCCATGGGCCAGGTTCATGAATGGCCGGAATTCATAGCGCGGAACGTTCTGCCGTCGACAACCCATTTCAGCCTTCGATTTGCGGCCCAGGCCTTTCTCCTCCACTCTGGGGCCGCCTTATCCGCGTCGAATGGCTGCCCCAACTCCGCCCCCATCCTCCTCCCGGAACCCGTCCTCCCCGAACGGCTTCCTCCCCATGACCCGCGCCGAGATGGAGGCGCTTGGCTGGGATGAACTGGACATCCTGATCATCACCGGGGATGCCTACGTCGATCACCCCTCGTTCGGCGCCGCCATGATCGGGCGCGTGCTCGAAGCCGAAGGGTACCGCGTCGGAATCATCGCCCAACCCGACTGGAAGGACATCCGTTCCATCGAAGTCATGGGTCGTCCCCGGCTCTACTGCGGCGTCACCGCCGGCAACCTGGACTCGATGCTGTCCAACTACACCGCCGCCCGGCACAAGCGGAAGGAGGACGTCTACAGCGAGGACGGCACCCCCGGCAAACGCCCGAACCACGCCGCGGTCGTTTACACTCAAATGGTCCGGCGCGCCTTCCCGGGCGTGCCCGTGGTGCTGGGCGGCATGGAAGCCAGCATGCGCCGGGTCGCCCATTACGACTACTGGGAGGACAAACTCCGGCCTTCCATCATGGCCGATGCCAAGGCGGACATTCTCGTCTATGGCATGGGCGAAGTCGCCGCGCGTGAGATCTCCCGTCGGCTCAAAGCCGGCAACACCGACCTCAGCGGCATCCGCGGCACCGCCCTGTTCCTCGGCGCCAAGGCCACGGCCCAGGCGGATTTCTCCGACTGCATCCATCTCCCGTCCTGGGAGGATCTGCAGGCCGACAAAAAGCATCTGCTCCGCCTCACCAAAGTCGTCGAAGCCCAGCAGACCCCCTACTCCGGCAAGCGCCTCGTCCAGATGCATGGCAACCGTGCCCTGCTCCAGGAAGCACCGGCGTTCCCCGTCGACGGCCCCGATCTCGACGCGCTCTACGAACTGCCGTTCATGCGGAACACCCACCCGTCCTACCGCGGGAAGGTGCCCGGCTTCGCGACCATCAAGGATTCCATCATCGTCTCCCGCGGCTGCCCCGGGGGCTGCACCTTCTGCGGTCTCGGCTTTCACCAGGGCAAATTCCTCTCCAGCCGGAGCGTCGATTCCGTGCTCAAGGAGATCCGCAAGCTCACCGAAAGCGAAAGCTTCCGCGGCACGGTCTCCGACCTCGGGGGCCCCACCGCCAACCTCTACGGCGCCAAGAACGGTCACGTCGACGCCTGCAAGAGCTGTCATCGTCCCAGCTGCCTCTGGCCCAGCATCTGCCCGCACTTCGGCATCGATGAACAGGCAGGACTCGACCTTCTCCGCGGCGCCCGCGCCCAGGAAGGCGTGAAACATGTGTTCGTCCAGTCGGGCATTCGCATGGACGTCGCCCTGCGCACGCCCGAGTACCTCAAGGAACTGGTCCAGAACCACGTGTCCGGGCACATGAAGGTCGCCCCCGAACACATGCACCCCGAGGTCCTCCGTCGCATGCGCAAACCGGCCGGGGATTTCCCCGCGTTCATGGAAAAATTCCACGAACTCAGCCAGTCCTGCGGCAAGGAGCAGTACCTCGTGCCCTACTTCATCTCCAGCTTCCCGGGCTGCACCGAAACCGAAATGGGCGCGGTCGAGGAATTCCTCAGGAACGAGAACTGGAACCTGCAACAGGTCCAGGACTTCATCCCGCTCCCCATGACCGGCTCCGCCGCGATGTACGTGACCGGCCTCGACATCAACAGCGAACAACCCATCCCCGTGGTCAAGGGCGCCGGCGACCGCGAACGCCAGAAACGCATGCTCCGCCCCAACCAGGGACCCCGCCCCAAGAGCAAGTGGGAGGAATCCCTCGACCACGTGGACTGAACGTGGGTCGTGGGTCGGTGGGGGTCTGGGGTCTGGCGTCTGGCGTCTGGGGATTCACGGCCTTCGACCCTCAACTTCACACCCACGTTCTTCCTATCAGGGGGATTGCGGCCGGTCCCCACTCCCCACTCCCAACCCCAGATCCCAGATCCCAGATCCCAGATCCCAGACCCCAGACCCCAGC
>CAYZAE010000155.1:12883-15253 GCA_964476125.1 uncultured Verrucomicrobiota bacterium | reverse complement strand
ATCGGCGGGGCAACGACCCGGGAGCCGGTGGCGATGACGAAGTGTTTGGCGGTGAGCGTTTGTCCGTCGCCCAGGTCGAGTGTGTGCGGATCGAGGAACCGGGCTCTGGACCGGATGAGTTCGAATCGTCCGTCGGTCAGTTGCCCGCGTCGGTAGTCGGCGAAGTCCTTGATCAGTGCGGCTTTCCGGGCGAGCACGCGTTTGAAATCGAAGCTGACTCGCGAGGCGCGCAGGCCGAATTCCGGGGCGCGGTGGAGGAGGTGGAGGACGTCCGAGGATTGCAGCAGCGCCTTGGTGGGCATGCAGCCGCGGAGGATGCAGAGCCCGCCGAGCTCCGGGGCGCCATCGATGACGGCGACCTTGAGGCCGGCGGAGGTGGCGGTTCGTGCGGCGGCGTAGCCGGCGCTGCCTCCGCCCACCACGGCGAGATCGAAGGCGGACTTTCGGGGGACCTTGGAGGCGCGCATGGCGGAAGGCTGGGAGGGGGTGCGACAAAAGGAAAGGGGGCAATGGCGGCGGACCGGACTTCGGCGCATGGGCCCGCGCTCGTTGACACCTTTCGGCTCCATCGTAGCCTTGGCGCATGCATTCGTTGCTGGACTCCCTGATCGAGCTCATCCGACGCACATCCTCCGAGGTTCCGGAGGACGTTCATCGCGCCATCCTGGCGTCGCTGGAGAACGAGAAGAAGGGCACCATCGCGGAATCGGCGATGAAGATCATCGACCGCAACATCGACCTGGCGAAGCGCAAGTCGCAGCCCCTTTGCCAGGACACGGGCAGCGTGTTGTTTTACATCGATTGCCCGGTGGGACTCGACCAGGTGGCCTTCGAAGAGACGGCGCGGGAGGCGGTGAAGCAGGCGACGAAGAAGGGGTATCTGCGGCAGAACTCGGTGGATTCCCTGACCGGCAAGAATGACGGCACGAACTGTGGTCCGGGAGCTCCGAACCTCCATTTCCATCAGCATCGATCTCCGGAACTCCAGGTGCGTCTGGTTCTGAAGGGCGGCGGGTGCGAGAACGTGGGGGCCCAGTATTCGTTGCCGGACGAGGCGTTGGGGGCGAACCGCGATCTCAACGGGTGCAGGCGGGTGATTCTCGATGCGGTCTTGCAGGCTCAGGGCAAGGGGTGCGGTCCGGGCATTCTCGGCGTCTGCATCGGCGGCGATCGCGCCTCCGGCTATGAGTTTTCCAAGACCCAGTTCCTGCGCCGACTCGATGACGTCAATCCGGTGGCGGAACTGGCGGCGTTGGAGCAGGAGATTGTGAAGACGGCGAACGACCTGGGCATCGGGCCGATGGGATTTGGCGGAAAGACCACGCTCCTCGGCTGCAAAATCGGCGCGGCCAACCGCGTGCCGGCCTCGTACTTCGTCAGTGTTTCCTACATGTGCTGGGCCTACCGCCGCCAGGGAACGGTCCTCGACGCCAACGGCGCGATCACTTCCTGGCTCTACTAGCTAGCGCTGTGGGTCGTAGGTCGTGGGTCGTTCGTCGAAAGTCGTGGGTCGAAGGTGGTAGGTCGTCCCGAATCCCCAACTTCCCCCCAGACGCCAGACGCCAGACCCCCGACTCGAGCCCCAGCCCCAAACCAAACTTTTCTTCGAACAACATGATCCATCTCACCACACCCATCACCGAGGCCGCCGTCCGCCAGCTCAAGGTTGGCGACGAGGTGTTCCTGTCGGGCATCGTCTTCACCGGCCGTGACGCGGTGCACAAGTATCTCCATGAGGGAGGGGCTCTGCCGCCCGGGGTCAGCCTTCAGGGGGGCGTGATCTATCACTGTGGACCGGTGGTGATCAAAGACGCGGCCGGGGAGTGGAAGGTCGTGGCGGCGGGGCCGACGACGAGCACGCGGGAGGAGCCGTACCAGTGGCAGATCATCCATGATCACGGCGTCCGCGGCGTCATTGGCAAGGGGGGCATGGGGCCGAAGACCCTGAAGGCCTGTCAGGACGATGGCTGCGTGTATCTGCACGCGGTGGGCGGTGCCGCCCAGGTTTTGGCCGAGTGCGTGAAGAAGGTTCGGAACGTCTATTTCCTGGAGAAATTCGGGTCCCCCGAGGCGATCTGGGAACTGGAGGTGGAGAACTTCCCGGTGGTGGTCACGATCGATTCCCACGGCCGTTCGTTGCATGCGGAGATCTTCGACTCCAGCGCCAAGGTGCTGGGCGAGAAGCTGCCGGCAGCGGCGCACTGAGCATTCTCCTCTGCGGGCTGGGTGGCGCTTCTGGCGGCCGGCCGATCCGGGCGCTCAGCGCCACGCGTGCTTCGGGTACTTCCGCTGCATCTCCGATTTCAGCCGCGGGTAGTGTTCGCGCCAGAAATTGGCCAGGTCCTGGGTCACCTGCACGGGCCGCATGCT
>CAYZAE010000155.1:0-12783 GCA_964476125.1 uncultured Verrucomicrobiota bacterium | reverse complement strand
GGGAGTTCGAGATCGGGACACCACTTGGCGAGACAGTTCACCCGGGCGATCCACTGGTCGATGCTGTGGTTCCATTCCGTGAGCACCAGCCGGCCGGCGAGCACCTCCTCGGTGAGCAAGCGGGAAGCGGCATCGGCCGGGGGCGGCTCGACCCGGCGGGCTTCCAGCGCGAGGTCGCGGAACTTCAGCCGTTCCTCCGCGAAAACCCGGCGGGCGGTGGCATCGAAGAACACCCGCACGTCCCGGGTGAGATCCTCCGGGAACAGTTCCTCGAGCCAGGCGGGTTCGATGGCGGAGGCGAGGGAGAGCAGGGTCTGGACTTCGCCGCCGCGGCCGCCGACCTCGCGGATTTCCGCGGCGACGAGCAGCGGGCTGTGTTGGACGACGCTTTCGCGCGCGAGCAGGCCGCGACGGCCATGGACGATTTCACAGCGCAACGTGCCGGAATCGAGGCGTCGGGCGACGTGATCGGAGAAGGCGAGCAGCACGCACCGACGCAGGTGGGCTTCGTCGAACTCGCGCTGACTGACATCCAGGCCTTCCCGCTCGGCCAGTCGGAGGAAGGTTTGGAGCAGGGGCACCACTTGTCGGGCGGTGGTGGCGTGGATCCCCACGCGCCGGCAGGCGTCCAGGCGGAAGTCGTTTGCCGCGGCGTATTCCCAGGCCTTCATCAGATGGATGAAGTCCGACTCGGCCTTGTCCCCGATGCGATCCTCGCGCATGCGGGCGGTGTCGGTGTCGACGCGACGCAGGAGCAGGTCGCGGCCCTGGGTCAGGGCAGCAATCAGGGCGGCGGGACGGACGCAGCCCAGTTCGTCGGCGGCCAGGAGCAGCCGGGCGTAGCGCGGGTGCACCGGGAAGGCGAGCATCCGGCGGCCGAGCGGGGTGATGTCGGAGTCGTCGCTGGACGAAACGACACTGTCTGGGGCGTCGATAGTCCCGGGAGATGCCGTGCGGGTCGCTGACGTGGGTGCGGGAGAGGTCGCCGGTTCAGAGGCGGCGGTTCGCCGGAGGGCCCCGAGGTCGAGCAGCAGGCCTTCGGCGCGGGTGAGGGATCGTTCGTCGGGCGGCTCGAGCCAGCGGAACCGGCGCAGGTTGCCGATCCCGGCGGCTTTGAGCGTGAGCACGACCTCGGCGAGATCGAGGCGTTTGATCTCGGGCAGTTCCTGCGCGGGACGGTGAGCGTGTTCGGCCTGGGACCAGAGTCGGACGCAGGTGCCTGGAGCAGTGCGGCCGGCGCGGCCGGCGCGCTGGTCGGCGGAGGCGCGGCTGATCTTTTCGACGAGCAGGGTGTTGAGTCCGCGCCACGGATCGAAACGCGGGATGCGGGCGAGGCCGCTGTCGATCACCGTGCGGACGCCGTCGATGGTGAGCGAGGTTTCGGCGACGTTGGTGGCGACGACGATTTTCGGGCGGTCGTAGCGGGCGACGGCGGCGTCCTGGTCGCTGGGTTGCAGTTCGCCGTGGAGCGGGAGGAGCAGGTAACCGCGGGCTTCGGGAAGGTTCCGCAGGGTTTCGAGGGTGCGCTGGATCTCGAACGCGCCGGGCATGAACATCAGAACATCGCCGGGATCGCGTCGGCGGGTCTGGTCGGCGAAAGCCTGGGCGGCCTGGTCCCAGACGGGACGTTCATCGGAGTAGCTGTCCTGTTCCGCGAATTCGATTTCGACGGGGAACGTGCGGCCTTCGGCGGCGACGGCGCTGCAGGGGTGGAGGTAGGCCTCCAGTTGTTTTGCCTCGAGCGTGGCGGACATCACCACCAGCCGGAGATCGGGACGATGCCGTTCCTGGAGTTCCAGGGCACGGGCGAGGGTGACGTCGCCGTAGAGATGCCGTTCGTGGAATTCGTCGAAGACCAGGGCCGCGATCCCGGACAGCAGCGGATCGTCGAGCATCTGCCGGAGCAGGACGCCTTCCGTGACGAATTTGATGCGGGTGGCGGCGCTGGTGATCCGTTCGAAGCGGATCTGGTAGCCGACCTCGCGTCCGAGCGGGCATCCCATTTCCTCGGCGACCCGGCGGGCGAGCAGTCGCGTGGCGAGCCGGCGTGGTTGCAGCACGACCACCTGGCCGTTCCCCAGCAGGCCGTGCCGGAGCAGGATCTGGGGGATCTGGGTGGATTTACCGGAGCCGGTGGGGGCGGACAGCACCAGGCGGTTGCCGGTCCGGAGACGATCCACGACGGCGGATTCGACGTCGTAGATCGGGAGTCGCCCGGTCACTTCACCACCGGTTTGCCGGCGGCTTCCCAACCTTTCAGACCGTCGTCGAGGTGAACGATCGACTTGAACCCGAGGTTCTTGAAGACCTCGAGCGAGCGCTTGCTCCGGCCGCCGACGGCGCAGTGGACGAGGTAGGTTTTTTCGCGGTCCAGTTTTTCGACTGCGGCGGGGAATTGGCCCCCCTTGAAGTTGACGTTGGTGGCGCCGGCGATGTGTCCGGCGGTGAATTCCTCCGGGGTCCGGACATCGATCACCACGATGTTGGTGTCGGCGGAGAGCAGTTTTGCGGCGGTCTTGGCGTCGACGTTCTTGATGACTGTGGCGGGCTTTTCAGCGCTCGCGGCGGCGAGAGTCAGGGTCCGAGCGCCGTGGTCGGCTTCGTGCCTTTGGTTATCGGATACCAGGATCCCACCCGAGGCGGTCCAGGGAGCCAGGAGAGTGGCGGAGAGCAGGATTCCGCGAAGGGTGGAGCGGCTCGATAACGACAGGAAGCGCGACATGGCGGCGACTCTAGCGTCTGGTGGGCTGACGGCAATGGGATCGGAGTGGGGAGTGGGGAGTGGGGAGAGGGGAGTGCGGAGATTGGAGATCGGAGATCGGAGTTTGGGGGGCGAGACTCGATTCCAGGCAGTCGCTCCGCGACGCACGCGAAATTCGAACCGGATCCAGGGGCTGAAGCCCTGGCTACCATCCTCCCGTCGCTCCGCGACTTCTGACTACCGGCGAAATGGTCCAGCTGCTGGGATTCCCTCGGGATCTCCCAACGGCGCGCATCGGACGGACAGTTCTGTTGCCTCCAGGGCAGTCAGGGGATCGCGATGCGCCGAGGTCGAGAAGGGATGAGTTCGCAGTCGTCGGGGGGTGGGGTGGGTCGGTAATCTGCGGCAACCCGGTGCCATCCCTTCCTACCATGAGATCCATGCGTGCTTTTCTGGTCCTCTTGATCGTTGCGATTCGTTGTCCGATGGCGGGACTCCCCAGCGCGGAGGCGGCTTCGGGCCGGGGACGGTCCGAGGAGCCGTTCCTGAGATCGGAGCTGATCTTTCCGTCCGAGCATTGGCACAACCACGGTTCGTGCGTGGTGGAGACGCCGCGGGGGGATCTGCTGGTGTGCTGGTTCCATGGATCCGGGGAGCGGAAGGCGGACGACGTGAAGATTGAAGGCGCGCGGTTGCGCCGGGGTTCGACCCAATGGGGACCGCGAACCACCTGGGCGGACACGGAGGGTTATCCGGACACCAACTGTTCGATGTTCTTCGATCCCGAGGGCCGCCTATGGCTGGTGTGGCCCACGATCCTGGCGAACCTGTGGGAGAGTGCGCTGTTGAAGACCCGGATCAGCGTGGACTTCGAGCGGTCGGGGGCTCCGCGATGGAAGGAGGACCGGGTCATTCACGTGACGCCCGGGCCCGAGTTCGACCAGGCGGTGACGCGCTGGCTGCCCGAGATCGAGAAGGTGCTGGGCGAATCCGGCCTGCCGGCGGACGAACGCAAGGAAGTGGAGCGGTACCTGGGAGTGATGAAGGAGCGGACGGGCGACACGCTGTATCGGCGACTCGGCTGGATGACCCGGGCTCATCCCTATGTTTTCGAGGGACGCCGCATCCTCCTGCCGCTGTACCACGATGGCTTCTCGTTTTCGCTGATGGCGGTGTCGGATGATCTGGGGGTCACCTGGAAGACGAGCGAGCCGCTGCTGGGAGGCGGGAACATCCAGCCCAGTCTGGCGCGGCGCAAGGACGGCACCCTGGTGGCGCAGATGCGCGACAACGGACCGCCGCCGAAGCGGGTGATGTCGAGCGAATCGCGGGACGGCGGGCTGACGTGGTCGAAGGTGGTGGACACTTCCATTCCCAATCCCGGCGCAGGGACGGAGTTGGTCGCGCTGCGGGACGGTCGTTGGTTGTTCATCGGGAACGACACCGAGGACGGCCGGCATCGCCTGGTGGTCATGGTGTCGGAGGACGAGGGGCGGACGTGGCCGCATCGGCGGTATCTCGAGAACGATCCGGAAGGTCCGCTGGCGGGGCGCTACCATTATCCCAGCCTGATCGAGGCCCGGGACGGCACGTTCCACGCGACCTATAGCCATCATCTGAGCACGGCGCAGGAGTTGCCGAAGGACGCGGACGGCAAGCCAGCGCACAGCTCGATCAAGCACGCCCATTTCAACTGGGCCTGGATAGCGCGCGGAGCGCGCTGAGGGGAGAGGGGAGTTGGGAGTCGGGAGAGGGGGCTGGGGTCTGGCGTCTGGCGTCTGGCGTCTGGCGTCTGGCGTCTGGCGTCTGGGACCGAATTCTCGGGGCGACACACGACCTTGATCTCCCCCCGACGCCCCGGGGTGTTTGGGGGGGGAGGGGATGCGGGGTGGGGAACGGGCGTTGGGGGAGGAAGGGGCGGTGAATGGAAAGCGGCGTCTTGCCGCCGCAGTCCATGCCGGCGTGGGGTGGGGAGATGGGAGTGTGGAGTGCGGTGACATGTCACCGCTTTGGATTCGCTGGGGGGCGTGGAGGGACGCGGGGTGGGGGAGAGACGTTGGGGGAGGAGGGGCCGAGGGTTGGAAAGCGGCAGGGGGCTGCCGCTGTCCGTGTTGAGAACGTGGTCGTGCGTCGTTGGTTGTAGGTTGACCCCAGACCCCAGACGCCGCCGAGAGTGGGTGGCAAGTCGTGCGTCGTGGGTCGCCCCGATCTCCCCCGCACCACCCCACACCCCACACCCCACACCCCAGACGCCAGACGCCAGACGCCAGACCCCTCGGATCGTGGGTCGTGAGTCGAAGGTCGTGTGTCGACCCGAACTCCGATCTCCGAATCCCTCTTCATCCCGGCGTGGGGTTTCGGTTTAATCCGGCGATGGAACTGACGTTTCGTCGATTGGGGCTGAAGCTGATCCATCACTGGGCCATTGCGAGTCGGACCGGGCCCGGGGGAGGGCCTGGGACGAGCGAGTTTCCGGTGGTGCTGGTGCGACTACGGGATGCGGATGGGACGGAGGGGTTGGGGGAGAGCGCGCCTTCGACGCGGTACGGGGAGAACGTGGGGACGGTGGAGGCGTTTTTGGGGAAGGTGGATCCGAGGCGGTTGTCCTTCGACGATGTGGCGGGGAGCATGGCGTACCTGGAGAGTTTGGCGCCGGGGGAGCCGGCGGCGCGGTGCGCGTTGAACACGGCGTTGCTGGACGGCGCGGCGCGGCGTGCGGGCCAGCCGTTGCACGAGTTCCTGGGGTTGGGCTTCACCGAGGGACGTCACGTCACCTCCTTCAGCATTGGCATCGACACCCCGGAACGCATCCGGGCCAAAGTTCAGGAAGCGGCGGGTTGCCCGGTGTTGAAGCTGAAGGTCGGCAGCCTCGAGGACGCGGAGAATCTGGCGGCCTTGCGGTCGGTGGTTCCGACCAAGCGGGTGCGGGTGGATGCGAACGAGGCTTGGAAGACCAAGGAGGAGGCGCTGGCCAAGCTGGAGTGGCTGGCTGCTGATGGACACATCGAGTTCGTGGAACAGCCGATGCCGGCGGGGACGCCACGGGCGGATTGGGAGTGGCTTCGAGCCAGGACGCCGCTGCCGATCATGGCCGACGAATCGTATGGGACCGCTGCGGATCTACCGTCGGTGCTCGGCTGTTTTCATGCCGTCAACGTGAAGCTGGTGAAGGCGGGTGGGCCGGGTCCGGCGCGGGAGGCCTTGCGGGTGGCGCGGGAGGCTGGGTTGAAGACCATGCTGGGGTGCATGATCGAGACCAGTGTGCTGATCGCGGCGGCGGCGCATCTGGCGGAACTGACGGACCACCTGGATCTCGATGGCAACCTGCTGATCGGCAATGACCCGTTCCGCGGATTTACGGCGGAGGGGTGTGTTCTTGGATTGGCCGGGGCGCCGTCGCGGACGGGCTTGTGCGTGGCGCCGCGCGGAGAAATGCCGGTGTAAGGAAGGGGCGGGGAGTTGCTCGGAATTTGCGGCAATTGCGATGAACGGGAGCGCTAGCCCTGGGGTTGATTCCCGGATGGCGGGCTTGGCAAACGGCACAGCCCGTTTTCCTCCGCGCCCAATGCGCTGTTGAACTTGGCGCTGAGGTTTTGGAAGGCGATCCAGGCGGTCAGCGCGACCACGCTGTCGTCGTCGAAATGAGCTTTGAGAGCTGCGATGTGCTTGGGGGTCACCCGTTGCGAGGTGTCCGTCATGGCTTCCGCGTATTCCAGGGCGGCGCGTTCACGATCCGAATAGAGCGAGCTTTCGCGCCAGTGATCCACGGCGACGGCTTTTTCCGTGGAGCCGGTCGCCTTCAATAGGTTGTAGGCATTCAGATCCACGCAGAAGGCGCAGCCGTTCAACTGGGCGACCCGTGCCGAGACCAGGCTGCGCAGGGCGGCATCGATGCGGAACCGCCTTCGTTGGAAAAGTCCGAGCAGGAACAGCATTCCCAGAAAGGGGCCGGGCAGCCTTCCCCACAGCCACGAGGGGGACAGTGTCCGGCCGTATTTCCGGGCCTGCCGGCGGAAGAACCACCGCAAGTACCAAGGATACTCGCCGGGCGGCTTCGGGGGAATGTGCGGCATGGCCCCGGCAGCATGCTGCGTGAACCGGGGAAGGGTCCAGAGGAGTGGGGAGTGGGGAGTTGGGAGTGGGGAGGCCCGGAGTCGTGGGTCGTGGGTCGAAGGTCGAAGGTCGAAGGTCGCCCGAACTCCGAACTCCGATCTCCGATCTCCGAACTCCGATCTCCAGACCCCAGACCCCAGACGCCACCCCAGGGCGGCATTCGATCCCTTGCGTGGAATTCGCGGGGTGCCTAGGATCCTGCCCAATACCGCAGACTCCGATGCCTGTTTGGGTCGCGAGCGGCGAGGTGACGAGATCCTCATGAAGCCCGTGCTCACCGCAGGACAGCGTGCCGGCAGGTCTCTGCCGAGGGAGGGCTTTACGCTGATCGAGTTGCTGGTGGTGGTGGCGATGTTGGGGATTCTGACCAGCATGCTCATGCCAGTCCTGGCCAAGGCGAAGTCCAGGGCACAGGGCGTCCGGTGCATCAATAACCTTCGTCAGTGGTCGTTCGGTCTTCAGATCTACACGGCGGAGAACGACGACCGCCTGCCGCGGGACGGGCTCGATGATGCGGGTCTGTACGCGGTGGACACCACGATGGTGGAGGGCCCGGGCAGTCCGAGGGATCCCCAAGCCTGGTTCAACCTTCTTCCGGCGAGCGCGGGTGAGAAACCTTTCTCCAATTACTGGACCCGCACGCCCCGGCCCCGCGATCGCTTCCCGTTCCCAGGGGGATTGGGGCCGCTTTGGCATTGTCCGGCGGCGCGGGCGACCCGGGAGGACGCGTTTTTGCGGAATGGCGCCTTTGGATTTTTCAGCCTGGCGATGAACGAGGATCTGAAGCAGTTGGCGGGTGCGCGGTCAGGGACAGGGCGGGCGACGTTTGATTATCCGCAGATGCCACGGCTGGGGGAGGTGCCATCGCCGGGCACGACCGTGTTTCAGAGCGACACGGCGTTCAGTCCGACGCTGGAGCCGTTCAGTGGTTCGCCGGATCGCAATGGAACCTCGCCGGCGAGTCACAGTGCGGCGTTTGCCCAGAGGCACAGTTATCGAGGTGGGAACCTGGGGTTCCTCGATGGCCACGCGTCCTTTTTCAAGCGCAGCTACATCACGAACGGACCGCTGGCCCGGGAGGAGAAGCACAACCCGGACGTGGTCTGGAATCCGAATCGTGCGAAGCGCTGAGGCGTTTCGGCATCACGACCACCCTCAACGTCACCAGTTTTCCACGGGCCCACGGGGCACGGGAATGGCGGATCGTTGGGCGGCGGCGGGGGAACCCTCCGGGTCTTCCGGCTGAAGGAAGCTGGGGATCATGGGCGTGGGACGGAACCGGGGAAGCAGCTCGCCGGAATCATCGCAGAACTGGGTTCGCCAGCGCTGGTAATGTTCCAGAATCTGGTGGAAGTGGTCGCGGGACGTGAGCAGGACCACCTGTTTGTTGAACTCGTTGGAGGGGCCGAACCGCTTCGCGTACCAGGGGGCGATCTTGCGGAACATCAGGCAGCCGAGGGTTTCCCCGAACACCTCCACCATCAGATCGAGGTGACGCAACATCACACGGATTCGTTCCTGGAACGGCGCCTCGGGAGGCAGGGTGCCGGTGGCCAGGTAGGCGCGGGTCCGGGTGAAGATCCAGGGATCATAGAAGGCGCCCCGACCAATGCTGACCCCGGCGCAGCCCGTGACATCGAGCATGTGACGGGCTCCCTCGGGGGTGGTGACGTCGCCATTGCCGATGACGGGAATCCGGGTCACGGCTTCCACCACGGCGCGGATTCCGGCGAGATTGATGGTGCCGGAGAAGCCCTGTTGGCGGGTTCGGCCGTGGATGAACACGGCGGCGATGCCGACATCCTCGAGTGCACGCGCAAGGTCGGGCGCGGTCAGGTTCTGGTCGTCCCAACCCAGCCGCATCTTGGCGGTGACGGGGATGCGGAGCGCCTCGACCATGGTCCGGACGAGATGCTGGGTTCGTCCGAGTTCGGTCATCATGGCCGAGCCGCCACCGACCCGGCAGACCTTGCGCACGGGGCAACCCATGTTGATGTCGATGGAACTGACCCCGAGCGATTCCAGGTAGAGCGCTGCATCGCGCATTTCCTCGGGCACGGCACCGAACAGCTGGACGGCGAGGGGACGGTCGAGTTCGTGGGATTCGATGAGCTTGAGGGCCTTGTGCTTCCGTTCGATCAGCGAGCGGGCGTTGACGAGGTCGGTGGTGCAAAGATCGAGTCCGCCGATCTCGCGGACGACCCTGCGGAAGGGCAGGTTCGTGTATCCGGCGAGCGGCGAGAGGAACAGGTTCGAGCGGAGAGCCAGCGAACCCAAGGAGAGACCCTCGGCGGCCATGCGCGGAGACGATGCCCGGAGGGGAGCCCTGCGCGCCAGCTTCGGGTCGGGGGGATGTTCCCCCTGGACTTGGGGGAAACGGCATGCGTGGTGGTGCGCATGCGGAATGTGCGTGTGGGGATGCGTTAGTTCATGAGGGTTAAGTAGTTCCGGGGGATTCTCAGGATCGGCAGAGCGGTCGATGATGCCGGTATGGATTTAGAACTTCCGGAGGTTGAGATACAGAAGATCGCTCCCCTCGCGGCGGAGCAGGAGGCACTGCTGGACAGTCATTCGGTGTTGAACGTGCTGAATGTTCTGGCGGGGGAACTGGCCATGCTGGGGCTGTGCCTGGAGGACAATCCGGACATGTTCCCGACGAGCCTGCGTCACTGCCAGGACTACGCCGAGGGTCTGAGAAGTGCGGAGAAAGCGCGGGAATGCGCGGAGAGCACGGACCGTTACGCCGACCGCATCGAGGAGGAACTGGCGGCCATGTGCAACCGGCATTCGAAACGGTTGTCGGAGCCGAAGGTCATCGAGAGCCTGCGCAGCCTGCATGGGATCATCGGCATTCTCCGGCTGCGGGCGAAGGAGCTGCGGATCCGGTCGCAGAACCCGGATCGTTGGGAGGCGTATCCGCCGGCGTCCCTGCGGAGCAGTTTTTCGCAGGTGTTCTCGGCGATGGAAGGTTTCAGCCATGGCCGTTTCCGGATCGTCAATTCGCCGTTTGTGAAAGGCCCCCGCGATTACTTCATCGAACTCGACTTCGATGCCCGACCCGAGCGGCAGATCTGGATGCCGTCGGTGTTCGTGGACGTGATGCGCGATCTGATCGCGAACGCGCGGAAATACACGCCGCCGGGAGGCTGGATCGTGGCGAGTCTGCATCAGGACCCGAACGAGCTGAAGTTCTCGGTCCAGGATTCGGGCCGCGGGATTCCCGAATCGGAGATCCCCCGGGTGGTGGAGTTCGGTCACCGGGCGAGCAACGCCGAGGATGTGCGGAGCCTCGGGGGTGGGTTCGGACTGACGAAAGCCTTCACGGTGACGCGGCGATTTGGGGGCAGGTTCTGGATCGCCTCCAAGGAAGGGGTTGGGACGCGGGTGCGGATCTGCATTCCACGACCTGACTTCGCGAGGAACTGAGGTTCATCGCGCGGCTGGCCACCGGGGTGGGAGTGGTGCAGGGTTTGGCTCCGAGAATCGGAATCGAACCCGTCCGAGCCCCCCCCGAACCACCCGCCATGAGCCAGACCCCATCCCAGCCGAACCGCGTCGCCGTCTCCGGTGATGCCCGGAGTCGCCGTTCGTTCCTCGCCGTCACGGCGGGGGTTGTCGCCGGAACCGCACTGCCTTCGATGTCCGCGAGCGCGGCTCGTGCGCGCGCCGGGAGATCGCCGCGGGCGGCGGCCAAGCCCCTGATTGTTTCCACCTGGCCGTTCGGTCGTGCCGCGAACGACAAGGCCTTCGCCACCCTCCAGGCCGGGGGCGGCTTGCTGGATGCGATTGTGGAGGGCATCACGGTGACCGAGAACGATCTGAGCAACCACTCGGTCGGCCGCGCCGGAACGCCGAATGCCGAGGGGGTGGTTTCCCTGGACGCCTGCATCATGGACGGACGCACCCACAAGTGCGGGAGCGTGGCGGCGGTGGAGGGAATCCTGCCCGTCATCAAACTGGCGCGCACGGTCATGGAGACCACGCGGCACGTCATGCTGGTGGGCGATGGCGCGCGGCGGTTCGCGCTCCAGAACGGTTTCCAATCGGTGGAGATGCCGACCCCCGACGAACGGGCGCGGTGGGAACAGTGGAAGGCGAAACAGGCCGCGGGCGGTTCCGGGGCGCCGCCGTTGGACAGTCACGACACCATCGCGATGGTGGTTCTGGGCGCGGATGGCAACCTGGCGGGCGGCTGCTCCACGAGCGGTCTGGCCTACAAGCTGGCCGGGCGCGTGGGCGATTCACCGATCATCGGGAGCGGACTTTACGTCGACAACGACGTGGGTGCGGCGGGTGCGACAGGGGTCGGGGAGAACATCATGCGCTTCTGCGGTTCGTTCCAGATCGTGGAGTTGATGCGGGCCGGAGCGCATCCGCACGAGGCCTGCGTGGAGACCATCCGTCGGATCCAGAAGAAGCACGAGTCGGGCAAGGATCTCGCGATCAATTTCCTGGCCATCGACAAGAAGGGTCGGTTTGGCGCGGCAGGTACCGGCGAGGGATTTCCGTTTTCGGTGACCTATCCCGGATTCAGCCAGGTGCTGCCGAGCGACGCGGTGCCGCACCGGGGTTGAGTGGGGAGTGGGGAGGGCGGAGCGGGGAGTCGGGAGTCGGGAGTGGGGCCGGTTCCATTCAATAGACCACGCCGAAACGGTCCCCGGAGGCGAAGGCGCTGGCCATGCCCCAGACGGGGAGACCCTCGCGCCGGCCCCGGGTGGGGGTGGCTCAATCGATTTCCAGCACCACCACCGATTTGGGCGGGAGCGTGGCGGTGAAGCCGCCCTTGCCCGCCTTGGCGCCGTCGAAGCCGGTGGGGGCGATGGCTTCGGGGCGGTCGAAGGTGTTATGCGCCTGCATGGTGGGGGCGGTCAGGATGCGCCCATGGATCCCCTTGATGGCGCCTCCTTCGAGGTCGCAGACGATCTCGTGGGCTTGGTTGGGGTCGAGGTTGCAGAGGGTCAGGTGCACCTTGCCGGAGCGATCGCGGGAGGCGGAGGCGTTGATGGCGGGGATGCGTTCCGTGCCAAAAGTGTAGGGCGGGGAAAGCAGCGTGACCGGAAGGAGGGCGGCGTCGTGGTGCACGGTGAACATCTCGTACACGTGGAACGTCGGGGTCAGGAGCATCTTCTCCTTGTCGGTGAGGATGACGGCCTGCAGGACGTTGATGAGCTGGGCGATGTTGCCCATCCGGACGCGGTCGGCGTGGTTGTTGAAGATGTTCAGGGTAAGGGCGGCGACGAGGGCATCGCGGAGCGTGTTTTGCTGGTAGAGGAAGCCGGGGTTGGTGCCGGGTTCGACGTCATGCCAGGTGCCCCATTCGTCGACCATCAGGCCCACGCGCTTTTCGCGGTCGAAGCGGTTCATGATCTCGATGTTGCGGGAGACCAGTTCCTCCATGCGCAGGGCGCTGCGGAGCAGGTGGAACCAGTCGTCCTCCTCGAACTTGGTGGCGGAACGGCTCTTGCGACCGGTGCCGCAGTAGTAGTGGAGGGAGAGTCCCTGCATGTGGCGTCCGGCGCGTTCCATGAGCACTTCCGTCCACCGGTAATCGAAGCCGTTCGGTCCGCAGGCGATCCGGTAGACGTGGTTGCCGCCGAAGTCGCGGACGAAGGTGGCGTAGCGCCGGTAGAGATCGGCGTAGAACTCGGGGGTCATGTTGCCGCCGCAACCCCAGTTTTCGTTGCCGACGCCGAAGAACGGAACTTTCCAGGGTTGTTCCCGGCCGTTGCGCCGACGGAGATCCGCCATGGGGCTGATGCCGTTCATGGTCATGTACTCGACCCAGTCGCGCATTTCGCGGACCTCGCCGGATCCGACGTTGCCGCAGACGTAGGGATCGGTGCCGAGCTGTTCGCAGAGATCGAGGAATTCGTGGGTGCCGAAGTGGTTGTTCTCGGTCACGCCGCCCCAGTGGACATTGACGATGCTGGGACGTTTCTCGCGCGGCCCGATGCCGTCCATCCAGTGGT
>CAYZAE010000154.1:5551-15659 GCA_964476125.1 uncultured Verrucomicrobiota bacterium | reverse complement strand
CCTTCCAGGTACAAGTACTTGCGGTAGATCTCCAGGGACGCCGATGGCGTTTCCTCACGCCCACGCTGCAATGCGGTCGCCAGGAATTGCACCCCGTTTTGGGCCTGTTGGCCGCCCGCCATTGCTTCACCGTAACCGCACCAGCGGTAGTCCTTCGGATCCTTGACCGCCCCTGCCCGAACGGGGTTGAGATCGATATACGCCGCCATGGTCACCAGGGCGTCCCCGGCGCCGTCCACCAGGACGCTCCGGAAACGTTCCTCCCAAAGCGTGCCCTTGCGCCCCTTGCGGACGTTGTACCACTGCGAGAACCGCTGTTTGAGCATCTTCATGAACGCCGAAACGTCGTACATGCGCCGATGAAACGTCTCCAGATAGGCGGCGAGCCCGGCGTCGTCCTTGTGTTCGCGGAGCAGGTCGAACCGCTGACGAACCGCCTCGGGGAACTGGTGACCGGAGAGGCTCTTGAGATCGTCGAGGATTTCTTCGGGCCCGGGGAGGGAAGCGGGCCGTTGGGGGACCGCGAGGAGAATATGGAAGTGATTGGACATGAGGGCGTAAGTGAGGACGCGGACCCGGCAGAACCGTTCACATTCCCGCATCAGGGCGAGGAAGTGCTCCTTCTCGGTGGCTTCGAAGATGAAGCGCCGGTCCACGATGCGGGAAAGACAGTGGTAGAAGCCGGTGGGGTGATCCTTGGGAACCTTCAGTCGGGCTGTCCTCATGGCGGTCGCCGGCTAACCATCGTCGGCAACCCCAGCGCAAGCGAATTCAACTAAGGGACAGTTACTTTGTGATGCTGCCACGCTTCAACCGAGGGACAGGCTCTTAGAACGCTTTTCAGGGGGGTGCCGGTTCGATGGGGCGAGTTTCTCGCCAAAGCCGGTATGGCGACCGGTGGACAGTGGGGACAGGCTCTTTGGAAGTGATCGGTGTGGTAAATTGCTTGTCCCCGCCGTTGGCGATTGCGAGGGATGAAAGGTCTGTCCCCGTCGTCGCGCGGCTCTGGTTTGCCTTGGGGCGCCTGATCCGGAAGGGAGCGTTTTGTCGACGGTGAGATCTGGCAACGTGGGAGTTGGCAGGGACGGTCTTCACCCCTAGGTTTGGTGGCGGAGTTCCTAAGAACACATGGGGGCAGATGAGCCAGCGGTCAGGACGACGGACGACGACAGCAGGCTGAAGATCTACCTGTTGCCGAATCTCATGACGGCGGGGAATCTGTTCTGCGGATTTCTGGCGCTGACGCGGATCGTGGAGGCGGATCTGGCGTCGACGGGTTTTGAGTCGGTGATTCGGGAGGCATTGTTCTTCATCCTGCTGGCCTGCATTTTCGATCTATTGGACGGGCGGGTGGCGCGGATGGGGGGGTTCGAGAGTCCGTTCGGACGGGAGTTTGATTCCCTGGCGGATGTGGTGTCGTTCGGGGTCGCTCCGGCGTTTTTGGTGCACCGGGTGGTTTTGGCGGATGTGTTCGTGAAGCATCCCGAGATCGGGTGGTTCATCGCGTCCTTGTACCTGCTCTGCGGGGCGTTCCGACTGGCACGGTTCAATGTGCTGGCGACGTATGCGGGGACGGGTGGGGGAAAGGAGTTTGTGGGGTTTCCGATCCCGGCGGCGGCGGGGGTGGTGGCGTCGTTGACGTTGTTCATCCTGTGGTGGGAGGAGAAGGATTTCGCGCAGGGCTGGTGGCGGTACCTGCTGCCGGTGATCCTGGTGTTTTTGTCGATCATGATGGTGAGCCAGGTGCGGTATCCGGCGTTCAAGAATCTCAACTGGCGCACGAGCACCCCGTTCACGAAGGCGGTCCTGATGCTGGCGCTGGTGGGGGTGTTTTTGATTCTCTGGAAGAAGGTGCTGCCGGTGGTGGCCCCGCTGGCCTTCACGGCCTACCTGGTCTACGGCTTCGTGCGACCCCACATTTCGCGCAGTGTGCGCGAGGAGATTGGGGACGAGGCGGAGGATGACCCTGGGCCGGGGAGTCCGGGGGGTGGAGGTCTGTCCTAGTCCTCCCGATGAACGATTTTGGATCGCTGTTGCTCCCCTGGGGGGCCGGTTTTCTTGCCGGGTATCTGGCGTGCATTCCGGTCGGTCCGGTCAATGTCACGATCATCAACGAGGGGGCAAGGCGGGGGTTCAGGCACGCCTTTTTCATCGGGCTGGGTGCGGTGGTGATGGAGGCGATTTATTCGACGATCGCCTTTGCGGGTTTCGCCCAGATGTTCACTTCGCCGCTGCTCCGGGCTGCGATGGAGCTGGTGAGTTTCGTGGTGGTGACGGTGATGGGGATCCGGTACCTGATGACGCGCGAGATGCCGGCGACCTCGCACGCGGTGGAGGTGGTTCAGCAGCGGTTGAATCCGCACACGGCGTTCATGACGGGCTTCGTGCGGGTGCTGGGGAATCCGGCGTCGCTTCTTTTCTGGATTGCCTTTGCGGCGGCGTGCATCTCGCACGAATGGGTGGACCGCGACTGGGGATCGAAGGGGGCGGCGGTGGTGGGGATCGCAATGGGCGCGCTCGCCTGGTTCAGCAAGCTGGGTTATGCGGTGTCTTTAGGGCGCCGCCGTTTTTCACCCCGGGTGTTGCTCCGGACAGCGCATATCTCCGGGGCGATGCTGCTGGCGGCCGGGTTGTTCATGGGCGGCCGTCTGGTGTTGGCCCTGGCGAAGCACCGGCTGAGCCAGAACCGGGCCGCCGCAGAGGAAACGGTCTTTCAGGCGAGCACGCCCCGGACGACATCGCCGGCGACGTCGGTGAGCCGGAAGTCGCGGCCGCTGTGACGGTAGGTGAGCCGTTCGTGGTCGAGGCCCATGAGGTGGAGGATGGTGGCGTGAAAGTCGTTCACGTGGACCCGGTTTTCGACGGCGCGCATGCCGTATTCGTCGGTGGCTCCGTGGACGATTCCGGGGCGGACACCGGCGCCGGCGAGCCATGAGGTGAAGGCCCAGTTGTGGTGTTCGCGGCCTTTGGCTTCGGCGGTGTTGTTGAAGGGGGTGCGGCCGAATTCGGTGGTCCAGACGACGAGTGTGTCGTCGAGAAGACCCCGGCTGCGCAGATCGCGGAGCAGTCCGGCGATGGGTCGGTCGACGTTTCGTGCGAGGCGCGCATGATCCATCATGTCGCCGTGGGAATCCCAGTTGTTGGAGGATCCGGTATCGATGAGTTCGACGAAGCGAACGCCGCGTTCGGTGAGGCGTCGGGCGACCAAGCATTGCCAGCCGAAGCCGGTGGTCTGACCGCGCTGGAGTCCGTAGAGGTCGAGGGTGGCGTCGGATTCCCGGGAGAGATCGAAGGCGTCGGGGACTTCGGCCTGCATGCCAAAGGCGGTTTCGAACGAGCGCAGACGTGCGGCGAGGAGGGGATCTCCGGAGCGTGCGGCGAGGAAGTCCTGATCCCGTTCCCGGAGTGCGTCGAGTTCGAGTTGTTGAAGCCGCGAAGTAGGGACGCGTCGCTGAATGTTGGGCACAGGATCCGCGCCTGGGACGACCCAGGTGCCCTGGTGTTCGGCGGGCAGGAAATCGGAGGCCCAGACCTGGGTGCCGGCGTAGGGGGTGGTGGGGGCGAGGACGACGAACGAGGGCAGATTCCGGTTCTCGGATCCGAGTCCGTAGCTGGTCCAGGCCCCGATGCTGGGTCGGGCGAAGGCGAAGGAGCCCGTGTGCATGCCCAGCGTGGCGTTGTAATGGTTTGAGTGGGAGGTGTGCATCGACCGGATGACGGCCATTTCGTCGACGCATTCCGCCATGTGCGGAAACAGCGAACTGACCTCGATACCGCTCCGGCCGTGCGGGGAGAACGTCCACTGGGGGCGCTTCAAGTAGATGCGTTCGTAGCCCGGGCGATCGCGGATCTCCGGGTGATCAGCCTTCACTTCCTTGCCGTGGTCGGCGAACAGCCGCGGTTTGGGATCGAAGGTGTCGACGTGGGAAACGCCGCCGCTGAGGAAGAGGAAAATCACCCGCTTCGCGCGTCCGGGGAAATGGGGGGCCTTGGCAGCCAGGGGATCCGGTTTGTTGTCTGCGGCGAGGAGTTCCTGGACCAGCCCGGGAAAGAGGGTGGAACCTGCGACCAGGGAGCGGAGGAACTGACGTCGGGGCTGGCGGGTCAGGATTGGCTTCATGGCAGCTTCCAGCGGGCCTGTCGGAGCACGGCGTTGGGCGAGGAGGCGAGCACTTCGTACCAGACGGTGACCAGGGTGCCGTCGTCGAGTTCCACGGTGCTGGGGTAGCCGAGGTCGCCGTGGGTGGCATCGGACGAGATCGTGAGGGGAGTGGACCATGTGCGGCCGTGGTCCGTGCTCACCCGCGCCTGGTTGCCGAGCGGTTTGCGTCGGTGCCCGTAGGTCATGAGCAGTCGGCCATCGGCAAGGCGAAGAAGGTGCGAGGGAAGTCCCCAGATCCCCTGGGTTCCGTCGGTGATCCTTGGGCGGGAGGGTATGGACCAGGTGCGTCCGCCGTCGGTGGACTCGGACTGGAGCGTCTCGTTGTTGTCGGTTTTGTTTTCGTTGCGGATGTGGGCGACGAGGCGGCCGTCGGTGCATTCCACCGCGTGCAGTTCGTGATAATCCTCGGCGCTGTCGGAGGGACGGACGGGCAGGGATGCGAGGAAACGCCAAGTCAGGCCGTCATCGGACGATTCCCAGAAGCCGGTGCGACGCTGGCCGGTCCAGAGTTCCTTGCCGGCGTAGAGGAGTCGGCCGTCGCGGAGTTGGGTGGGGCCGTGGGGGCTGTTGGGTTCGCATGGGTAGCGTGCGGACCAGGTGATGCCGCCGTCGGTGGAGCGGAGCATCCATTGTCCCAGTTCGCGCTGGCGGGCGTCGGGGGTGGTGCGGCGATGGGCGGCCTGCCAGCGGGCGAGCCGGGGGGCGGGCCATTGACCGGAGCGTTCTGCTGCGGTGAGGGAGGATTCGTAGGCGAGGGAGGTGAAGGTGGTTACCAGCAGGGTGCCGCGGGCGGTTTCGGTGATGCCGGCGTCGCGGTCGTCGATGGCGCTGTCGAGGAGCACGCGGGGCCAGGTCCAGGATTCGCCGCCGTCACGGGAGGTCATGGCGACCACTTGGCCGAAGGGGCAGACGTGGGATTCGCGACCGCCGGACCAGGCGACCCAGAGTTCGCTGTTGCGGCGGCGGGCGAGGGTGGGCCAGCCGGCGTAGAGGTGGGGTTCGGGGGTGATGGTTTTGAGGTCGAGAATCTTTGGCGAGACGGCAATGGCTGCGTCGGTTTCCGCGGCCCGGGCGTGGGTGAGCAGGGCAGGAGGAACCGTGGCAGCGGCGGTTGCAGCGAGCAGGGCGGTGCGGGTGAGAAAGCCGCGGCGGGAAGTGGGCGAGCCGGGGGTGGATCCGGCGTCGGGGTGGGTGGGTTGGGCGGGAGACTTCATGCGATCAGGGATCGGGGATCGTGGGGCTCAGTCGAGGTGGAGCAATTCGCTCGAAGCGAGCAGCGAGCGGGAGTAGGCGCTCCAGGCGGCGAGATCCGAGGGTGCGGCCTGAGCCTCGGCGGCGATTTGCTGGTAGCGATCGAGGAAGCGCCGGGCACCTTCCTCTTCGTGGGACGTTGGGGGTCGTTGGAAGCACCAGCGATGGGCGGCGGCGATGCGTTGGTCTTCGGGCAGGCCGAGCAGACGTTTGGCGAAGGCTTCGGAGCGGGCGTGGAAGAACGGGTCGTTGAGGAAGTAGAGAGCCTGGGTGGGAACGGTGCTGTTCTCCCGGCGCGGGGTGCTGGCGTTGGCATCCGGGCCGTCGAAGAGCGCGAGGAACGGGTGCCGTTGGATGCGTTGCGTCATCAGGTAGACGCTCCGGCGGTTGGAATCGTAGACGGCTTTGAAGGGCGTGTGTTGGGTGAAGCTCCAGCCCTTTTCGGGCGGGAACGGGTGGGGGCCGCCGGGGGTGGGGTCGAGTTCCCCGGTGAGGGCGAGCAGCGTGTCGCGGATTTCTTCGGCTTCGAGCCGGCGCCGGGGGAACAGGGATGTTTCGGAGCCGGGGGAGGACGTTGGGCTGGTCGTGGTGGTGGTGGCGGCCTGGGGGTGCGAGGAGGCGCGCTGGTAGGCGGCGCTGAGGACCATTTCGCGGTGCAGACCCTTGAGACTCCAGCCGCTCTGGATGAGCGTGCCGGCGAGGTAGTCGAGCAGTTCGGGGTGCGTGGGCCGTGTGCCGCGTGTGCCGAAGTCGTTGGGGGTGGGAACGAGACCCTCACCGAAGTGCCCCTGCCAGACGCGATTTGCGATGACCCGGGCCGTGAGCGGGTTGGTGCGGGAGGTCAGCCAATCGGCGAGTTCGAGTCGGCCGCTGGACTTGGGGTTGTGCAGGTGTTGGCCGCCGAGCAGCTGGAGGTTGCCGCGGGGCACGGGGTCGCCGGGTTGTTCGGGGTCGCCGCGCTTCTGGAGGCGGGCGTCGCTGGGGGTGCCTTCGGTGACGGCGTAGGCGACGTCGAGGCGTGGTTCGCGGGCGGCGAGTTCATCGCGTTGCCGCTGCAGTTCGCGACGGGCCAGGAGTGGTTTTCGCGAGGCCTCGAGGGCGGGGCCGAAGCCTGGGCGCAGTTCCAGTTTCCATCCGACGCCATCCCCGCCCGGGTCGATTTTGGCGAGGCGCAGTTCGGCGATGATTTCGGTTTCGACGGGGCTTTCCCAGGCGAGGGCGACGGGTCCGTTGGGGCCTGGGTGAACGCCGAAGCTGCGCGGGGGCATGCTGATGGTGGCCCAGTGGATGGTTTCGGTGCGGGTGTTGACGAACACCGACGGGTTGGGTGAGGGGCCTCGCCAGACTTGGAGACCGGGGGTTTTTTCGGCGTCGCGGACGAACTCGGTGAACAGTGTGGGGAACGGTTGGGGATCGAAAAAGTTCCAGACTCCGCGATGGCCGAGGCGGTCCGAGTGCCGGGCGCCTTCGCCGTTCGCGTGGAAGTCGTCGATCACGTCCCGGGTCAGGCTCCAGGAGCGGTTGGTGTTGGCCGGTTCGAGGAGGGTGAGTTCGACGCCGGTGGCGTCGGCGCCGTAATTCCCGCGCGGCAGGACCGTCAATTGGACCATGTCGCCGGGTTTGACCCTGAGCCAGGAGCGGGGGAAGCGGGGTTGGCCGGAGCGGAACTCGACGCTTCCGCCGGGTGGGAGGTCGCCGGCGCCGAGGGTTACGGTTCCGGGGGCCGGGGAATCGGTTGGGGGCTGTTGGGCGGCGATCGTTGCATCGAGCTGTTTCAGTTCCGCATCCAGCCGGGCGAGGTCGTCGCGCCAGGGTTTGAGGCGCGCCTCGGCCTCGGCGGGGGGCACGAGCGGGACGAGGTCGCGGGGTTGCTGTTTCGGTTCGCAGCCGGGGAAGGCGAACCGGGTGGAGGCGAGGATCCCGTAGAGCGCGTAATAATCGCGCGCCGGCACCGGATCGTATTTGTGATCGTGGCAGCGGGCGCAGCCGAGGGTCAGGCCGAGCACGGACTTCCCGAGGGTATCGAGGACATCCTCATAGGTGAGGTGCATGTCCTTGTCGGTGTCATGGCCGAAACGCCGGGCGACGGCGAGGTAGCCGGTGGCGATGATTCCTTCGGCGAAGCGCTCCGGGGGAGAGTTGGTTGCGATCAGATCGCCGGCGATCTGGAGACGGACGAACTGGTCGTAGGGCAGATCGCGATTGAAGGCGTCGATGACCCAGTTCCGGTAGCGCCAGGCATGGGGTGCGGGGTGGTCGCTGTTTTCGCCCGCAGTATCGGCGTACCGGACGAGGTCCAGCCATTTGCGGCCCCAGCGTTCGCCGTAGGCGGGGGAGGCGAGAAGACGGTCGACGACGGTTTTGAAGGCGTTGGGGGAGGGATCGGCGAGGAACCGGTCCATGTCTTCCGGGGTGGGAGGGAGACCGGTGAGATCGTAGGTGATCCGCCGAAGCAGGGTGCGGCGATCGGCTGGTGGCGCGGTGGGGGAGGGTATGCCGGGAGCTGCGTTGGAGCTTGATCCCGAGCCGAGCAGGAAGGCGTCGATGGCGGTGGGGACTTCCGGCGAAAGGGGAATCGGGGCCTTGGGCTGGGTGAGGGGTTGGAAGGCCCAATGAGTTGGGGCTGCTTTCGGGGAAGCCTGGGAGGCAGGGTCGGCGGCGATGGATCCCGGGCTCAGGCTGAGGTGGGCGAGCAGCAGGAAGGAGAGAACTCTCGGAAGAAGACGGAGCGCGCGGCGCGGGGTGGGGGCGAGGTTCGGGGAAGGGGAGGCGGTTTGGCGGAGGCCCTGGGAGTGGGCCTGGTTTTTCCTGGGGCTGGAGGAGAACCCGATCACGGGGAGGTGGATGCGGGAGAGGCTGCCATGATCGGGCGGCGTGTGAACAGGCTACGGTTTGAGCACGATTTTTCCGGCGAGCCCGCCGGATTTCCGGACGGTGCTGTCCTCCTGCAACCGGTGGGCTTCAGCGGCTGCGGACAAGGGGAGGATCCGGTCGATCTTGGGTCGGTACTGGCCGCCGGCGAGCCAGCGGTTCAGGTCGAGGGCGGCGGCGCGTTGTTCCTCCGGGGAGGCGGCGAACATGACGAAGCCGCGGAGGGAGCAGCCTTTCACATAGAACGGGCCGACGGGGAAGGGGGGGCGGGCTTCGCGGCCGGCCATGAGCACGAAGCGACCGCGCGCGGCGAGGGCGGCGACGGCTTTGTCGAAGTCGGGTTCCCGGGTGGTTTCCCACCACACGTTGACGCCGGCGGGAGCCACTTTCTTGAGTTCGGCGACGATGTCCTGGGTGCGGTAGTTGAAGGCGCCTTCGGCGCCGAGTTCGAGGCAGGCGCGGACTTTTTCGTCGGAGCCGGCGGAGCAGAACACGCGGGCGCCGAGGGCGCGGGCGATCTGGATGACGGTGGAGCCGACGCCGCCGCTGCCGCCGTTGATGAAGATGGATTCGCCGCGTTGGAGGGCGGCTTCGCGGACGAGGCCGAGATGGGCGGTGATTCCGACGAGTGCGCCGGCGGCGGCCTGTTCGTCGGTGACGGATCCGGGGATGGGATAGGCCCAGGCTTCGTCGACGGCGATTTGTTCGGCGAAGGTTCCCTGGCGTCCGAGCAGGCCCTGGTTGCTGCCCCAGACGCGGTCGCCGACGCGGAACTGTCGGACCTCGAGTCCGGTGGCTTCGACCACGCCGGCGAAGTCGCAGCCGACCACGAACGGTTTGGGAAGTTCCATGGGGACCAGACCGGAGCGCACGTAGGTGTCGATGGGATTGACGGCGACGGCGTGGACGCGGACGCGGATCTGGGTGGGTTTGACGGTGGGGGTGGGGAGATCGCCGTACTGGATCGTCTCGGGGGGGCCGGTGCGTTCGAGGAAGGCGGCTTTCATGGAGGCAGGATGCGGCAGTTGGTTGGGGGTGGGCAATGGTGGGCTCGCGGATCGGGACGCTTCCGGATCGCTTGGCGTCGGGGAGGCGGTTAGGATCGCCGCATGAATCGTGATGCTTGGTTCATTTTTGCAGGAATTGCCGCGGCTTTGGCGTTGGGACTGCTGGGGAACACCGCGTGGCAGAAGCATCAGGAGCTTCGGGTGGCGAAGGTCCGGTTGCAGGAGATGTCGGCGGAGGTGGAGCAGCGTGCGGTGAAGCTGGGTGCCGCGGAGCAGCGTCTGGCGGCGATCGAGTCGAAGGCGGAGACGCTGGCGCTGGAGATGGCGAAGGCGACGAACACCCAGAGTCGGCTGGAGACGGAGATGCGGGCGGCGATGCAGTCGAGGGACGTCGCGGTCTCGGCGCTGCAGGGCAAGCTCACGGTCGATATTCTCGATCGGATTCTGTTCGATTCCGGGGATGCCACGCTGAAGCCGGAGGGCATGAAGGTCCTCGATCAGGTGGCTGGGGTGCTGTCGGGCTTCACCAACCGGCAGGTGCAGATTTTCGGTCACACGGACAACGTGCCGATCCGGCTGAGGTTCCCGAGCAACTGGGAATTATCCACGGCGCGGGCGCTGGCGGCGGTGCGTTATCTCAGCGAGAAGGCCGGGGTGGATGCGCGACGGTTGTCGGCGGTCGGATGCGGGGAGTTTCAGCCCATCGCGGACAATGCGACCGCGGAGGGACGCGCCCGCAATCGACGCATTGCGTTGGTGGTCCTGCCGGAGCAATTCGCGGCGACCGATGTTTCGGCCGCGGGATCGGTCACCAACG
>CAYZAE010000154.1:0-5451 GCA_964476125.1 uncultured Verrucomicrobiota bacterium | reverse complement strand
GTCAGGCGTTGCTGGTGGCCTTGGCGAGTTCGATCTCGTGCTTCTGGCGGGCGGCCTCGATGTCGTAGGAATCGTTGTCGGGGTGCGACGGATTCAGCGGGGAGATGTCGCGCAGCCTGCGGATGATGGGGGGCAGGTGCTGGATCACGAAGTCGACGTCCTCGTCGGTGTTGTAGATGCCGAGACTGAACCGGACGCAACCGCGGGCGCGCATGGGGGTGAGGCCCATGGCGGTGAGCACGTGGGAGGGGTCGAGCGAACCGGTGGTGCAGGCGGAACCGCTGGAGGCGCAGATGCCGACCTGATCGAGCAGCATGAGCACGGCTTCGGCTTCGACGAATTCGAACGCGATGTTCGAGGTGTTGGGCAGCCGGTTATCGCGGTCGCCGTTCACGAAGGTGTTGGGGATCTCGCGAAGGATCGTGGTTTCGAGGCGGTCGCGGAGCTTTTTCACCCGCTGGTATTCGGTGCCATAGCCGGCCATGGCGAGTTCAGCGGCGCGGCCGAAGGCGACGATGTGAGGCACGTTTTCGGTGCCGCCGCGGCGTCCGCGTTCCTGGTGACCGCCGATGACATACGGCTGGTAGCGGGTGCGGCGCTTCACGTAGAGCATGCCGATCCCTTTGGGCGCGTAGAGTTTGTGGGCGGACAGGGAGAGGAAGTCCACGCCCAGTGCCTTGACGTCGAGCTTCAGTTTGCCTGGGGTCTGGACGGCGTCGGTGTGGCAGAGCACGCCCTTGCTGCGGCAGATGGCGGCGATTTCCTCGATGGGGAACAGCACGCCGGTCTCGTTGTTGGCGAGCATGGCCGAGACGATGGCGGTGTCCGGCCGGATCGCTTTCTCGAGCAGATGGACATCGAGGGAGCCGTCGGATTCAACGGGCAGGAAGGTGACGTCGTAGCCCTGTTTCCGGAGGAACTCGCCGTAATTGATGTTGGCGGAGTGTTCGACGGCGGTGGTGATGACGTGCCGCTTGCCGGGCTGGGTGATGAGGGCGCTGTGGATGGCCGCGTTGTTGCTCTCGGTGCCGCAGCTGGTGAAGATCACCTCTTTCGGATCGGCGTTCACCAGTGTGGCCACCCGTTCCCGGGCGGACTCGACGGCCCGGTTGACTTCGCTGGCGATGCCATAGGCGCTGGAAGGATTTGCCCAGCCATCCCGCAGGAACGGGATCATGGCATCGGCCACCTCGGGCGCGATGCGGGTGGTGGCGTTGTTGTCGAAATAGTAAAAACGATCCTGACTCATGGCTGAAACGGCTTACCCTTGGTCCGGCGAACAGAGCCGACCGGTCCGGTGCAGTCTAAGGGCGGACGCCGGTGGCGCAAGCGCGGGTTGGCCGCGGATTGGCCAGGGTATGCTCCCGGAGTGGTTCCGGAGTGGTTCCGGAGTGGTTCCGGAGTGGTTCCGGGGCCAAAGTGCACCAGTCCCGTGACGGGGGCGCAGGATTGACAGGATTGCCGGTCGCCCACAAGATTTAGTTTAGTAAGATTAGTGAATTAGTCATGAATAGTTCCGAGAGTGCAGGGCCGAAGTTGACGCACAACGAGGTCATCAAGGCGGCCATTCCCACGTTGGCGGGCAACATTGCCGCGACCATGGCCGATCCGGCGAACGACCGGTTCTCGGACGATGACCAGCAGTTCATCAAGTTTCATGGGTTGTACCAGCAGGACGACCGTGACCTGCGCAAGACCGGCAAGAAGTTCATCATGATGGTCCGGGGCCGGATTCCCGGCGGGGTGATGACGCCGAAGCAGTGGTGTGTGTTTGATGATCTGGCCAACGAGCATGGGAACCAGACCCTGCGGATCACGACCCGTCAGAGCATTCAGTTCCATGGGGTGGTGATGTCGGGTTTGGGGCCGTTGATCCGGCGGATCAATGAGTCGCTGCTTTCGACCCTGGCGGCGTGCGGCGATGTGAACCGCAACGTGCTGGCCCCGCCGATTCCGGCGTTTACCAGGGCGCGGGAGGCGGTGTTCGAGGATTGCGTGAGGGTGGCGGATGCCTTGAGGCCGCAGACGAAGGCCTACCATTCGATCTGGGTGGAGGGGGTGCAGCTCGACCTGAACGCGGCCGAGAACCGCGAGTACGTCGATCCGCTCTATGGCAGCACCTATCTGCCGCGGAAGTTCAAGACGGCCTTCGCGATTCCGCCGTTGAACGACGTTGATGTGCTCACGAACGATCTGGGTTTCATTGCCATTGTCGAAGGGGACCGTCTGGTGGGCTACAACGTGGCGGTGGGTGGCGGCATGGGTCGCAGCCATGGCAACGAGGCGACCTATCCCCGGATGGCGGACGTGCTGGGATTCATTGCTCCGGAGTCGCTCCTTGAGGTGTCGAAGGCGGTGCTGAGGGTTCATCGTGATTTCGGGGATCGGACTGATCGCAAGCATGCCCGGTTGAAGTACGTCGTGGAGGAGCGCGGTGTGGATTGGGTGCGGTTGGAGGTGGAGGCGCGGTCCGGGGTGAAGTTCGGTCCGGCGCGTGAGTATCGATTCACGAAGCAGGGGGATCTTTACGGTTGGAACCGGCAGGTGGATGGCCGTTGGTTCCTGGGTCTCTGGGTGGCGAGCGGTCGGGTGAAGGACGAGGGGGCGGTGCGGTTGAAGACGGCGCTCCGCCGCGTCGCGGAGCAGTTCGCGGTTGAGTTCCGGTTGACCGCCAACCAGAACGTGTTGCTGGCGAATGTTTCGGAGACCGATCGTCCGGCCATCGAGGCGCTGCTCAAGGAGCACGGGGTGAAGACGTCGGAACAGGCGACCCCCTTCCATGCGGCGGCGCTGGCGTGTCCGGCGATGCCCACGTGCGGGCTGGCGCTGGCGGAGTCGGAGCGTTACCTGCCCGGCTTGTTGGATCGGTTGGAGGGTGCGGCCCGCGAGGTTGGGCTGGGTGGGGAGGAGATCATCATTCGGATGACCGGTTGTCCCAATGGTTGTGCGCGGCCATACGCGGCGGAGCTGGCGTTTGTGGGCAAGGCTCCGGGCCGGTATCAGATTTGGGTGGGTGGCAACGAGGGGAGCACCCGCGTGAACCGCCTGTGGAAGGACAACGTGAAGGATCCCGAACTCCTCAATGAACTGAAGCCGGTTTTTGAGCGGTACGCCCGGGAACGTTCGGTGGGGGAACGGTTCGGGGATTGGGCGGACCGGGTGTTGTTGAAGGAGACCGTGGTTCCGCCGGCGTCGGCTGCGGCCTGACCGACATGGGGAGGGAGGCGATCCAGCGCGGGTTCATGCCGGAAGGTGTGGGCTTTGGATTCCAGAACCTGCGGCGACATGGCCAGCCGGTTTGGAGTTCGTGCCGTCAGCCCATGAAAAAGGCCCGAACCGGAGCCCTTCCCGAACGTCGGCGACGATCGGGACGGGTGGAAACTCCGGTACGGGCCCAGGTACTGGCAGGGGAGCGATCAGCCGTTGAGAGCTTCGTAGACCTTGCCGACCATCTTTTCGTCGGGCTTGAGGGTCTTCCCGCCCTTCTGCCATTTGGCGGGGCAGGCTTCGTCGGTGTGCTTCGCGAGGTAGGCGTTGGCCTCCATTTTGCGGAGCAGTTCGTCGGCGTTGCGGCCGACGTTGTAGAAGTTGACCTCGGAGGACACCAGCAGGCCTTCGGGGTTGATGATGAAGGTGCCGCGGAGGGCGAGGCCGGAGGATTCGTCGTAGACGCCGAAGAGCCGGCTGACCTTGCCGGTGGGGTCGGCGGCCAGCAGGTAGCTGACGCTGGCGAGGAGTTTCTCGGAATTCCGCCAGGCGAGGTGGCTGAACTTGGTGTCGGTGGACACCCCGATCACCTCGGCGCCGAGTTTCTTGAGCGCGGCATGTTTCTCGGCGAGGTCGGCGAGTTCGGTGGGGCAGACGAAGGTGAAGTCGGCCGGGTAGAAGACGAGGATCGTCCACTTCTTCTTCTTGCGGAGCTCGGCCAGCGAGATTTTGCCGAAGCCGCCGTCGGCGGGATCGTACGTTTCCATTTCGAAGTCGGGCACCGTGGCACCGACCGAGATCACCACTTCATCACAGCACATAGGGTTCCTTTTCGTTGTTCCGATAACGTTCGTTGCGTAACTTTCCCGGGCCGTCGTCGGGGCCTGGGATGCCGCGGGTTGCGGGGCACTCCAGGACCGGTGCGGGCCGGAACTTGTGGCCGCAGCAATGACGCCAGACGTCCCCCCGGTCAAGTGCGGGGCGGTCGGAGTGGCGAAACCCCGCGTCAGGACACGCTTTTCGCAGGATTTCAGACATGACTCCCGAGCAAATCGAACAGATCAACGCCGGATTCCGCACGGCTTCGCCGCTGGACATTGTCCGGTGGGCAGTGGGCCATGGGGGAGGACGGACGGTGGTATCCACGAATTTCCGGCCTTACGAGGCGGTGGTTTTGCATCTCTGCACGCAGGTCCAGCCGGACATGCCGGTGTTATGGGTGGATCACGGCTACAACCGGCCTTCGACGTACCGGCATGCGGAAGAATTGCGGCGGTTGCTGGGGCTGAACCTCAAGCCGTACCTGCCGAAGATGACGGTGGCGCACCGGGATGCGGTGCACGGGCCGATTCCGGACACCTCGGACGAGGAGGGGTTGAAGCGGTTTTCGGGGCTGATGAAGTTGGAGCCGTTTCAGCGTGGCATGCGGGAGCTGGCGCCGACGGTCTGGATCACGGCGTTGCGCAAGGTGCAGAACCCGAACCGGGCGGGCCTGGACATCGTGTCGGTGGACACCAATTTCAACACGCTCAAGGTCAGTCCGGTTTTTCCATGGAGTGACGCCCAGATGGAGGCGTATCTGAAGGAGCACGGGTTGCCGAACGAGTGGGATTACTTTGATCCGGCGAAGGCGGACGAGAAACGCGAGTGCGGCCTTCACGCGGCGTGGGGGGGGGAGGCGGCTGCGGCCGCCTAGGCGGCGCTGCGCCGCCTCCGGCGAGGGTCTGGGGTCTGGCGTCTGGCGTCCGGGGGATGAGCGATGGGGCAGCCCTTTGAAGAATCCGAGGCCTGGAAGCGTGCGAGAGAACTGACCAACGCTGTTTATTCCGTATGCCGGAGGGAACCACTTCATCGTGACTTTGGACTTCGCGACCAAATTCAGCGGGCCGCCGTTTCGGTCATGAACAACATTGCCGAGGGATGGGAAAGCCTTCATGTCGCCGAGAAGCGCCAGGCGTACAATTACGCGCGCCGTTCGTGTGGCGAGGTGCGTTCGATGCTCTACGTGCTTTTGGACAACGGATTTATCCAAGAAGAAAAATTCCAGGATTTGATGAGCCTGGTGACCATGGCGGGCAGGCTCATTTCGGGCCTGATGCGAACCCTGAACAGCCGAGGTCCCAACTAACGCCACATCAGGCCAGGTGGGTCGTGTGTCGATGGTCGTGAGTCGTTCCAGACGCCAGACCCCAGACGCCAGACCCCAGACGCCAGACCCCAGACGCCAGACCCCAGACGCCAGAC
>CAYZAE010000153.1:12943-15662 GCA_964476125.1 uncultured Verrucomicrobiota bacterium | reverse complement strand
TGGGAACACTTCATGGAGCTGGGTTGGTGTCCTTGTTTCCCAATCCCCGCTCCTACGGCCAAAGAAATCCAATAGGTGAGCTTCCAGGGCTTGCCCTCCGGGGCGGGGGTGCGGTTGGTGTCGCGAACGTAACGTGCAAGAGTCCGGCGGGGCCAGCACCCTGTGGAGATGCTTGGTTTTGGTTCCTCCAGTCCGACCCTGGACCTTGCCATCGCGACGGTGATCGCGTTCGGCTTTGGCATGCTCGCCCAACCCGCCCGGGGCCAAGGCGCCCCGGCGGGGCCCGACCTGATCGTCCACAACGCCCGGGTGCTGACGATGGATCCGGCTCGCCCGGAGGCTTCCGCCTTCGCGGTGTGGCAAGGCCGTTATCTCCTCGTGGGCGGGGACGCCGAGGTGCTGGGCACGAGAATTCCGGCGACCCGGATCTGGGATGCCGGGCGGAAGACGATCGTCCCCGGGTTCAACGATTCGCACCTCCATCCACGTCCCGAGTTCGCCGAGGAATCGATTCACGCCGAGGTGGAACTCGGACCGAGCCGGATTCGGGCGATGTCGGAACTCGTCGCGGCGCTCCGGGGGAAGGCCAGCCGGGTTCCGGCCGGGCAGTGGGTGTTGGGGACCAATTACGAGGACACCAAGCTCGGCGGGCACCCGACGCGGGAGGTCCTGGACTCCGTCAGCACGAATCACCCGATTCTCCTGCGCCACTCCAGCGGGCACATCTGGGCGGTCAACAGCGTGGTTTTGCGTGCGGCCCGCATCACGTCCTCGACCCCCGATCCGAGCGGAGGCGGATTCGGTCGGACGGCGGACGGCGAACCCGACGGCGTGCTGCGCGAACCGCCCGCCCTGGCGCTGGTGCAGGCATCGGGTCCCAAGCAGGCGACCCCGTCGCGCGCCGAACTCCTGCAGGGGTACCGCCGGTGCCTCGAACGATTCGCTGCCGCAGGGATCACCAGCCTCACCGATGCCGCGGGAACACCCGAGCGCCTCGGCATGTATCAGGAACTTGTCCGGGGCGCGCGGCTGCCGCGGATCAACGTGCTGATGCAGGATGCCTTCCTCGACGCGGTCATCGCGGCGGGGATGCGGTCGGGGTTCGGAAACGAATGGGTGCGCCTGGTTGGCATCAAGATTGTGCACGGAAACTCCCTTTCCGGCCGGACCTGCTGGCTCTCGGAACCCTACGACCGCGTCGATCCGGCGACGGGCCGACGGGACTACTACGGGATCCCTCCCCGGCGGACTCAGGACGAGTTGGACGGGTTGGTTGCCAAGGTTCATGCCGCCGGACTTCAACCGGCCATTCACGCCAACGGCGATCGCGAGATCGCCATGGTCCTGGATGCCTTTGAAAAGGCGCTGACAGCGGCACCCCGGTCCGACGCGCGGATGCGGATCGAACACGCGAGTGTTTGCCCCGAGCCCCTGCTTCGCCGCGCCCAGAAGCTCGGCGTGGTGCTTGCCCTGCATTCCTATGTGTACGAACACGGCGACAAAATGGAGGAGTACGGAAGCTGGCGCTGGGACCAGATGCACCCCAACCGTTCCGCCGACGCCCTGGGAATCGTCGTCGCCGCAAACTCCGACTGGCCCGTCAGCGCCGCACTGCCCCTGCGCAGGATTCAAAGTCTGGTCACCCGGGAAAGCGCAGGAGGCAAGGTGTACGGCCCCTCCCAACGCGTCCCGGTCGAGACGGCCCTTCGCTTCTGGACCACGGGTGGCGCCTACGCCTCCTTCGAGGAGTCGTCCAAGGGGAATATTGGCCCAGGGAAATTTGCCGACTTCGTCGTGCTCGCGGCGAACCCCTGCAGCGTCGACGCGAAGTCCATCCAACACATCGCGGTTGAAGCCACTTTCATCGGGGGAACCCAGGTTCATCCCGCGCCGATCGACGGTCGTCATTGAGGCGATCCGTGATAGTTCCAATGGGGTCGCGTCTAAATTGTTGACTTTTGAGTGTGTCATTCAAAGCACTCGCCACGCGATTCCCTCCTCCTGGGCGAGGTGACGCGCCAGATCGCCGCAACCCATTCTGGGTTGGTGTTGGAGGCGGTGGTGGGTTCCCGCGGTAGGTCCGCGGGGACGCGGCCCAACCCCGGGCTGAGGACGGAATCCCTGGCATCCGTTTGGCGTCGTTCGGCCCACAACACCGGGCTACACGGCATGCAATCGGGTCTTTGACATGGCATTTGGCAAACGGCAGCGTGATTGCCATGAGATTGACCTTGGATAAGATGAGCCGCCTCGTGGTGCCCAAACAGCTTCGCGATCGCTTCGCGCTGGCTCCCGGCCACGAGCTGGAGGTGCTGGTGGAGGCCGACGGATTTCGGCTGCGACCGGTCCACTCGACCCCGGCTCTGGCGGCGAAGAGCGGCCTTCTCGTCTGTACCAGTGAACTTCCCCCGGCCGCCTGGGACATCGGGCCCTTCCTCGACAAGGAACGGGAGCAACGCAGCAGGCATCTGGGCGGGGTTTGAGCCATGAAAAAGGCTTGTTTCGACACCTCCGCCCTCGTCGCGGCGCTTCGGAGGCGCTCGCCCTGACGGTTCATCAGGGCTTGAGCAGCGGCGCCATTTACGACGCGCTGCACTTGGTTGGAGCCCGTGCGGCCGGCTGTGACGAACTGCTGACCTTCAATCTCCGGCACTTCCACGCCCTCGCGCCGGGCGATCCGATGGTAGTGCAACCCTGAGATGGATTCTTTCCAGCCCGC
>CAYZAE010000153.1:0-12843 GCA_964476125.1 uncultured Verrucomicrobiota bacterium | reverse complement strand
GCAGTTCCAATGGGGTCGCGTCTAAATTGTTGACTTTTGAGTGTGTCATTCAAAGCACTCGCCACGGCGACTCCCTCGCCGCTGGGCGAGGTCACGCGCCAGATCGCCGCAACCCATTCTGGGTTGGTGTTGCAGGGCATGGTGGGCCCCCGGGGTAGGTCCGCGGGACGCGGCCCGACCCCGGGCTGAGGACGGAATCCTTCAGGATTCTCGCACTTCAGCCGGACGTCTTCGCTCCCGGATGCTTTCCTGGGGCGATCCGGTGGGAGTGCAACCCGGACATGGTTTGTTTCCAGCCCTCGGACGCCACTTCCCTGCGGTGAGTTCTTTGTGGCAGTGGCCGTACCCTCGTTTCCCCAATCCCCTTCTACGGCCACAGAAACCCCGGGTGCTTTGATTTCAGGGTGGGACGGAGTTTTGGGTACTCCGTCTTCCGCCACGCCGGCCAGTCGCGGGTCGAGGTCAGGCGCTTGCCGGAGGGGTCCTGGAGCCAGATCCGGATCGGCACGCGGCCCTCGGCGATGCGGGGATGTTCCTGGAGGGACAGGCAGTCCTGAAGCCGGGCCTGCACCTCCGGGACCGGAGGAGCGTCGGGTTCATCGCGGTCCGTCGCATAGGTGAGCTTCCAGGGCTTACCCTCCGGCGCGGGAAGCTGGAGCGGAGCCAGTTCCTCGACAAAAGCCTGCTGATCCTTGGATAGGACTCCGCGGAAGGCGGGCAGCAGGGGCACGGACTGCGCTTCGCGGCCCAACGTCAGACCGTGAAAGGCGGTCGCCAGGGCCTGGCGCATGCCGTCGGTGCGCAGCGATGGCAGTTCGAGTTCTGGCACCACCACCCGCAGGCATTCCACCCGGCCGATCCATTGCTGCACGCCGTGGTCGAGGTTGGGCAACTCCAGCCAGCCACGCGAGACGGCGTCGGCGAGGCACTGTCCGGACGCGACCGGATCCACCTCGCGCCGGTGCTGCTGGTCCACGACGAGGTCGAGGAACCGGATGACATCGATGGCCGCCACGCGTTTGTGGGTGCGGTCGTAGAGATGCTCCAGTCGGGAGCTGAAGTGCTGGGGAAACATTTCCCGCAGCCACTCCAGTTTCACCGCGGTGCACTGCGACAACAGGGTCAGCCTCCCGCCCCGACCGCTCACCTCACGCACGGAAGCCGCCACCAGCAGCTTGGCCTTCTGCACGACACTCTCCCGCACCAGCGTTCCGGTCCGACCTTCGGTAAGCTCGCAATCGAGCGTCCCTGAATCCTTCCGGACACACAGTTGATCGATGAACCCCGCCACCAGACAGCGTTCCAGGGCCTCGGTCGGGGGAACTCCGGCGGTCGCTGGATCCTTTCCGGAAGCCAGCCCTTCGCGACCAGCCAGGTGGAGGATCTGGCGGTAGGTGTCCTCCACCTGTCTCGCGGTTTGTCCGTGAATGGCATTGCGGCGTCAGGCGTCCACCGAGAATCCGTGGTCGCGGGCGAACTGGTGCGCGCGCAATAGGGTGTGAAAGTCACTCGTGCCTCCGTCCTCGAACGCTTCGCGTCGGTCCTGGAGATGACCCTCGTCCCGACCGATGCGAACCAGCAGATCGCGACCACTCACCAGCGCAGCGCATTGGGAGGCCTCCGGAACACAACCCCGCATCCCTGCCTCCACCAGCATCCGGCCAAAGCGCGGGTGCATGGGCAGCCGCAACATCCGACGTCCGATGTCCGTCAACTCCCCGCGTCCGGCGTCGCCCGCGGCCAGAGCTCCCAGCGTAACCAGCAACCGTTCCGCACGTTCCACCGCTTCCCGGTCGGGCTTATCCAGCCAGTCGAACTCCACCGCCCGCCGCACCCCCAGCGAATGCAGTAGCAGGACCGTTTCAGCGAGATCGGCCCGCTGGATCTCCGGGGTGTTCCGTTCGACGCGACTCGAATGGGACCCTTCGCTCCAGAGGCGCCAGCAGGTCCCGGGAGCGGTGCGGCCGGCGCGCCCCGCCCGCTGGTCGGCGGAGGCGCGGCTGATCGGCTCCACCAGCAGGGTCTGGATGCCGCGCTCGGCGTCATAACGGGCCACCCGCGCCAGACCGGAATCGACCACGTGCCGCACGCCGTCGATGGTCACGCTGGTCTCGGCGACGTTGGTGCTGACCACGATCTTCCGACGTTCATTCGGCTGGAACGCCCGGTCCTGTTCCTCCGGGGGAAGATCCCCGTGCAAGGCCATCAGGGTCACCTTTTCGTCGAGTCGTGCCGAACCCAGTTCCCGGATCGTCGACTGGATCTCCCCCATGCCCGGCATGAACACCAGGATGTCCCCTTCCCCACCACTCGAGACGATCTCCTCAACCGCCGACGCCGCCTTCTCCCATTCGGGTCGGGAGTCGGTGTAGTCAGCCCACCGGACTTCCACCGGGAACGTGCGTCCCTCCGAGGCCAGGATCGGAACGTCCGCCCCCAGATAACGCGCCACCGGCTCGGCCTCCAGCGTGGCGGACATGACCACGATCCCGAGATCGGGCCGGGACGTCCGGCGCAGTTCCTTCACCAGGGCCACGGCGACATCGCTGAGCAGGTTGCGCTCATGAAATTCGTCGAACACCACGATGCCGACATCCGACAGCGTCCGGTCGTCCTGCAACCAGCGGAGCAGAATCCCTTCGGTCACAAAGCAGAGACGGGTGTCGCGGGCGATGTGGTCCTCGAACCGGACCTGATAGCCCACTTCGCCGCCGAGCTTTCCCCCGCGTTCCCAAGCGACGCGCGATGCGACGGTCCGTGCGGCGACGCGGCGAGGTTGGAGGACGACGATGCGTTTGCCACCGGCGAGCCCGGCATCGAGCAGCATCTGGGGAACCTGGGTGGTTTTGCCGGAACCGGTCGCGGCAACCAGCACCAGCCGGCCCTGGCTGCGGAGGGCGTCGACGATCGGATCGTGGAGTTCCCAGATGGGGAGTTGCCGGGGGTTCATGGGAGGATCCGAGCCGGACGCGTTGGTGCACTCAGCACTTCACCAGCGGATTGCGCACCTTGAGCTGCGGAAAGGCCGAAAAATCGCGATCATCCTCCCCGCCCCTGGTAGATTTCGTCGCGGATCCAATCCCAGTTCCACTCCTTGAATTCATCCGTGGGTCCATCGCCACCAAAGGTGACCAACGGCGGAAGCTGTTCAGACCGGTTTCGATGCTTACCGGCGATCACGAGACGAAGGCCCTGTTCGGTCAGCGCACGGAACGAGGTCTTTTCCTTTCGAGCCAGCCGCTGAGCGCGCTCGAACAGATCGTCGGCGATCTCGATGGTGAGCATCATTCTGTGGGCACCCATATTGTTCGTATGGCTCCCCTTCTCAAGCGGCGAATTCCGGCCTGTACCAGCGTCGGTACATCTCCGCGGGTCAACCGAGCGGGCAGAGATGGGTTCAAAGGCCCGACAAGCTTGCCGCCACCGCCCCCGGGACAGCCGAGAGGGGAATGGTCTTGTCGAACGTGGCGAGAGTGCCTTTGTGCTTCACCGCGAGGGACAGCAGGTAGACATCGGTGATCGATCGCGAACTGTGCAGGCGATCCCTGGCGAAAAAAGTCTCGTGGCGCAGGGACAAATCGTCAGGCCAGAACTCATGGTCGCTTCGGCTCACGAAGACTTCCAGATGCTCGACCAACTCGCCCGGCCGGAACTTTGCCGCCCTGCTATACGCCGGGTTGGACATGATCCGCACCACGCCATTCTCGGTCAGCGGGCAACTGGCCCATCCGTGCTTCGAGCGGCCTTTCCACCAGTCATGGGCCCGGACATGGAAGACATGGTCGGGGTCCAGCAAGGCGATCAGGACATTGATGTCCAGCAGGGCGCGCATGCCTACACCCCTTCCTGCTCCATCAGGGCCCGCACGTGATCCAACGTGACCACCTCGCCGCGCGAAGGCAGGAGGGGAACACCCCCACGGATCGACCGCGACACCTTGCCCTTTCCCTCAGGTACCAGGAGTCCACGACGTGCCAGCGCGGAAATCACCCGCCCCGCGGTGCTGCCATCCCGTGCGGCCAATTCCTTGGCGGCCTGAAGCACGTCATCCTCGATATCCAGGGTCGTCCTCATCAGGTGATGCTATCGCATCAGTGCATCAGGGTCAAACACCTCGGGCAAGGCGTCAGGCCCGATCATCGCCAAGTACCGCCGTTCGGTCCGGCTTCGATGGCCGGGGGAGAAGGGAGGCGATGGCGGAGAGGGAACGAATCCAACACGCCTGACCCGGGTCGACCGGCTGAGCTTGGAAGTTCTGCAAGCCACAAGTCCCAGGGCCTGGGCAGCCCTGGAGCGGCCTCGGAGAATTCCGGCGGCCCATTGGCAGGGAATCGGGAGGGGGACGCCGGAAGCGATGGGTGAGAGAACGGCAGCCGTGTTGGAAGTCGGACCCACCCGCCTGTTGACAGACCGCCGAGGCTCGTAGATACACGTTGTATCTATGGATACCGCCAAGATCTTCCAGCATGGAGGGAGTCAGGCCGTGCGGCTGCCAAAGGCCTACCGCTTTGAGGGCACGGAGGTCTTGATCGAGAAGGATGGTGAAGAGGTCATTCTCAAGCCGCTGCCAGCCCGAAAGTTCCGATCGTTCACCGAGATCGCCCGCCACCTGGCGGAGAAGTTTCCGGAGGGAGGCGACTTCCCCGAACCACCGCCTCGGCCCAGTGGGCACGACCGCCCGATCCTTGAGTTTTAGAGCTCCAGTTGTGTGAAACCGTCCTTTCTCCTCGACTCCAGCGCCTGCATCCCGGTGCTGCGCAACAGCGCTGGCCTGGATCAACTCCCGGATCCGGCGCTCACCGGTATTCCCGTCATCGTGGCCGCAGAGCTTTGGACGGGAGTGAAGAAAGATCTTCAGACTCATCCCCACCAGGTGGCCCGGTTGGAGGCCTTTCTGGCCCTGTTCCCGATCCCCGAGTTCACCCTCGATGCGGCCCTGCACTATGCCGAGATCCGTGCCGCGCTGGAGGCCACGGGCAAGCTCATCGGCCCTCTCGATCTCCTCATCGCGGCCCAAGCGCGCAGCCTCGGAGCCGTGCTCGTGACTGCCAATTCCAGGGAGTTCAAACGCGTCAAAGGCCTCAAGATCCAAGCGTGGCGTTGAAGGCACGGGCGCGGCAGGTGGTCCGATTCGACACGAGCAACCTGGTGCGGCTATACACCATCGACCCGTCGATCTTGAGCCATGCTTCATGCACCCGTGCCGTCGGCTGCAGGGTATGCCCCGCCTTCTCCTCGGCCCTCCAGGTCATCCTGAAGGATGCACGCAAGGCTGCGGCCGGGACATGGGTGCCATTGACGCGCCGCTCCGGGCCGTGTCACGCTGTGACACATGAAGACAGTGACCCTCCGCGAGCTGCACGCCAGAACGGGCGAATGGGTGCGCGAGGCCTCGCGTTGCGGCCAGATCGTGGTGACGGACAATGGGCGTCCGATCGCCCGAATCGTCCCGGAAACCGAAGGAAACGAAACCCCCTTTTTTGCCGAACGAAAGCCATCGAAGGCTTTCCGCGCCCTCGATGAAAGCGGTAGGACCGGCCGCGGACCCGACGTGACCCGGATCATTTCCGAGGACCGGGAAGACCGTGCCTGATGCTCTATTTCGACACGAGCTACCTGGTACGCCTCTACACCAGCGACCCGGGTTGGGAGAAGGTGAGGGAGCTAGCCCGTACCGACAGGCTTGCCTGCTGCCTGCATGGCCGGGCCGAGACGGTGGCGGCGTTCCATCGAAAGCTGAGGGAGGGGGCGATTCTGAGGAGGGAGCTTAAGACGTTGCTCATGGAGTTCGATCGTGACTCAGAAGCCGGGGCCTTCCGCTGGCTTCCCATGTCGCCTTCGGTTGTGGAACGGCTCTCGTCGACCTACGCCAGCCTGCCTTCGACCGTCGCCGTGCGCGCTGCGGATGCCATCCACCTCGCGTGCGCTGCCGAGGCTGGATTTGGGAAGATCTTCTCGAACGACGCGCGACTTCTGTTGGCGGCCCCGCATTTCGGAGTCGTCGGGGAAAATGTTCTCTAGCGGCGTCTTCGGCGCAGGGTACCGCTTCCGATCGCACGAAAGTGCCCGCTTCAGAATGCGTGTAACAAACCCGTCTAAATCCACCAGTGCAGGATGAATGCGAATCAGAACCATCCGCACCATGAACTATCCTACCCTCATCCGCTCTCTGGCGTCATCCGCACTGGCCATTTGGGCGGCTGCTCAAACCGCCTCTGTGAGGTGAAGAATAATTGTCATTGCACAGTAGTACGTCTCAACGTAATAGCCATCGCGATTCCGTAGCCAAAGGCTTGGCCAACGGGGATAAGGTGAATTCGAGAACAACGCTCAGGTCGAGGTAGTGAGCCTTATGAAAACTGCCCTTTCTCGCGTGGTTGGGATGATCGCAATTCTCCTCGGAGGATTTTGCCCAGCGGCCCTGGCCCAACAGGTCAGCCCGCTCCGACTCCAGGTGGTAGGACTGGAAGCCGGGATCTTCCGCTTTCGCGTTGAGGGTGAGGATGGCCAGCAATGTATCGTCCAGGCTTCGGAGGATCTCTTGAACTGGATGCGGGTGGACGCTCTCACCCTCGCCGGCGGCACTGCCGAAACCGACCAGCCCACGGATCTGCCCCAGCAGTTCTTTCGTGTTCTGGAGCAGTCCCCGGTCAGTCTGAGTCCAAATGGTGTGACCATCTTCCCGGGGGATGGTGTCTTTCTCGAGGTGAATGACACCTGGGGCACCCGCTGGATCTTTACGGTCAATGGCATCACCAATGGGAACGCCTTGGTGGGAACCCTTCTCCCGAGCCCACTGAACCCGGCCCGCGTCTTCTTCTCCGCCCCGCTGGTCGGGACAATTTCCCAGGTCACGGTGTGCGCGACAGATCCGGACGACGCCTCCCGTCAAGTGTGCGGGGTCATTCACATCCCGCGAGAAACCGCGCAGTTCCAGGTCCAACCCGCTCCACTGCTCATCGGCTTAGGGGGACAGCGGGTCTTCCTGGCGGGAGCCTCCGTTCCCGGCAGCGCCTTGATTCCCCTCCACCGGGTCTATTGGAAGGTCAATGGCGTTCTAGGAGGATCGACGGAATTCGGGACGGTGAATTTCGCGGGCCAATACCGGGCGCCCAAAACCATGCCAGCGGTACTTCCAGCAACGATCCGAGTCGGTTTCTCGCTGACACCCGAAGGACCGGTTCAGGCAGCAGCCCAGGTTTCACTGGCTGAACTGGCGTTGACCCCCGCCAAGATCGTTTCGGTTCAAACCGGGCCAGCTGGCGTGGTGAGCGCAACACTCCTCAAATCGGACGGATCTTCCCTGTCACTCGGCCCGGCCGATGTCACGTTTCGCGCCGGAAACCCGGCAGCGGCATCAGTGGATGCCAGCGGAGCGGTCACGATTGGCGGGAGTTACGGTGTTTCGGTAATCGAGGCAGCGCACAATGTGCTGGGAGTCAGTGATACGACGGTGGTCGAATCCCGAGCCGATGTTCACGTGCGGGTTCAGGAACTCAAGCTGCGCACGGATGATGAGATCAACCTCATGCGCTTCAATGCGAGCACGCTGCCCGCCATCCGCGAGATCGAAGTCACCCGACCTGGCGTGATGTTCAACCTCATCCCTCAGTTCTTTCCGTTTCGCGGGCGGGTCAGCTTGTTCGTGAACAGCTTCGCCAATGCCGGCGGCGCGGCGGTGAGTTTGGTGGGGGATGCCACGAACATCATCTCGTACCTCGAAGGTGGCCGAACCCCTCAAACCCAAGGGATCGTGGCCAGCATCGAGGAGCGAAGCGGGTTCGTCGAAATCGGAAACAAACCGGGAACCGGCGTGATCACCGTCAAATATGACGATGGAGTGATTCAACGCCAGGCGTCCGCCAATGTCACCTTCACCCGACTTAAGCTGGACGCCGCTATTTCCGGTTCGAACACGGGCAAAACCAATGAGGCGTACATCAGCGAATGGATCGAACTCGAAGTGGCCGTTTCCAACCCCAGCGGCGTGAGCAGTTTTATCGGGCGCACCCCCGTTCGCCTGCGCTTCGCCAGCGGACAGAAGTTCTTGATCTCGCGCCCCTCGGAGGTCATCGCGCAAGGGCTTCAAGTTCTCCCCCTCCCCGAGGAACTGGTGGAAACCAGCGATATCACCATCGAGGCGCCGTCAGGATTTAGCACTCTCCGTTTTCCCAACCCGGAATTAGGACGACTGCACCTCCGCATCTCCCCGCGTGAGGTGGGAGCACAGAAGCTCATCGTCTCAGTTCCCAATGACCCAGGAATCCCGCCCGTCGAGTTGCCGATCCAGATTCTATTGCCCGAGCTGCAGATCCGCAAAGGCGCGCCGCCCACGCTCGTTCGAGACCGATTGGGTTACGGAGCGACCACTGGCTCGGTCGCGGTGGCCAACTCTTACATCGACCTCGCCATGGCCAAGGGTCCCTCGCCCGGCAGCCTCCCGTTGTATCCCGACCGAACTTCGGGACCGTTGTTCTCCGAGCAAGATCCCCTGGTTTGGCGCATTCGAAAACCGGATGGCAGCACCTGGGAGTTGCCGGCCGACCTAGGCCTCCCTCTCATCCAGGCGAACGCACGTAACAACTTTTCGGGGCATTTCCGTGAGCCGGGAACTCACCTCGTCAGCCTGGGACTCTCGCGACGATCCGAGATTCGAACGGCAGACCTCCCCATTCAGGTGGTAAGTCCTGCCTCCTCAGGGGCGCCGCTCGCCGATATCGCCGATGCTTCCAAGCTGCCCCTCAACTCGAGCAGCTCCCAGCCGATCCCGACCAGCGATCAACTCGGGGGAATCCAGATACTGGCTCCCACCTCGGGGGCCTGGGTGCCCAACACTCCCATCGATGTCCTGCTTCAAACGTACACTGGAGAAGGACTTCCCCGACGGTTGGGCAAAAAAGTAATCACTCAATCCCGCTCGAGCCTGGATTCCAACTCCGTCACGCTCACGACCAACTATGTAATGGCAGGCGTGTGGTGCTATTATGTGCAGGGCCCTTCCCTCACCTTTCTGGATCCCGGCATCCCGAGCATCGGCCGCTTTGCCGGAGCTTCGCCGGCCATCCCTGATAGCAATGGACTCATCCAGTTCCAGCTGCTTCCCCAGCCCACCCCAGACGCGGATCTGGTGGTGGTCTTTATCCCAACCGTCTTCACGCTGGCGCGGGGGGATCTCGCCAGCGAAGCGAACCTGCCGGTCGAAACCATCCAGATGGTAGACGGCCAGCGAGTGGGTGGGACCTACACGGAGATCGGCATCACAGACTACACGCACGAACGCGATGACACCTTTCTGCGACAAGCGCTGATGCTACCCGGCCGAGGAATCGGCATCACGCCACGCTACATTCCAGTGGCTAGCCAGCGAGTCCGCGACGCGGTGTCCAACGGCATCCTGCCCTCCGAATCAGCCCACGCAGAGTTTCGCGTGGTTGGCACGGACGGCTTCTTGAAAGCCCTGGGTTCGGGATTGCCCACCATCAACCTCGGCGAAGGTCTGCGGCTGGTGCGACAGACTCGCAATGGCTCCTCGCTGAGAGTCACCGTCGAAACGGATCCAGCCTACTTCAGCACCGGACGCTACGGGACGCGGGCGATTCACTTAAGCTTTCCCGACGGCCAAACATTCAAGAGCGAAATCCAGCTGGTCGCCTACTCCCTTGAAACCCTCGCGGCCGACCACAATCTTCCACAAAACGCGGCCTACGCGTTCTCCACCCTGGACTCCTTCACCAATGCCAAGAAGGGAGTCCGGTTTCCGAAGGCGGCGGTGCCCTTCCGCATCCGACCTGTCGAGTTTAGCGTCCCCCTGCGCCTCTTAGACCTCGAGCTGCGGCCCTCGATCAACGCCTGCTGGGACGCCAATTTGAATGGAATTCCGGATCCGGCAGAAGACCTGAACGGCGATGGAATTTTCGACCAGCGGGACAATGCAGGAGGTGTTCCGTTTCGCGGAGCCCTGCCGGTAAACCCTCTGGTCGGCTTTCAACGCAGCCTCGATCCAGCAAGCGGAACCATCCAGGTGCGTCAACTCGCCATCCAATTGTTTCCCGCGGCGACCGCCCAATTCTATGTGTTCGGCGATCACACCGACCACCGCCGGCTCGATCCCCAGTCCCTCCAACTCGGGGCCGAGAACAGTCCCGACTTGGTGCCAGATTTCGTGAGCCGGACGGCGAACGGTGAGCTGCTCTTGGTCCGCTTGGGCTCCAATCTGATCGACGTCCTACCGTTCACCGCCTACAACTCCGTGGCTCGGCCCAAGGAACAACCGTCGACCCCAAGTCTCGCGTTCGACACCTTGAGGTCTTCACGGGATCAGGCCTACGAGGCCTATGCCGCTGTGCAGGACAACGGGTCCCTCGGCACGGGGCCGTCGTCGGACTACGCGCAGGCTCCGGTAGCCGTTTACGTCGACCACGAGGCCAACACCAGCGACTTCAATCGCGATCCGAGCTTCGTTGGGGACGCGGTGCCCCGATCTTTTTACGCCGGAATTCTGGACCAGGCGTTTCAACGGCACGCGGTGGGCTTCGTTGATTTTCCCGACTACCTTCCCTTGGGCCGCGATGGCCGGGTTCGACCCTATCAGCCAGTCCCCGGCCGAACCGCCACCGGGGTTGGCACCTTCGGAGTGGATCTCGACGCGGTCCTCTTTGATGCGGGTTACCTCACTGCGCCGCAACGAACTTACATCATCGATAAGACCTTGAACCTGTCCTTCCCGTTGCGGTTAGATGAATTACCGAACAGCGCGACCCTGCTCGCAATTCCGGTGGTCCGACGCGCCCTGGGCGGCTCCTCGCAGCTTTCAAACAACCAACTGGCCCCCGCCCTGGGCGGGACGTCTGGAGGCTTCTACAGCCTGAGCCGCCAGGAGCCGGGCGCCTTTGCCATCGAGTCGCGCACGCCCGGCCAAGCGGTGCCGGGCCTGCACGCCGGCTACCTGCTTCATGACAAACCCGCCAATCTCATCGACCCCGATTTGGAGTATCAGCTGGACGACATCGGGGACGTGATCCTGGAGCGCGAGGGCGAGGCAGGTCAGGTTGCCGGGACAGGCCTGGCTCCCGAAAGCGCCAAACTGGGGAATTACCGTGTTCACAGCGTGATGGGCTTCGCGCAGAACGAAGATAAAAAGGCGCCCATCCGCACCGCGATTCGTTCGACCAGCCTTTTCAGGATCGATACGGACCCGCCGTTGGTTACCCCGAAAGATCGGCGAACCTTCAAAGTCAAACCTGCACTCCTCGTGCGCGAGTCACCCTCACAAACGGCACCCGAGTTCAACCTCGTCGTCACCAGCCAAAGCTCCGGCAATGAGAAAACCATGAAGATCCTCGCTGATACCGCCGTGGATCTCGCCGTGGATGTGACCTCCACCGTCATCTTGGCTGCGCTCACCGAAGGGGCTTACCTGGAGGCCTGCGAGGCCTCGATCGCCGACAAAGTCAAAAGTGCCGGAATCAATCTGGCCATGGGCATGATGGAAAGCGAATACGGCGAGCGTTACGGTTTCGACCAAAAAGCAGACGGAGTCAAATTCGTCAACCAGCTGTCCAACGAAGGCTTCGAAACCCCCATCCCTGGCATTTCCATTCAGGGACTCAAAGATATCGAGGTCTCTTCGGGACTTCCCGACAGCGCCACACGGGCGCAAAAGTTTCTATCTGCGGACTTCAAGGTGCAACAGCCCGTGAAGTTCAGCAGTTTTTGCGACCTGGTTGACAAGCCGATCTCCGCCTTCAAGGAGTGGGTGAAATCCACTTACTCGGCCGAAACCTTTGGCGGCCTCGGCAGTGCGCAGGCGGTGGGAACTCGGTCCGTCAGCATCTGCATTCCGAAATCCGCACAGCTAACCAACGGAACCTACAGCCTCTTCACCACTCTCTCGCGCGCCATCGACGTGTTGCCGGAGGAACCCTCGAGCGTCGAGCTGACCGATCTTCCCTACCAGGCGGTCCTCGGAAGCTATCCGTATGCTGATGAAGTCAGTGACGAGGAACTCCTGCAACGTATCCAAGCGAAACTCAACGATCCGGACGCGGGTCAAGCCGCCCTGAAAATGCTCCGTGATATCGGACGTAAGTCGGTGTGGCGGGTGGCGAGATCCAACCTGTACCAAAGCTATAAGGTCCGCGCGTGGCGCCTGCCAGGAGTGGAGTTGATGATCGCTCCCGGACAGAACCTCGGGAATGGCACCATCATTGGCGACTTCGAGCTGACCCCGGGTGAGACGGAAATCCCTGTCTCCACGGGCGCTTCCGCCGTGGTGTCGCGCAGTAATGAGAATGCGGGGGCTCGGGCCCTCGTCCGCTCCGGCAGCCAGGAAGTCATCCTGCTGGACGCCGTCATCATGACTCCCCCGGTGCAACCCTGATATCGCCCACGTCTGATTCGTCTGGGGTGAGGTGATGGAAGCCTCAGGGCATGGGGATGGGACTTGGCTGAAGGTTTGGCTGGCCATCGACCGGAAGGCTCGCCATCCGATGGACGGATTTCCGCCGCTGCACGTCGTCCGGTTCGGCGGCGAGGCGCTCACTGCCGGCACCGCGGTCCACCCGATCGACGGTCATGCGGTCCGAATCACCACCCCGGCGAAGACGGTTGCCGACTGTTTCAAATACCGGAACAAGATCAGTATCAGCGTCGCCGTCGAGGCGCTGCGGGAAGGCTGGGCCAAGCGACGATTCACCATCGATGACCTGGAAGCCATGGCCCGCGTCTGCCGGGTTCACAACGTGATCCGTCCCTATCTGGAGGCGCTGACGTGATGTGGCGGAGAGGGAGCGAATCGAACACTCCTGAGCCGGGTCGACCGGCTCACGGCGGTTTTGAAGACCG
>CAYZAE010000152.1:0-16154 GCA_964476125.1 uncultured Verrucomicrobiota bacterium | reverse complement strand
CCAACCCAACCCGGCCCTACGCCGGCTCCAGCTCCGGTTCCGGCTCCGGCTCCAATGCCGATTCCAGGCCTGCCCGACCGGTCCCGCCGCCGCGCCCGCCCGTCCCTCCCCGCGAACCGGCCGCTCCCGTCCGCCCGTCCGCCCCGGAACCCGTCGAGGACCTGCAACTCCCGCCGGGCTCGTTCGGCTTCGGCCAGACCGCGGAGGACACCACAGACCCCGGGGAGTCCCAGAGTCCGGATCTGATCCAGCCCGGCACGGGCGCCGCGATTCCTCGTCCCGCCCCGATCTCCACCGAGAACCGGCGCCTGCCCTGGGTTCAGCTCAAGACCTACACGAATCATCCCACGGTCTACCCCGCCATGGTCCGCGGCGCCTCGCCCGGCGCCAAGGGCGGCGACCTGGTCACGGTCTATGACAAGGAAGGCCGCGAATTCGCCGCCGGCCTCTGGAACCCCAAGGCCCGCGTCCCGCTCCGCGTTGTCCATCACAGCCCCGAACCGTTCTCCGAAACGGACTTCCTCCGCCACCTCGACCGCGCCGTCGATCTGCGTCTCAACCTCCTCGGCCTCGGCAATCCCGCCGACACCGACAGCTTCCGGGTGGTCCACTCCGACAGCGACGCGCTGAGCGGGTTGATCGTCGACAAGTTCGCCGATGTGCTCAGCGTCTCCGTCCACAGCCTGGGCGTTTTCCAACGGTTGCCGACCTGGATCCCGCACCTCCATTCCCGGCTCGGCACGAAAAAGGTGGTGGTCGAGGTCGACGAAACCATCGCCCGGTTCGAGGGGATTTCCGTGCGCAAATTCCCCGGGGACAGCGTCCGGTCGGTGAAGATCCGCGAACACGGCCTCCGTTACGAAGTCGACTTCGCCACCGGCCACAAAACGGGGTTCTTCTGCGATCAGCGCGACAACCGCCGCAAACTCGCCACCTACACCCGCGGCAAGACGCTGCTCGATCTGTGCTGCTATTCCGGCGGGTTCTCCATCGGCGCCAAAGTGCTCGGCGGCGCCACCGAGGTCACCGGTGTGGACCTCGACGAAAAGGCCATCGAACAGGCGAAGCGGAACGCCAATCTCAACCAGGCCCGGATCCAGTGGGTGCACTGCGACGCCTTCACCTGGGCCCGTCAGAAACAGCGCAACGGCGAACGCTGGGACGTCGTGCTGCTCGACCCGCCCAAGCTGGTCTTTGATCGCGAGGACCCCGATGGCGGCTACCGGAAATACGAGGATCTCAACATCATCGGGCTCTCCCTGGTGAAACCCGGTGGTCTTTTCGTGACCTGCTCCTGCTCCGGCATGGTCGACGAGGAACGCTTCGAACGCGTAGTCATCAAAGCCGCCCATCGCCAGGGACGCCGGCTGCAGTTCCTCGAAACCACCGGCGCCGCCCCCGACCACCCGGTGATGTCGAACTGTCCCGAAAGCCGTTACCTCAAGGTGTTCTGGACCCGCGTCATCGGCTGAGGAAGCCGGCCCTTGCACACCCACCGACACCGCCGCTCCCCGATGCCCAGGCCCCACGTCCAGTTGACCAGCCCCATTCTCTCGCGACCCATCGCCGCGCTGGCGCTGCTGCTGGCTCCGTTCGCCACCCAAGCCCAATCCACGGCCCTCCCGCTCGTCGATCTCGCCACCCAGACGAACCGACAGGTGATCGTCGACCGCCAGCCCGGCCAGTACCTCGGACATCCCACCACCGTGCTGCTCGAGGACGGTCGCACGCTGCTCTGCGCCTACCCCAAGGGACATGGCAAGGGCCCCATCCTGCTCAAGAAATCCACCGACGGCGGCCGGACCTGGAGCGATCGCCTGCCGGTTCCCGACAACTGGGCCTCCTCCCTCGAAACGCCCACGCTGCACCGGGTGATCGACGCCTCGAACCACAAGCGCCTGATCCTCTGGTCGGGTCTGCACCCGGCACGCCTCGCCGTCTCCGAGAACGACGGCACGACGTGGTCCCCGCTCCGTCCCGCCGGCGACTGGGGCGGCATCGTGGTCATGGCCTCGCTCGAAGCCGTCCGCGCCCGCCCCGGCCGCTACCTCGCCTGGTTCCACGACGACGGCCGCTTTCTCCGCGCCGATTCAAAACCGCAAAAGCCCACGGTGTTCCGGCTCTTCCAGGTGGGTTCCGACGACGGCGGACTGACCTGGAGCCAGCCCCGGGAACTGTTCGCCTCCAGCGATGTCCACCTTTGCGAGCCCGGCTCCGTGCGATCCCCCGACGGACGTCAACTCGCCCTGCTTCTCCGCGAGAACTCCCGTCGCCGGAATTCGCACGTCATGTTCTCCGACGATGAGGGAACGACCTGGTCCGCGCCCCGGGAATTGCCGGCCACGCTCACCGGCGACCGGCATACCGCACGCTACGCGCCCGACGGCCGGATGTTCATTTCCTTCCGCGACACCGCCAAGGACTCGCCCACAGCCGGGGATTGGGTGGGCTGGGTTGGGCGGTACGAGGATCTGGTCCAAAACCGGCCGGGCCAATACCGCGTGCGGCTGATGGACAACCACCACGCCTGGGACTGCGCGTATCCCGGGGTCGAGGTGCTTTCCGACGGCACGTTCGTGACCACCACCTACGGGCATTGGATCCCCGGTCAGTCGCCCTTCATCGTCAGCGTCCGATTCACGCTCGCGGAGCTGGACCCGACCGCGCGCTGAACCTTCCCGCCACGGGAACGGGAACGGGAACGGGACCAGGAACAGCTCCCGGCCCGCCTCACGTCACCTCGACCAACTGGCGGGGATGGATGAACCACAGCAGGCGTCGGGTCACCGGAACCCGGTACACTCCGGACAGGGCGTGGGCATAAAGCCGCAGCTGGGCTTCATATTTCGCGGTCCGCTCCGCGATGGCCGCCCCCTCCACCCGGTCGGTCTTGTAGTCCACAATCCAGAGTTCACCCGGCCGGAACAGCACCAGATCCGCCACGCCCTGGATCACCTGGAAATCCTCCTCCGACCAGCCCGCCATGGTCCCGGGCGCCCCGAGCAACAGCGCCTCGCGCCGGCTGAGCCGCGCCGTGAAGGGAAGTTCCCGCTGAACCGCGCTGCGCTCCTGCCGAAGAACCGACCCCGCCTCGGTCGACCAGAAAGCCGCCACCCCCTCCAGATCGATCAGGGCCGCCGCTTCCCGCCCCAACCAGCCCGCCAACACCAACCGTTCCCGTTGCTGCTCCAGATCCGGCAGATCCAGAGGTCCAGCCAGATCGAGTTGTTCGAAAAACAAATGATGCACCAACCCCCGCGTCACGGCATCCCTCGAGACCGGTGCGGACGCCTCGTCACTCCGAACCGCGGGACGATTCACGAGATCGGGATCGGCCACCACCGCCTCCTCGTCCAACGCCCATTGGCGCCGGAGCGCCGTGACCGCGGTCTTGGCCGGTAATTGCGTGGCTGCCTCCCGCTCATAGCGCCACTCCAGTCGGCCGCGGATGGCCTCCACAACCTCCGCCCCTATCTCCTCCCCCGCCACTCCGGCCCCTGCCGCCTCGGATTCCCCCCCCGATTCATCCCCCACACCCGCCGGCACCGGGACCGGCGCTCCCCGGTGAAGTCGCCAGTCCAACCAACGCCCACGCCCGGTTTCCGACTCCACCCATCCGGACTGGCCGGTCAGCTCCGACGTCAACGGCCCCAGCCAGCCCAGCGGCTCGCCCACGCGAAGAAGGTCGCGATCGGTGAACCGCGGTGAAGTCCCCGCCCACTTCGCCAATGTCTGATCACGGACCGTGCCCAACAACAGCAGGCGATCGGCCGCCCGCGTGCAGGCCACGTAAAACAACCGCGTCTGCTCGCCCAGCGCCTCCGTCAACTGACGTCGGCCCGCCAGCCAGCGCGGCAGGCTCGGGTAACCGCGCACGCGGCCCGGGGCCAGCACCGGCGGACAAAGGCCGTACTCCTCATCCAACAACCATTCCTCCCGCAGATCGCGCAGGTTGAACTTCCGTCCCAGCCCCGCCGCCACCACCACCGGAAACTCCAACCCCTTGCTCTGGTGCATGCTCATCAGGCGCACGCTGTCCCCGGCCGCCGCCTGCGCGCTTTCCATCTCCTCGCCCGTCTCCGCCTGCGCCTCCACGAACCGGAGAAACCGGTACAACCCGCGTCGCTGGGCCTGATCAAATTGCCGGGTCAAGGCCAGCAACCGCCGAACATTCGCCAGCCGCGCCTCCGCCCGCGGCTGCGCCCGCAACCACGCCTCGTACGCCGTCTCCACCAACACCGCCTCCAGACACCGCGTCACCGATCCCTGCCGCGCCAGCAACCGCCACCGTCGAAACCCCTCCAAAAACCACCGCAACCGGCCCCGCGCCGTCGCCAGCGCCGCCCTCACCTCCGGCACCTCCGCCCACTCTCCCGGCAGCGGATCCCCCGCCGCACACCGCTCCACCGCCTCCCAAAAACGCCCCCGACGATCCATCAAACGGATCGCCGCCAGTTCATCCACACCCAACCCCACCATCGGCGACCTCAACACCGCCAGGACCGGATGATCCTGCAACGGGTTGTCCAGCATCCGCGCCACGTTCACCAGATCCGCCACCTCCAGCGCCCGAAAAAATCCACCCCGCCGCGCCTCCAGCGGAACTCCGACCCGCGCAAAGGATCGCGCCCACCGCTCCGATACCGGCCCCGGCGCCGGATGCAGGACCACCATGTCCCGCCAGGTCACCAACCGCTCCGCCCCCAACCGCGAATCCCAAACACCCACCCCCGACTCCAGCAGCTCCTTCAACCGCCGCGCCGCCACCTCCGCCTGCCGCTCCTCAATGTCCAGATCGCCCCAGGCCGGCTCCGCCCCGGCGCCCTCTTCGCCGGCTCCGGACTCCACACCCCCAGCCCCCTCCGCTCCGCTCTCCCCCCCGCGCACCACCAGATGCAATTCCACCCGCCCCTCCGGCCGCTCCCGCTGCACCGTCCTTGTCTCCGCCGCCCCAAACAACAACCGAGCCTCGTCGTCGTACGCCACACCCCCCACCCCTGGCCGCATGACCCGCGCAAACAACTCGTTCACAAACCCCAGAATCGCCTCGTGACTGCGGAAATTCTCCGCCAACGGAATCACCGACCTCCCCCGCCCCTCCCGCCAATCCCGCGCGTATCCCTGGAAAATCGCCGGCGCCGCCCGCCGAAAGCGGTAGATGCTCTGCTTGACGTCCCCCACAAAGAACCGGCTCGCCGCCTCCCCCTCCCGGCTCACACACCGGAGAATCCGGTCCTGCGCCCCATTGATGTCCTGGTACTCGTCCACCAGAACGTGATCAAACCGCCGTCGCCACCCCTCCGCCAACGGCGTCGGCACCCCGCGCTCCGCATCCCAGAGCAATCGCAACGCCATCTGCTCAAGATCGGAAAAATCCACCACCGCCGCCGACCGCCGCGCCGCCGCAAAAGCCTCATCGAAACGCTCCACCAACCCCAGCAACGCCCCCAGATCCACCCGCGCCCATCCCCAATCCTCCTCCAACGGATCCCCGCCCCCAGCCGCCGACGGCACCAGCATCGACCGCAGCTCCTCCGCCTCGTCGAAGAGTTCTTCAATGGGTTCCCGCCAGTACTTCTTCTTCCGGTACCCCGGCTGGCCCTTCTCGAATCGTCCCGACTCCCCCGCCCGAACCAGGGCCTCCAGAAAACCCGCCACGCCCCCGGCCTCCAACGACGGTGCCCCTCGCAAAACCGAAAGACTTTCCCACCCCGAAAAACCCTCGGGCTCATTCACCGTCAGACGCTCGACATCCCCCAGCCACGACGCCGCCCAGCGCCGGAGCCCCGGCAACACCAAACCGCGCCATTCCCCTGCCCCCTGCCGGGCGCAACCCTCCCGGACCCGACGCAACCAACCCATCCCCTCCGGCAACGACCGCGCGTACTCGTGGATCCTCAATACCAGCGCCTGGATCACCCCGTCCCCCTCCTGACCATGCCGCCCCAGGAACGTCCGGAGCGCCTCCGCCTCGGATCCCACGCCCGAATGGCACGCCCGCAACACCTCCCCCAACACCTGGCCCCTCAGGATCCGCGTCTGCATCGGATCCTGAACCGCAAACTGCGGATCCAACGAAAGCTCATGAAAATGCTCCCGGATCAGCCGCAGGCAGAACCCATGCAGCGTTGAAACCATCGCCGTCTCCAACAGCGCCGCCTGCTCCGCCAGCCAGGCATCGTCCGGCGTCGCCTGCAACCGGTCCTCCAGCGACCGCTGCATCCGGTGCCGCATCTCCGCCGCCGCCGCCTCGTTGAAAGTCACCACCAACACCCGGTCCAACGACACCCGACCCTCCCCCTCCAGCACGCGATCCAGCACCCGCGCCACCAGCGTGCTGGTCTTCCCGGCCCCGGCCCCGGCCATCACCAGAACCTCGCCCGTCGCCTCCACCGCCCGCCGTTGCTGTGTCGTCAGGGATCCCATCGCACGTGCTTCCGACATCACTATGCGAGCGGAGGACTCCCGCTGAAAAGCCGCGACCGCAAGTCGCCGGGTCCACGTGTCTCATTTCGACCACTCCGCCCGGTCCGACACACCCGCAAAATCGCAAGAGCTTCAGCGGAATGCCGCCCGGATCCCTTCCCCACCCCCAAGGCGCAAACATGCCCCCACCCAACGGCCTTCCCGGAAAAGGCCTGCATCGCATGCATGAACTGCACTCATCGTTTCAGTGCACACGATGCGCCGCTTTCACAACCACCCTCCCACCGGCTGGCACCCCCGTTGCTAGATGTCCAACAGCGGCGTCATCCGCCGACTCCGACGGATTACTACCAACCATGAATACGCAGCCCCATTATACCCCGACCCCATTCATCCGACTCCGATCGCGCCAGCGCCAGGATCGTACCGCGAAATTCCTCGCCGGCACCGCACTGCTCGCCGCCTCCTGCGCCGCACCCTCCCTGTTCGCCCAGAGCGGACCGGAAGACGCACGCCTCGACAAACTCGAAAAGGAAAACCAGGCCCTGCGTTCCCGCCTCGATTCCCTCGAAAATCTCGCCAAGAAGGAAGGCATCGTCCCCAGCGGCGAAACCAAGGCCGAAGGCGTCAAAGCCCTGTCCGACATCACCCTCACCGGGTTCGTCCAGGCCTCCTACTTCTACGACTTCAGCACGCCTCCGGACCGCAAGAGCAACGGCTACCTCTGGAACAGCTCCCACAACTCCTTTTCCCTCAACAAAGTCAAACTCACCCTGGCCAGCAAGCCGGTGGAACGAAGCGGTGACAACTGGGACGCCGCCTACCGCGTCTCCATGATGTGGGGCGAGGACTCCTCCCTCGTGAATACCGGCGGCGAACTGCAGGGACTTGAAAACCTGCGCGAAGCCTACGTCGAACTGAACGCCCCCGTCGGCACCGGCCTCAACATCCGCGCCGGCCAGCTGATCTCCCTGCTCAACTACGAGTCCGGTGACGGCGGCGCCGCCAACGCCAACTTCTCCCAGGGCTTCCAATGGTGGTACACCGGCAACGGCCCCTCCGCCGGCGCCCAGCTCGGCTACAACATCACCGACTCCATCGACATCAAGGCCCGCCTCCAAAACGGCCTCTTCGCCGGTCCCGTCGACAGCAACGAGGCCAAAACCTTCCTCGGCTCCATCGGCATCAAACCCACCGACAAAACCTGGATCAGCCTGGTCGGCTTCGTCGGCGACGAATCCACCACCATGTCCGTCTCCGGCGGCTCCGTGCTCGCCGGCGCGAAAATCACCGACGCCTTCGGCGTGGGCATGGAGTTCGACTACTTCATGTTCAACCCCGACGGCCCCGTCAAAGCCGACGTCTGGTCCATCGGCGGCTGGTTCACCTACGACTTCACCGCCAAGACCGGCGTCGCCCTGCGCGCGGATTACGTCGATGACCAGGACGGCTTCGGCATCCCCGGCCTCGCCATCGGCGGCCGACCCGGCACCTCGATCCTCTCCACCGACACCGAAGGCAACCTCGGCAGCATCACCCTCACGTTCAACTGGAAGCCCTTCCCCTACGTGAAGGTCCAACCCGAACTCCGCTACGACTACACCGGGTATGAAGGCGGATTCGACGGCGAGGAAACCCGCTTCATCGCGGGCGCCGGCGTGTCGTTCCTCTTCTAACCCACCACCTCTCACTTCCGATAATCATCAGCCCCATGAAACGAAATCCCTTCCAACGTCTGACGCTGTTCCTCGCGACGCTCGTCGCCGCAGCCTCCGTCCATGCCGAAACCGTCAAGGTCGGCGTCCTCCACTCGCTCAGCGGCACCATGGCCATCAGCGAGACCTCCCTGAAGGACGTCCTGCTCTACACCTTCGACGAAATCAACAAGGCCGGCGGCGTCAAGGTGGGCGGCAAGCCCTACATGATCGAACCCGTCGTCGTCGACCCGGCCTCCAACTGGCCGCTCTTCGCCGAAAAAGCCGAACAACTCCTGGTCAAGGACAAGGTCTCCGTCGTCTTCGGATGCTGGACCTCCGTCTCCCGCAAGTCCGTCCTGCCCGTCTTCGAACGGAACAACGGCCTGCTCTTCTACCCCGTCCAGTACGAGGGCGAGGAATTGTCCAAGAACATCTTCTACACCGCCGAGGCCGTGAACCAGCAGGCCATCCCCGCCGTCGATTACATGCTCGGCGAAGGCAAAAAGAAGTTCTACCTGCTCGGCTCCGACTACGTCTACCCGCGCACCACCAACAAAATCCTCAAGCAGTACCTCAAGTCCAAGGGCATCCCCGACAGTGACATCGTCGAGATCTACACGCCCTTCGGCCACACCGACTACCAGACCATCGTCGCCGAGATCAAAAAGTTCTCCGCCGGCGGGTCCGCCACCGTCATCAGCACGCTCAACGGCGACACCAACGTCCCGTTCTTCAAGGAGTTCGCCAACGCCGGCCTGACCTCCGAAAACTGCCCCGTCGTCTCGTTCTCCATCTCCGAGGACGAATTCCGCGGCCTGCCCGCCAAGGACCTCGTCGGCCACCTCGGCTGCTGGACCTACTTCATGTCCATCAAGTCCCCCGAGAACAAGGCGTTCGTCGACTCCTTCATGAAGTGGATCAAGAAGCCCGTGGTCACCGGCGTCGACTACAAGGTCTCCGGCGTCGACCCCAAGGGCCGCGTGACCTGCAGCCCCATGAACCTCTCCCGCATGGGCGTCCACCTCTGGAAACAGGCCGTCGAAAAGGCCGGCACGTTCGACGTCGACAAGGTCCGCGACGCCCTGATCGGCCAGACCTTCAAGGGCCCCACGGGCGTCGTCACCATGCAGGAAAACCATCACCTGGTGAACAACGTGTTCATCGGCGAAACGCTCTCCAGCGGCCAGTTCAAGATCATCAAGACCCTGAACGGCGTCGCCGGCGAACCCTTCAGCGAGAAATTCCTGACGGCCAAGTGAACCCCGGGGTGACCCCCCTGGATCCCACGCCCGTCTGTTGACCCGCACGGGGCGGATCCTCACCGGATCCGCCCCGTTTCTTGAAAAGTCCCAGTCTCCCCCTCTTCCCCCCTCCCCTCTCACCCCCACGCACCCCAGGAACCATGGTGGCCCGACCTATCCCCCATCCCGTACCGCCCCCCGCGTCCCCCATCCGCCCCGGCTCCCTCCTTCGACGCCCCGCGGCCTGGACCACCCTCCTGCTCGCTCTCTGCCTCGTCACACCCCTTTTCCGCTCCCACGCCGCCCCCGCCCCAGCCGCTGATCCTGCGGCCGCCCCCGCCTCCGCCACCACCGATCCTCGCCCCCTGCTCGTCCGTGCCATCGTCTCCACCGACGCCGCCGAACAGGTCAACCTGCTCCGCGAACTCGCCACGCTCGCCGATCCCCGGATCAAAACCGTGCTCACCGCCTGGCGCGGCGGCAGCCTCTACCTGCACGAAACGGCCGACGGCACCAGCATCCCCTTCCTGCTCGACGCCAGCTCCGACACCGAGGGCCGCTCCCGCGGCATCGCCATTCTGGATGAACGCGCCATCCCCGGCGAAGACGGCTCGCCCATGATGTTCCTGGCCTCGGATCTCACCCCCGCCGACACCTCCTCCAAGCTGCGCAAGGCCATCAAGACAGCCCTCGATTTCCTCACCCTCGCCCATCCCAACCCCAAGCTCCGCCGCGACGCCATCGTGAAGCTGGGACAGGAACGGAACATCGACTACGAACCGCTGCTCAAGGCCCGGACCCAGCTGGAATCCGACCCCGAAGTGACCCGCGCCCTCGCCGAAGCCATCGCACTCACCCAGACCGCCAGCAGCGATCCCGCGGTCCGCATTCCCGCCATCCGCCAGCTCGGCGAACTGCGCTCCATCAATTCCCTGACCTATCTCCAAAGCCTCGAAAAGGAACTCAAGGACAAGACCCCACCGCCCGGCGATGAAACGCTGGCCGCCGTGCACAAGACGGTGATCGCCATCGAGGACTACGTCCGGCGCGGCAATCTCGTCGGCACCGCCTTCCGTGGCTTCAGCCTCGCCGCCGTGCTGCTCGTCGCCGCCCTCGGCCTGGCCATCACCTTCGGCCTGATGGGCATCATCAACATGGCCCACGGGGAATTGATGATGGTCGGCGCCTACACCACCTACGTGGTCCAGAACCTGTTCGTCCACTGGTTCGGCGCCGCCGGATTCGGGTTCGAATCCTACTTCCTCTTCGCCCTCGCCGCCTCGTTCGTCACCGCCGGCATCGTCGGCCTGATCCTCGAACGGGGCGTCATCCGGTTCCTCTACCGGCGCCCGCTCGAATCACTGCTCGCCACCTGGGGCGTGAGTCTTCTCCTGCAACAGGTGTTCCGCCACGTGTTCGGCGCCGCCAACGTCCAGGTCGGCTCCCCCGGCTGGCTCAGCGGCAGTCTCGTCATCCAGGACGTGCTGTTCGCCTACAACCGCATCTTCGTGATCGCCTTCGGCTTCTTCATCGTCGCCGGCACCTGGGCCCTGCTCACCCAAACCTCCCTCGGCCTCCAGATCCGCGCCGTGATGCAGAACCGCGCCATGGCCTCCACGCTCGGCGTCCGCACCACCCGGATCAACATGCTCACCTTCGCCTACGGCTCCGGGCTCGCCGGCATGGCCGGAGCCTGCCTGTCCCAGATCGGCAACGTCGGTCCCAGCCTGGGACAGAACTACATCGTCGACTGCTTCATGATCGTCGTGCTCGGCGGGGTCGGAAACGTGTTCGGAACGGTCGCCGCCTCGTTCGGCGTCGGGGTCACCGACCAGATCCTCCAACCCTGGCTCGGCGCCGTGATGGGCAAGATCACCGTGCTCGCCGCCATCATCCTTTTCCTGCAATGGCGTCCCGCCGGGCTGTTCGTCACCCGCAGCCGCAATCTCGAAGGCTGAACCACCCCGCTCCCCGCCTCCCGCCCCGTCCGCCCCGTCAATCCTCCCCCATGACGCCCTCCACTTCCCGACGCGATCTCTGGTGGCTCCTGGCCTCCCTCGCCGTCCTCCTGCTCCCGCCGGCGCTCAACGCCTTCACGCCCGAGGACAGCGCCCTGCACATCAGCACCTTCTCCCTCAGTCTCTACGGAAAATACCTCTGCTACGCCGTGCTCGCCCTCGGCGTGAACCTGCTCTGGGGCTACACCGGCCTGCTCAGTCTCGGTCAGTGTCTGTTCTTCGCCCTCGGCGGCTACGCGCTGGGCATGCACCTGATGCTGATGATCGGGAAACTCGGACAGTACAAGGCCGACATCCCCGACTTCATGGTGTTCCTTGAGTTCCCCGCCCGCTACCCCGCCACCGGCGGATTGCCACCGCACTGGATCCCCTTCCGCAGCTTCCTGTTCTCCGCCGCCGCCGTGATCTGGGTTCCGGCCGTGGTGTCGTTCATCTTCGGCTGGCTCGCCTTCCGCTCCCGGATCAAGGGGGTCTACTTCTCCATCCTCTCCCAGGCCCTCACCTACGCCGCCACTCTGCTGTTCTTCCGCAACGACTTCACCTTCGGCGGCAACAACGGGCTGACCGATTTCAAGGTCATCCTCGGGCACGATATCAACACCCCCGGCACCCGGCGCGCACTCTACCTGGCTTCCGTCACCCTGCTCGTCCTCACCTACCTGCTCTGCCGCTGGATCTCCCGCACCAAGTTCGGCCTCGTGCAACGCGCCATCCGCGACTCCGAAAACCGCGTGCTGTTCTCCGGCTACGCCACCTCCCACTTCAAACTGTTCGTCTTCGTGCTCGCCGCCGTCATCTCCGGCCTCGGCGGCGCCCTGTTCGTCCCCCAGGTGGGCATCATCAACCCCAGCGAAATGGCCCCCGACAAATCACTCGAAGCCGTCGTCTGGTGCGCCGTCGGCGGCCGCAACTCGCTCATCGGCCCCATCCTCGGCGCCCTCGGCATCAACGCCCTCAAGAGCTACGCCACCCACGCCTTCGCCGAACAATGGCCCTACCTGCTCGGCGCCCTGTTCGTCTTCGTCACCCTCTTCATGCCCCAGGGCATCGTCGGCCTGCCCGCCCAGTTCGCCACCCTCCGAAAACGCTGGGCCCGCTCCCGCGCCGAAAACCCCGCCGCCGGCAACGGCCCCACCCCCACCGCGACTCCCACCCCCTCCGCCACCCCCAGCCCGGGCCCCCTCAACCCCTCATGAACCAGCCCCGCCGCCAGTTCATCCTCACCCTCGAAGCCGTCACCAAGGCCTTCGACGGCTTCAAGGCCATCAACGACCTCACGTTCTACATGGACGAAGGGGAGCTCCGGGTGGTCATCGGCCCCAACGGCGCCGGCAAGAGCACCATGCTCGACCTCATCACCGGCCGCACCCGTCCCGACCGCGGCAAGGTGGAGTTCGGCAAGGACCTCGACCTCACCAGTCTCAACGAATGGCAGATCAACCGGCTCGGGATCGGTCGCAAATTCCAGACGCCCTCCGTCTACACCGATCACACGGTGTTCGAGAACATCTGGCTCTCGCTCGAAGGCGGACGCGGGCTCTGGTCCTGTCTGTTCGCCCGCATCTCCCCCTCCCAATCCGAACGCATCCACGAAGTGCTCCGCACCGTCGGCCTGCTCGAACGCGCCAAAGCCAAGGCCGGCTCACTCTCCCACGGCCAGAAACAGTGGCTCGAAATCGGCATGCTGCTCGCCCAGAACCCCAAACTGCTGCTGGTCGACGAACCCGCCGCCGGCATGACCGACGAGGAAACCCACAAAACCGGCGAACTCCTCCTCAGCCTCGCCGGGCACCACAGCATCCTGGTCATCGAACACGACATGACCTTCGTCCGGCAAATCGCCCGCCAGGTCACCGTCCTCCACCAGGGCAGCGTGCTCTGCGAAGGAACCGTCGACGAAGTCCAGAACGACGAAAAAGTGATCGAAGTCTACCTCGGCCGCGGCAAACGCCATTAACCGCACCCCCCACTCCCCACTCCTTTCTCCAATCTCCGAGCGACCCTCGACCCACCCCCATCGACGAACTCCGCATGCTCTCCCTCTCCCACGTCTCCGTCAGCTACGACGGCTCCCGCATCCTCCGGGATGTCAGTCTCGAGGTGAAACCCGGGGAGGTGGTCTGTCTCATGGGGCGCAACGGCGTCGGCAAGACCACCACGCTCAAATCCATCGTCGGTCTCGCCCCCTCCGACACCGGCACCATCCGGCTCGGGGACGCCGACCTCACCGGTCTACGGCCCGAGGAAAGGGCCCGCCACGGACTCGGCTATGTCCCCCAGGGACGCGACATCTTCCCCACCCTGACCGTGGGCGAGAACCTCCGCATCGGTGCGGTGGCCCAGGGCCGGAAGCTGAACGGCGAAGTGGACCGCGTGCTCGGCCTGTTCCCCGTGCTCAAGGAAATGCTGCAGCGCAAGGGCGGCGTGCTCAGCGGCGGACAGCAACAGCAGCTCGCCATCGGCCGGGCCCTGCTCACCGGGCCGAAGATTCTCCTGCTGGACGAACCGACCGAGGGGATCCAGCCCAACATCATTGATCAAATCGGCGTCACCATCCGGCATCTCAGCATGAACGGACTCGGCGCCGAAGGGCACGACTACAGCCAGGAAATCGGCGAAGCGCTCAAGCGCGTCCGGTCGGAGGGACGCATCGGCATCCTGCTGGTCGAGCAATGCCTCGATTTCTGCCTCCAGGTCGGCGACCGTTTCCACATCATGGATCGCGGAGCCATTGTCGCCCAGGGGCCCATCTCGGATTTGAACGACGACATCGTCCGCCGGCATCTGACGGTTTGATATGAGTGGCCGCGCAAGCAGGTTCGGTAGGGCGGCCCGTCCCCGGAGCGCCGCCTTGACCCGGCCCTCAAGAAGCAGGCATGGATTCGCCCGATCCTGGATAGGATGAACACCTCCCTCCCAGGGCAGGCCGCCATCGCCGTCGAAATGGTCGCACGCCAGAGCGCCGTGACCACCGCCATGGCCACCAGCCCCTTTAAACTGCTCGTCCCACGGCCCCGCGGACGTTCCGTCACCGCCTGCACCAGCAACTTCGGAGGGGGCATGGTCGCCGGCGACACCACCCGGCTCGAGGTCCGGCTCGAACCCGGCACCCGCTGCCTGCTCGGCACCCAGGCCTCCACCAAGATCTACCGCAACCCCGCCCGACTCTCCTGCCATCACCAAACGGTGGCCGAGATCGGCGACGGAGCCCTGCTCGCCTTCACCCCCGACGCCATCCAGGCCTTCGCCGGATCCATCTTCCACCAACATCAGACATTCCGACTGGGCGCCGGGGCCGGGTTGGTCCTCGTCGACTGGCTCTCCTCCGGCCGCCCTGCCTGCGGAGAACGCTGGGCCTTCGAACGGTTCACCAGCCGCAACGAAGTCTTTCTCGCCGACCAGCTCATCTTCCTGGATTCGCTCCGGCTCGATGGCGCGGTCTCCCCGCTTTCCGGCCCTTTTCGAACCGGCCGCTTCGATTGCCTGGCCCTGGTTGCCCTCCTGGGATCACCGCTCCGGGAGGCTGCGGCCGCCATGGTCGCAGCCGCCGCCGCCCAACCCCCGCCCACACGATCCGCCCTCGTCTGGAGCGTGAGCCCGCACCCCCACGGCGCCATTCTCCGCGCCGCCGGCGATTCCATCGAAAACGTGTCCCGCCTGCTCCAGCAGCAACTCCATTTCCTCGGCGAACTGCTCGTCGATTCCCCCTGGTCCCGTCGCTGGTAATCCCACCCTGCCCAACGCGAACACGCACGCATCGGCCCCCACCCCATGCACCTCTCCCCCCGAGAACTCGATAAACTGACGCTTCACCAGGCCGGCTTCCTGGCCCAGAAACGACTGGCCCGCGGACTCCGACTCAACCACCCGGAAGCCGTCGCCCTCATCGCCACCGTCCTGCTCGAAATGATCCGCGACGGCCGGTCCGTCGCCGAATTGATGAACCTCGGACGTCAGTTCCTCGGCCGCCGCCAGGTCATGGCTGGCGTGCCCGACCTGATCTACGACGTTCAGGTCGAAGGGACCTTCCCCGACGGCTCCAAACTGGTGACCGTCCATCACCCCATCGCCGCCACCGACGGCAATCTCGCCCTCGCGCTCCACGGCTCCTTCCTGCCCGTCCCCGACCTCGCCGTGTTCGGATCCGCCCCTTCCGACACCGAAGCCGAAGCCACCCTCGTTCCGGGTGCGGTCGAAGCGCAGCCCGGCGAACTGGAAATGAACGCCGGCCGCCCCGCCCTGGAACTGCCCGTCACCAACCTCGGGGATCGTCCCATCCAGGTCGGCAGCCATTACCACTTCATCGAGACCAACGCCTCGCTCCAGTTCGACCGCGACCAGGCCTATGGACGTCGACTCGACATCCCGGCTGGAACCGCCGTGCGATTCGAGCCAGGCGAAACCCGCACCGTCCGCCTCGTCGCCATCGCCGGCCGCGGCGTCATCACCGGCGGCAACAATCTCGCCTCCGGCAAGGTCGGCGCCCCCGGCCGCCGCGCCGCCGCCAAACGCGTCCGCGCCCGAAAATTCGCCCACGCCCCGATGGCGAAGAGTGGGTCGTAAGTCGTAGGTCGCATTTCGACCCAAACTCCGAACTCCGATCTCCGATCTCCGAACCCCAGACGCCAGACCCAAGAGTCGGTCGTAAGTCGAAAGTCGTGCGTCGCCCCGAACTCCGATCTCCGATCTCCGAGCCCCAGACCCCAGACCCGAGACGCCAGACGCCAGACCCAAGAGTCGGTCGTAAGTCGAAAGTCGTGCGTCGCCCCGAA
>CAYZAE010000151.1:6312-16246 GCA_964476125.1 uncultured Verrucomicrobiota bacterium | reverse complement strand
GAAACCCTCCGCCGGTTCCTGGTCGAGTTCCACTCAGGCGAGCACATGGTCTGCTACGACGCCCTCCAGCAGGGTGGCCTGCTGCCGCGACTTTTGAAGGCCCGGCGGGCGGTCCAGGAGGCGCTGGCCAATCCCCACGCCAAGCAACGCCTCGCCGAGGGACTCACCGCCCACCGCGGCCTTCCGCCCACCGAGGCGTACATCACCGCCGAATCCATGCTCGGCACCCTCGACCGCGGCCTCGCCTCGATCCCGGCGAAACAACGCATCATCGACGGCCGCATGGCCGATTTCTGCCGGCTCTCGAGGCAGCGGTACGATTACCAGACTGAGATGCGCGGCCGCCGCGCGGAACAGGTGAAAGCCTTCCTTGCGGCGGTCGATTCCCAGCACGCCGGACAGACCTTCGCTGAACTGGCCGATCAACCCGGACTCCCGCTGCTCGCGGTGGAAGTCGAGCTGCGGTTCGGCACCGACGCCCTGTATCGCCCGCGACGCTCCCGGCCGGTGGTCGACCTTGGCCTCGCTCCCGCCACGGAACCCGGCGACACCGTGGATGCGCAGGAGCAGATCCGCATGCGCAATCTCTACGCCATCACCCCCCAGCGGGCCGGACGCCTGGTGGAAAAACTCCTGCCCAAAGCCGGGGCCTCGATCTCCACGGCCGACCTGAAACTCGCCACCGAAGACGAACTCCTGGATCTCCTGGCGGCCCTGGCCTTCGACCGCGCCAACGGGACCGTGCCCCAGCGACCGATCCGCTGGCGCATCGACTCCGACCGGGCGGAACACGGACTCAACCCGGCCGCGATCCAGACCGACCGTGTGGCTGGCCGCCGGGTCGAACGACTTCGCATCGAACGCCTCGCATGAACCTTCCCTGGCCCTCCTTCTGGCAGCATATCCCTGAGAACGACCGTTCTGCGCTGCGGGATGCCCTGGCCGAACTGCTTTCCACGGGCGTGCTGCTGGGGGACGAAGGCCGGGCGCGCGAGATCTTCCTCACTGCCCGGGAACATCAGCGTGACCTGGCCGAGTACCTCGCCCCGCTGAACCTCGACCTCATCTCGGACCCCGACCGCTCCATCCTCCAGGCGCGCCCCGTGCCGGGCGAGTGCGGCATCACGGCGCGGTTCACCAAGGACGAGACCCTGCTTCTCCTCACCCTCTGGCGGCTCTATCACGAGACCCGCCTGGAACGGGCCGTCGATACCGTGGTGGTCTCCGCCAACCAGGTTTTCCAGGCGTTGAAACTCACCTTCGAACACATCCAACCGCCCACCGAATCCCACCTGGAACGAATGCTCGCGCGCTGCCGTTCCCGGCGCCTGATCCGATTCCAGCGCCACGAGGACCCGCAGCGTTTCGGGGAATCCTCCATCGAAATCCTCCCCACCCTGCCCCGCATCCTTCCCTTCGAGAGCGTCGAAGCCTGGGAACAAACCGTCCGCCCCCACCAGGCCGCCCGCGCCGCCACCGAAACCGCCGCCGAGGAGGAAACCTCGTGAACGAACGTCGCATCTCCCTTAGCCGCATCATCGCCATCAATTGGTACGGCTTCCGCCAGGTGTTCGACATCGAACGCCACACGCTCATCGCCGGCGCGTTCGGCACCGGCAAGACCGCCCTGCTTGACCTCATCCAACACGTGGTGCTCGGCGAACACTGGCGTCCCAACCGCGCCGCCGCCGGCAACGCCCGCAGCCGCTCGCTCGTCAGCTACTGTCTCTGCGACACCAACACCGTCCGCGACGGCGAACCGCACTACACCCGGTCCAGCGGCGTCACCGTGATCGGCCTCGAATTCACCTGGCCCGACGAGCGCGGCAAAAAGAATCCGCGCCGCGAAACCTGGGGTGTGCGCGTGGAATTCAGCAGTCCCACGGCCGAACCCCGTCGCACCTATTTCCTGGTCCCCGACCGCCTCGACTACGCCACCCTCGCCCCCGAGGGCCGCATGCTGGACGAGGAGGCGTTCCGGACCTGGATCCGGCGCGAGTACGAGACCGGCAGTTCCCAGAAATGCCTCTTCGGCCGGCAGCAGGATTACCTCGCGGAAATGGCCACGCCTCGGCACCTCTACTTCGACCTCCTGCCCTTCCAGAAAACCCTGGTCAAAGCCATCGCCTTCGAGCCCGAGGACAACGTCGAGGATTTCATCCGCCGCTTCATTCTCGAGGAAAGCCCGCTCGACGTGCGCGACGTGAAGGCCGCCCAGGACGCTTTCCGCGAAACCGAGGCGCGGCTGCGTCGGCAGGAAAACGAGGCCGGCCACCTGCGAGGCATCGCGGAACATCACACCGGCTACGAAACCTCCCGCGCCGAGGAATCGATCCAGGGCTGGCTCCGACAGGCGCTCATCGTCTCGCAGGCCACGGAACTCGCCGCCCGCCACCGCACCAGCCTGCAACAGCTCGAATCCGAACAAGGCGAGGATCTCAAGGCGATCGAGTCGGCGGTGATCGAACTCGCATCGGTCACCCAGACCATCGAAGCCACCCGGCTCGAAGCCTCCCGCGACCCCGACCAGGTCAAGCTGCACGACCTCGAATCACGCAAGTCCGCCCTGCACCATGAAATCGGCCAGTTGCGCGACGCCACCAACACGGTCCGTCAGCGGCTCGCCGAACGGCATCACCGCTGGGTCCACTGGCTGCGCCACGCCACCTCCCTCCAGCTTCCCGGCCTGACCGAATTGCTGGCGGTCGATCCCGCCCAACTCGACGCCCTGCGCACCGGTCCCGACGAGGAACGGCTGGAGGCGCTGCGCCAACTCGCCAGCCGGTTCCAGGAACTCGTCCGACAGATTGAGACCTTCGGCGGCACCTTCCGCACGGAACGCGATTCCGCCGACCAGCGTCTCCGCCAACTCGCCGCCGAGTTGGAATCGATCGGACGCGAACGCAGTCCCGGTTCGTTCCCCGTTTTCGAGGCCATCCAGCAACGGCTCGGCGGGCGCGCCCATCAACTCGGGCGGCTGATCGAAGTAAAGCCCGACGCCGAGCGTTGGTGGCCCGCCCTCGAACTGTTCCTCGGCCGTCATCGCTGGGCCATTGTCGTTCGCGACAAGGATTACCGCGACGCGCTCGATATCCTCCGCCGCACCCCGCCCGGGCGCGAACCGGAATTGCTCATCCACCCCGGCGAGGCGGTGTCGCCGCAACTCCGACACGAAGTGCGTCCCGGGTCGCTGGCCGAGACCATCGAGGTCTCGGATCCCGTCGGCCGCGCCTACGCCTGTCATTTGCTCGGCGATGTGATCTGCGTCGAGTCGGTCGAGGAACTGGACCGTTCCCCGGCCGGCCGGGCGATCACGCCCGACGGCGTCTTCAAGCAGCTTCCCACCCGACGCCGGTTCCGTCCTTCCGGCGACGTTCCCCTGACCCTTGGCCGCGAAGGCCTCGCCCGCATGCGCCAGGCCCGGGAACGCGAACAGGTGGAGGTCCGCGCCCAACGCGACGCCGCCGATCGGCGCTGCGAGGATCTGAATACCTGGCTCGACACCGGACTCCGCGGTGGACTCGGCGACGGCACCCTGCCGGAACGTTCCCATGACCTGCCGCGCCTGCCCAAACTGGAGGCTGAATTCGGAAGCGTCTGTGAAACGATCCAGTTGCTCACCACCCCGGAACGCGCCGCTCGCCTCGCCAAGCTGAAGGATCTCGACGCCCGCAAGGCCACCCTCGACGGCGATATCGCGGTGCGCCGTTCCCGGCTTTCGGACTTCAGCCTGCGCGCCCGCCCTCACCAGGACGGTCTGGTCCGGGCCGAGGAGGATCTCCGCCAGGCAGGCATTGACCAGGCCGCCGCGCGCCTTCGCATTCCCACCCGGTTCCTCGACCGCGACCTGGCAGCCCGCTTGGAGGAAGCCATTGGAGCCGCCTCCAGCTGGGATCGGCGCCGGGAGCGGGTGGCGGCGCGGGAAACCGAAGCCCGCGACACGGCGGTCGCCTCCCGTGCGGCCCGTCACGCCGCCCGCCTCGAACTCGCCTCCGTCCGGGACACCGCCGGCAATCTCCTCCATCCCCAGTACCAGACCGATTTCGCGATCGACGACGACGACAACGCCGCCTGGGACTCGCGGTTGAAGCTGCTCGAAACCGTCGAACTGGAAGCCTCCCGAACCCTGGCGACGGATCGCCGTCGGGACTGGGAACGGCGGCTTCAGGAAGGCGTGCTCGACCGGCTCAACGAGAAGATCCAGGCCGCCGACCGCACCATCCGGCAGTTGCGCGAGTACCTGAACCAGCGGATCGGCCGCTACGTTTACCGCATCACCCAGCGACGCGATCCCGCCTTTGGGGCGCTTTGGACGTTGCTGGACTCCGGCCTCTCGCCCTCCGACCCGCTCGCCCTGGCGATCAAGTCCGACGAAGTGGACCGCGCCAAGGCCGAGCTCATGGCAGCCGTCGAAGCCGCCGAACGGGCGGATGAACGTGGTCGGCGCCTGCTCGATTACCGCTACTACCACCGGTACGACCTGGAGATGGTGAACGCGGATCAGCCCGATTCCCCCGGCATTTCGTTGGGTCGCAGCGGTCGCAGCCTGAGCGGCGGGGAGAACCAGGCGCCGTTCTTCATTTCCATGCTCGCCGCGTTCCGGCGCGTCTACGACGTCGGCTCCCACCGCTCCCCGCACCTGGGCCTGGTGGTCATGGACGAAGCGTTCTCGAAGCTGTCCGGGGATGGCGTCGAGGACTGCCTCGAGCTGGCCAGCCGGTTCGATCTCCAGCTGGTGATGGCATTTCCCATCGATCGCCTCGGCGTCATGGCGCCCTACGCCGACACCGTCGTGCTCTGCCGGAAGAAGGTCACGCCCGGCCCGGATGGCTATGTCGCCCACATCGAAAACATCCCGGTGCTCCTGACGGCGGAACAGGCCCTCGAACCGCTGACATGACATGAACCCCGACGACCCGCGCTGGCGCGAGTGGCCCGTGCTCCGGGAACTTCATGACCAATGGTGGTCCAGCCGGGGCGGCCGGATCGGCGGTTCGCAACGCCCCTACTCGCGGGATTGGGAGACGCTTCTGGAGGATTCCGGTCTGGTTTCCGCGGAGGCCCGTGCCGAGGCCGAGCGCGACGTCCGCCAGCTCGCCGCCGCCGGCCTGGTGGTCTTGAGGCCCCCGAAACACCGGCCCCATCTCATCGAGCGCGTGCTCGTGCCAGTCGAAGCCGAACTTCGCCTGGCCCGGCTTTTCGGGGATCCGCTGGTCGACCCCTTGGATCGCCCGGATCCAGCGGGGATGGATTGGGAGCCGGAACTGGCCTTCGTCCGCGACGGCCGCACCACCCTGCCCCTCGAGGACCTGCGCGCCATCAACGGGTTTCTCGCGGGAGGCGGCCGCCAGCGCCCGCTCGTGCCGATCAAGGAACGATCCCTTCAACTGTTCGGCGACGAGAAGCGTCTGGATGCCCTGCTCGCCACGGCCCCGTTCCGGGACGGCCGAATCAGCCCCGAAACCCTGCGCTGCTCCTTCGTCGCGGAACCGCTCGGCTGGCGGCGGGGACCGAAGTCGGAGGGCCCCGTCCTGGTGATCGAGAACCTGGCCACCTGGGATTCCTACGTCCGTTGGAACGAACAAGCCGCGGCGTTCAGTGGCGTCGTCTACGGGAAGGGTCTGGTCTTCGCCGACGCCGTGATCCGGCTGACCGACATCTTCCAGGAGATCGGGGGAGTCCGGCGCGTGGAATACTTTGGCGACCTCGACCCGCCCGGGCTGGAAATCCCCTGGCGCGCCTCACGCCGGGCGCAGGCGGCCGGGCTGCCAAACGTCGAACCGCACCTTGCGAGTTATCGAAGACTTCTGGAGGCGGGTGCCGGTCGGGAAGCTGCTTGGGAGGGGGATCCGGCCGGTGCCGAGGCGATCCAATGGCTGGGGGAACTTGCCGGACCGGTCCGGGAGCTCTTCGCGCGCCACCAGCGACTCGCCCAGGAGCACGTGGGATGGGAGCTCCTGTCGGGCCTTCCCTGAACTCAGCGGCCGCTGGCCGGCACCTGCACGATCCATTTCTCGACGTCCACCACGCGGTCGGCCAGCACCACCTGGAATCGCAGGTCGATCACCGCCGTTCCCACCGTGTTCAGGACCTTCCGGTAGCGCCCGAACTCCACGCCGTTCCGGGTGAGGGTCCCCAGCGCGTTCCAGTAGGTATCGAGATCGGACTCCTTGCCGTCCCGGAACGACCGCTGGCGTTTGACGTTGTTCCAGGCGTAGGTGGCGCCGCCCCAGACGACCGTGTTGTTGTTCCAGTTCTCGCTCGTGGACGAGCTCTGGAGTTTCCCTGAGAGGCCCCGGGTGGAGACAAACTCGAACCGGTCCCGGGTTCTCACGGTCTGGACGAAGCCCGGCGCCGACACCGTGCCCGTCACGGACATGTCGCTCAGTTGGTGGGTGCCGGTGGAATCCACCTCGCTGAAGCCGCTGATCGCGCCGGTGAGATCCACCTCGAAGGTTACCCCCGGAAACGTAGCCGGCGCGTAGCGACCGGTCACCCGCGCCAGCGTTGCCTGAAGACCCGGCTCACTGCGCAGCACGAGGTCGCTCCCGTTGCCCACCTGCCGCCACTGATAAATCCCCCGCGCGAGGTCCAGCTGCTGGACGTAAACCTCCACCAGGGGGCCCTGAATCGGGATCAGCACGAAGTGATCCGCAGGCAAGGGCTCGTACTGCACGGGATTGTTGGCATTCCCGGTCAGCCTCAGGGTGCCATGGGTCACCGGCGGACTGCCGAACGGCGCCAGCGCGGTCGCATACTGGATGGCGTCGGAAGTGTCCCGTGCACTGCGGTTGTAAAGGTCCCCCAGCTCGAAAGGGACAAGGTCCGAGGCCCGGTAGGCAGCCTCCTCGGTCAGGGCCCCCGCCGCCACTGCCCCCTGGTCCAGCAACCGGTAGAACCGCGTCGAGGCCCGGGAAACGGCGTTGGTGTCGGTCCAGGTCACCTCCGCCGCGGCCGCTCCCGACGGCACATCCGCCGCCGTGGACCACGCACTGCCCAGGCTGGTGGCCGATTCGACGCGGTAGCGATGGTTGGCCTGGGCGGCCCAGGAAAGGCGTATCGAGCCATCGACGCGGCGAACCTCGAGGGCCAGCCCGGCGTCGGCAGCCCCGGCCGCCAGCGTTGCCGCAAAGAGAATCGACTGCGCGAAGAAAAAAGACGTTCCACCCATAACCGTGCCGAAACGGTACCTGAACCGTCGCCCGGCCTGCCACGGTGAATCGGAATGCACCGGGATCCTGATCTCCACCAACTTGTTCGACACGCCGCCCCATCCAGCCCATTGTTCCCGCGCATTCGGATGACCCGCCCCACTCAAGCCTACGCATGACCTCCAGTGCTCTTCCGTACGATGTGATCGTGGTCGGAGCCGGCCTTAGCGGCCTGCTCGCCGCCGGAAAACTCCAGCGTGCAGGACTCCGCGTCCTGGCGCTCGACAAAGCCCGCGGCGTCGGAGGCCGCATGGCCACCCGACGGCTCGACAGTCTCGTCGCCGATCACGGAGCCCAGTTCTTCACCGCCCATGATCCCACCTTCGCCGCCCTGGTCGCGGAATGGGTCAAGGCCGGGGTCGTCCGCAAGTGGTCCACGGGCTTCACCGTTCCCGATGGGACATTCAAGGACAACGGCGTCCCCCGTTACTGCGGCGTGTCCGGCATGACCGCCATCACCAAGCACCTCGCGCAGGGCCTCGAAGTCCGCCTGAAAGCCAAGGTCACCCGCATCGAATCCCGCGAAGGAGGCTGGAGCGTGACCACCGACGACGGCACCACCCTCGCCTCCCGGGCCGTCATCATGACCCCGCCCGTTCCCCAGAGCCTTGCGCTTCTGGTCGCCGGAAAAGTCGCCCTCCCTGCGGCCGAGCGCGAAATCCTGGAAGGCATCGATTACTCCTCAACGCTCACCGTGCTCGCGCATGTCTCGGGAGCCAGTGGCATTCCGGAACCCGGCGGGATGTGGATGTCGGGAGAGCCTCTGCTCTGGATCGGGGACAACCAGCGCAAGGGTCTGTCGCCGAATGGAACGGTGATCACCATCCATGGCGGACCCGAATTCAGCGAAGCCAACTGGGACTCCCCCGAAGCCTCGGTGATTGCCGCCATTCTGGAAGCGGCCGCCCCCTGGCTGGGATCGGCCGTGGTGCAGGCCCAACTTCATCGCTGGCGCTACAGCGTCCCGCTGCGGGTCCATCAGCATCCCCACCTGCTCGTGCCCGAGCTCCCACCGCTCGTGTTCGCGGGGGATGCCTTTGGCGGACCCCGCATCGAAGCCGCCGCCCTCTCGGGCCTCGCGGCTGGCGATGCGCTGGTTGCTCGACTGAAGTAGCGTCGCCCTACACCTTCGGCAACTGCCAGGGATCGCGCCGCGGCCGGTCCCTCAACTGGTTCGCCGCCTCGTCGCCTACAAAGGATTCCTTCACCGGATCCCAGGTCAGCTTGCGTCCCAACCGGATCGCCAGGTTGGCCAGGTGGCAGACCGTCGACACCCGGTGTCCGATATCCACCGGGAAGTACGGGTCCTTGCGGGTCTTCACGCAGCGGATGAAGTCGTCGTGTTCGCCCGCCGGATTGGTGTAGAGGTGCAGTTCTCCGGGGCCGATCTTCGATTCCAGAATGGCGGGGGAACTGGCCTGGACCGGCGCGCGCCAACCCGTGTTGCCCACCCACCCCTCGGTCCCGATGAATTTGATGCTGGGATTCCCGGGTTTGCAGGTCATCACCACCCCGTTGGCGTAGCGGAAGGTGAGGTCGTAGTCCTTGACCGTGTTGTACAGGCCGCCTTCCCAGTGGGTGCCGGTGCCCTCGATCTCCACGGGACCGCTGCGCTCGGTGTCGTTGGCCCACTGGGCGGTGTCGAAGAGGTGCGTGCCCCAGTCGCAGATGATTCCGCCCGAGTAATCCTGGATCCAGCGGAAGTTGAAGTGGACGCGGTCCTTCGTGTACGGCGCGAACGGGGCGGGGCCGAGCCACATCTCCCAGTCCAGTCCCTCCGGCACCGGCTGCGGGGTCGGATCTCCCGGCACCCCCGGCTGCTTCGGCAGGACCACCTCGATCCGCTGGAGTTTTCCAATCCGTCCATTCCGCACCAGTTCCGCCATCCGATGATACTCCGGCACCGCGCGATCTTCGGTGCTGGTCTGGAACACCCGACCGGTCTTGCGCACTGCGTCGACGAGTACCCGGCCCTCGTGGATGGTCAGGGTCGGTTTCTCGCACTGCACATCCTTGCCAGCCTGGAGCGCCAGGAGACTGATGATCGTATGCCAATGGTCGGGCGTGGAGATCATCACCGCATCGATGTCCTTCCGCGCCAGCACCTGCCGGAAGTCCTTCGTCGAAAAGCAGTCCTCGTTCCCGTGGTGCTCGTCCACGGTCTGCTTCGCGCGGAAGAGTCGACGCTCATCCACATCGCACACCGCGAGGAGCTGGACGCCCTTGAGTTTGCGGTAATGCGCGAGGTTCCAGTTGGTGCCGTGATCCCCGGTGCCGATGAATCCCACCGTGACCCGTTCACTGGGAGGGGTCTGGCCATTGGCCCCCAGCACGGAGGAGGGCACGATCATGGGCATGCCCAAGGCCGCTCCCGCCACGGCGCTGCGCTGAAAAAAGGAACGGCGGGAAAGGCTTCCGGAAGCCGGGGTCAGGGATCGCTTCTTCATGGGTCGGAACGTCGATGGGACCAAACGCGAGGTGATGGACGGCAGTGTGCCGAAGTCCGGCTCCCGCACCAGCCCCAAGAACAGAGCCTGCCCCAGCCCTCAGCCGCAATCCGCCACTCTTCCCAAGCCACCGGACCGGCCCGGATGTGAGGGTCCGGTTCATCCGAGTTTCCCCGGCCATGAAAACCCCCTTCCACCCCGCTCCGTCGCCTTCCGATCCCGGAGCCATGACCCGACGCACCTTCTGCACGCGCACCCTCGGCGCCACCGCCGCCG
>CAYZAE010000151.1:0-6212 GCA_964476125.1 uncultured Verrucomicrobiota bacterium | reverse complement strand
ACCGCCGCCGGCCTCGCCCTCCCGACCTGGGCCGCGAACGCGCCCACGGAAGGAATGCCCGCCGGAGCCCCCGGCCGTCGCTGGGACTTGTTCATCATCCAGCATTCCCACATCGATCTCGGTTACACCGACCGCCAGGAGGTGATTGCGGACTACCATCGTCAGTTCGTGCGGCAGGCCGTGGACCTGGCGCTGGATGCGAAACAGAAATCTCGACCGCCCGAGGCACGGTTCAAGTACACCCTCGAAGGATTCTGGTCCCTGGAACAGTTCCTCCGCTCTGCCACAGCCCGGGAACGGCGACGCCTTTCGCACGCCCTGAAGTCAGGCTCCATCGAACTCACAGCTGGCTACTTTCACCTGACCGAACTGCTCGACCAGGAAGTTCTCCGTTCAACGCTCCAGCCCGGACAGCGGTTCGCCCGCAAGGAGGGGTTGCAGCTCGACACCTGCATGAGCTGCGACGTGAACGGATTCTCCTGGGGCTTCTGCGAACTGCTGGCCGAGGCGGGGGTCCGTTACCTCTCCACCAACATCAACACCCATCATGGTGGTGTCCCGCTCGGCCGGCCGCTGATTCCGTTCTACTGGGAATCCCCCTCCGGCCGCCGCGTCCTCGTCTGGAGCGGTCTGGCCTACCACCGCGCCAATGTGCTGGGCCTGATGGGCTATTACTCCCCCGACACCGACCTCGGATTCCCGGGCTTCAATATCCCGCCGAACCATCGCTACGAAGAGGTTCACGACATCGGCCTCGCCGAACGCAAACTGCTTCCCACCCTCGCCCACCTCGAAAAATCCGGCTACCCCTACAACTTCCTACCGCTGATGGGGAACGCGGTTTACACCGACAACGGCCCGGCCGGGGACCAGTACTGCGAACTAATCGCGGAGTGGAACGCCCGCCACGGCGACCGCATCCGCATCCGCACGGCCACGCTGGCGGAATTCTTCCGGCACCTGGAGGGATCGGTGCGCGACATCCCCACGCACCGGGGTGAATGGACGGACTGGTGGTCGGACGGCGTCGCCGCCACCCCTCTCGACACCCTGCTCTTCCGCAACGCCCAGCGGACCCGGCATCTCGTGCGCCGACTTGACCCGGCACACAAGGTGATTTCTGCCGAGCGGATCGAAGCCATTGATCAACGACTCGCCCTCTACGCCGAACACACCTTCGGCTACTCCAACACCTCCGGACAATCCCTGCTGACCCACCAGGTGTTCACCCGCAAATCCCAGCACGCCATCCAGGCCGATGAAATGGCGGGACAGGCCCTGGTCGAAGTGCTGCGCCGTCGGGGCGAGGGAGAGTTCGCCGCCCGCCGGCCGTTCACCTACCGGGTGATCAACCCCCTGGACCAACCGGTACGCGCCGCGGTTCAGCTTCCCGTGGATTACTGGGAGGAGCCTTTCGTTGCCGGAGGCGTCCGCGTGCTCGGCCCCGGCGGGACCGTGCTTCCCAGCCAGATCGAAGCTGCCCCGCGAGGCCGGGTGATTGTGACCCGCGTCGAACTCCCGGCCGGAGGCGAGATCGAGCTTCGTCTGGAAAAATCGCCAAAAACCTCCGAACCGGAGGGCCGCGCGGACGGTTTTGCCAATGGCTTCTACCGGGCAGGTTGGAGCCCAGAGCGAGGGCTGTTCAGTCTGGTGGATTCCTCCTCGGGCCGTGAGCTTTTGGGCGGTGGACCGGGAGGCCTCGGCTGTCCGGTCTATCAGATCTTTCCCGGCGGGAATCGCAGCGCTGCCGCGGGTTTCGGCTACACCGCCCGAACCATCCCCCGGGACGAAATCTCCGTGGGCCGGTGCACAGGCGCGAAACGGGTGCAGTCAGGTGAAGTCTGCGAGCGCTGGGAGTTTCCCTACGAGGTGCCCGGAACGCTCTCGTACGTGCTGACCGCCACCTTCTTCCGGGACCTTCCCCAGATCGAACTCTCCGCCCGCGTGGTGAAAACGGATGTTGCGGATCCTGAGGGCTTGTACGTGCTGTTCCCGGTCGAAGTTGCGGATGGCGTTTGGCACCTCGACAAACCCGGGGCCCCGATCCGTCCTGGCCTCGATCAACTGCCCGGAGCCTGCTGCGACTACTACTGCGTCCAGGCCGGAGCAGCCCTGGTGGGGCGCCACGCGGGCCTGGCCTGGACCACACTCGACGCGCCCCTCGTGCATTTGGGCAAACCGCGTCTCTGGAATTACTCCACCCGCATCGAACCTCGGGGCCCGATCTACTCGTGGCTGACGAACAACAAATGGGAGACCAACTTCCGACTGTTCTGCGGCGGGCGGTACGAATTCCGTTATGTGCTCGAGGTATCGCCCACCTTCACCAGCGCACCGCGCGCCCTGGCGGCGTGCCAGGCTCATGCCCTGCCTCCGGTGGTGATAAGGCTCTGAACAGGGTTGCCGACGACACCCCTTCCGGCCTGCCGGAGTCGGAAGAGACTCGTCCCGACGACCGCCAGGCATCCGCCCCTCAACCCGTGTCCGGGGCCTGATATCACGCAACGCCCACGCGAAAAGCTGTCCGGCTGCGACGTTACGTCGATGAGCCACAAACGCGTCGAGGCGGGTCTCTGCCACCGCGATTCCTGCGATTCACCCAAGGCTTCCAACACGAACCAGGATATGTATAAGACTAGGGAATGGAACGACAGAGAACCCCTTTAGCGCGCAACCGTGGAATGAGGAGGCGGTGGCAAGGTTGGTTGGAATGGGGGCTGGTTTGGGGACTAGGGTGGTGCGGGGTTTGCCGAGGTGAGCCACCTGTCATTCGTGAGTCCGTGGCACGGGTGATACGGCAGCGGGTGGATTACGGATACAACGCGGGCATCGCGGTAGGGATGATCAACAGGGAGGGTCGTGCTTTCCTTGGGTACGGGCAGCGGGACCTCAACCAGGGTGGTCGGCTGGACGAGCGGACGTTGTTTGAGATCGGTTCGGTGACCAAGGTGCTCACTTCGATTCTGCTGGCCGATGCGGTGGCTCGTGGAGAGGTCGGGTTGCATGATCCGGTGCAGGGACTTCTTCCGGCGACGGTGACGATGCCGCGCGGGGCTGGGGAGATCACGTTGGAGCATCTGGCCAGCCAGAGATCGGGGTTGCCGGACAATCCGGACAACCTCTGCCTGGAGGAGAGGGCGCAACCCTTTGAGTGCTACACGGAGGAACTGTTATACGAGTATCTGAACCGGTTTGAACTGCCTCGGGAACCCGGTCTCACGTGGGAGTATTCGAACACGGGTTTTGGACTCCTGGGGCACGCTCTTTCGCGACGGGCAGGAATGCCCTATGAAGCCTTGCTCCGTGAACGGGTACTCGAACCGTTGGGGATGACCGCGACGGGGATTCAGCCCCGACCTGAACAGGTGGGGAACCAGGCCAATGGATACTCAGGAGTGCTGGCGCGCCCTCCCTTTCGGATTTCAGGATTGGAAGGGGCCGGGGCCTTACGTTCCACGGTGGAGGATCTGCTGACCTTCCTGGCGTTTAATCTGGGCTTTCGGGAGACACCCCTGTCGGGCGCCTTGAATGACACTCACAGGCGACGCGCAGCAACAGCCTACCCTGGGATCTCGACCGGTCTGGGTTGGTGGCTGTGGGGATTGCCAGGGGGCCAGGTCGCGCAGCATGGAGGGGACACCCCCGGGTTCACCGCGTTCATCGGCTTTCACAAGGCGAAAGGCCTGGGGGTCGTGGTGCTGTCGAATGCACGCACCGGCACATACTCCGCTGTGTCTGACGTCGGGCTGAGCCTGCTGGATCCCCAGTTTCCCCTCCTCACGATAAACCGACCAGCGAACTTGGACCTCTCAACGCTGGGGGGATTCGCTGGAATCTATCGGGAGCCGGGCGGCGACACGTTCGAATTCGGAATCGTTCATGACCATCTCGTGGCTTACCACCCTGGATCAAAATTTGAGATGACGATGCATCCGGAGTCCGCACGGCGGTTTGCGGCGCACGACCTCGAAGTCGGCCCGAATGTGTCGGCCCTGTTCCAGATGGACTCCGGGAATCGGGTTGCGGCGATGGACTGGACCCAAGGCGGGAAGACGACGCGGTACTCGCGCCACGCCGAAGCGGCGCGGACCATCGTTTCCGTGGTGGCCGGGCGACGATTGATTTCCGTGACGGGCGGCGGGGGCGGGAAGTACGCCATCGAGGCATCGTCAGACCTGCGTTCATGGCGAAGCATCGGATCAGTCGCAACGCCAGCGGAGCGCGTTGAGGAAGTTGCTGGCGATGGAGGAGAGGTGGCGCGGTTTTATAGGGCACTCCGCCAGTGACCGCGACGCTTCGAGACTTGCTGTTTGCCTCTCGCCCTTGGCGAGCGTTCACCCGGCGGCTGGAGATAGGTTTTCCTCCGGGGAGGCCCCAAACCTCGTCCCTCCACCAGCCTGGTGATCGCCCGCGGACGCGGCCACGCGTCCGCGGGCGTTTCTCAGCCTTGCCCGTGCTCGAGCCGCTGGACGATTACTGCCGGACCGTCCGGAAGAATCGTTGAGCACCGGAGGCCTCGAAACTCAATGAATTGGCGGGGGACCGAAGGTCCTGCCACGGTCCGCGTAAATCGCCCGCGGTCTGCAGCTTCCAACCTGTTCCAGGCCAGGCGATGGTCAGGATCCCGTTCGCACTCAGGCCAATTGTTAAGCCATCGGATACCTGGGCCCGCACACCTACCGTTCCCCTGGGATTCTCCCCAAACGAGACGGGATACTCCCCGGCTCGCAGGGTGATTCTTTCATGGCCCAAGAGGCGGGATGTCGCTTCATCCATGACGACATCCTCGTCGATGACCAGCACCTCCTCCTTGTCGGGCGGCGAGGCCAGGAAGTTAAAGAAAATCTCGCCATTCACCCAATCCAGAGACGCGGGGATGGAACGGTCGGTCAGGGTGAACGCACCCGCCCGACAGATGCCGAACTTCAGGCACCCAGCGCTCCTACGTCCGATCTCCACCCAGATGATCGGTCCCCGCGCAGAGGTGTTCACCACAACGTCCCCGTTCGGATTCGTCGCCGTGTCCACCGCGTATTGTCCCGCCTTCAGGCTGACCTGTTGGTAACCGAGCAACCGCGACGCGGCAGGATCGAGAACCACGTCCTCGTCGATCCCGAGCACCGCGTCCTTCTCGGGCGGTGCAGACAGCAATCGCACCTGGAGTCGGCCATTGACCCACGCCAACGCGGCTTCCACAGAGCGATCGCTCGGCCACTCCACGCCAATCCCGCAGATACCGAATCCACGGCAGCCCCGACTCCTCCGTCCGATCTCCACCCAGAGGATCGGGCCACGCGCAGACGCATTCACCACCACATCCCCATTCGGGTTCGTCGCCGTATTCAGTGCGTACTGGCCCGCCTTCAGGCTGACCTGTTCGTAACCCAGCAACCGCGAGGCCACGGGATCAAGCACCACATCCTCGTCGATCGACAGCACCGCGTCCTTCTCCGGCGGCGCCGACAACAATCTCACCTGGAGTCGGCCGTCCACCCACGCAAAGGAAGCTTCCACCGACCGGTCGCTCGACCACTCCATGCCGCCACGGCAGAAGCCGAACTTCTTGCAGTCCGCGCTCTTCCGGCCGATCTCCACCCAGATGATCGGTCCCCGCGCCGAGGCGTTCAGCACAACGTCCCCATTCGGATTGGTCGCCGTGTCCACGACGTACAGGCCCGCCTTCAGGCTGACCTGTTCGTAACCCAGCAAGCGCGAGGCCGCAGGATCGAGCACCACATCGTCGTCGATCGACAGCACCAGATCCTTCTCAGGCGGCGCCGAGAGCAACCGCATCTGGAGACGGCCATTGACCCACGCCAACGCCGCTTCCACGGAGCGGCCGCTCTTCCATTCCACGCCACCACCGCAGATCCCGAATCCACGGCAGTCCCGACTCCGCCGGCCGATCTCCACCCAGATGATTGGGCCCCGCGCCGAGGTATTCACCACGACGTCCCCGTTCGGGTTCGTCGCCGTGTCCACCGCGTACTGGCCGGCCTTCAGGCTGACCTGTTCGTAACCCAGCAACCGCGACGCGGCAGGATCGAGGACTACGTTCTCGTCGATCGACAGCACTGCGTCCTTCTCGGGCGGCGCCGACAGCAGTCGCACCTGGAGACGGCCATTGACCCACACCAACGCCGCCTCCACGGAGCGGCTGCTCTTCCATTCCACGCCACCACCGCAGATCCCGAAGCCACGGCAGTCCCGAC
>CAYZAE010000150.1:2426-16532 GCA_964476125.1 uncultured Verrucomicrobiota bacterium | reverse complement strand
GGACGGTGACCAGGATGTTGGACGGTTTGATGTCGCGGTGGATGATGCCCTTCTGATGGGCGTGCTGGATGGCGCGGCAGACCTGGATGAACAGGCGGAGACGCTGGCGGGTGGAGAGGTGGTTCTCGTTGCAGTAGGTGGTGATGCGCGTGCCCCGGACCAGTTCCATCACGAAGTAGGGACGGCCCGCGGTGGTGACGCCGCCGTCGATCACCTTGGCGATGTTGGGATGATCCATCATCGCCAGCGCCTGGCGCTCGGTCTCGAAGCGGGCGATCACGGATTTGGTGTCCATGCCCGCCTTGATGATTTTCAGCGCCACGCGTCGGCGGACCGGTTCCTCCTGTTCCGCCATGAAGACCGTTCCGGCACCCCCCTCGCCAATCTGCTGGAGGAGTTTGTATCGGCCGATCACGGAGCCCGCTGTGGGGGCGACCGGGTCAGCGGCGGTCCCGGTCTGCGATCCGTGGGAGCCCGCAGGGACGACCGGCACCTCGAGAAAGGTGTCGTCGCGGTGACTGGCGAGCAGGGATTCGACTGCGGCGCGAAGGCGGGGATTTCCTGCGCAGCATTTGTCCAGGAACTCACCGCGTTGGACCGGGTCCGCGATCTCCAGGGCGTCGAGGAAGACGTCGCGCTGCGACGGGGGTGTCGGTGCGGCGGGCGGTTGAGGGGGGCCGGAGCGCATGAAGATTGGTCTGGGAGGCGGATTGGCCAGGGGCTGGGGATTGGGGTGGTTGGTTTGAACTCAGTGAAACAGGCGGAAACAGCCGATGGAATCCGCCACGGAGTGTGGGGAGGCGGGGCAGTTCGGCCAGGAGGAGAGGAAGATGGAGCGGGACAGGGTCCGCATGGTTTCGAGCATGGCGCGGTTCGGAGGGGAAGCCAAGGTGGGGGAGGGTTGGCGGATCGGGCGGGTTCTTTGCGCATGAGGGCATGAGGAATGATGATGTTGGACAGTATGAAACGCGGACTCGGAAGACTGGCCGCATGGGCCGGACCGCTGGTCGTGGTGGCTCTGGTGGCGGGCATCGGTGGTTATAGCGTTTCCGAGGCGAAACGTGCGTGGGGTGGCGGGATGCGGTCGGAGGAGGTCCCCGCGTACGACTATTTCCTCCGGGAATCCTCCTTTTCCGAGGTGGCGAATGCGCGGGACACGCTCCAAGCGTCCGCGTCCCAGCTGGTGGTACGGCTCCAGCAGGACGGGGTGGCCGTCGCCCGGCGGAGCGGCGAGCCGAACGAAGGGTTGGGTCCGAAGCTGCGCGGGGACCTTGGACGCGTGGTGTCGGGGTTGAGGTCGGGCATCGAGGAATTCCGGGGAACGGAACAGGAACTCTTCCTTATCCAGCATCTGCTCTGGACGTTGCACGCCAAGGAATCCTCGGACGAATGGCTGGGCGTCTACCTGGACATCCTGTACCGGCATCCCGCGGCGGATGTGGTTGCCCGGAATGCCGCCCAGGCTCTGCGGATCGCCGGGGACTCGGGCGCGCTCGAACGGCTTGAACAGGCCATCCGGTTTCTTGAGTCCTCTCCGGTCGATTTTTCTGCGAAGCGGGAATTCGGGCGCCTGCGGGGGCGTGCTGCGCCGTCGGAGTTGCGAGTGAACGAAACGTCGCTTGCGACGACGAGGCCCCCGGTCGTCGTGCCATGAGGGCTGCGATCGAAGGATCCGTGGGAAGGACTCCGGTGATCGGGGCGGAGCCTTCGCGGCGGATTCGAGGAATGGCGGGATGGAGGTCCCGTCGCATCCGACTGCTTCTGGCCGGTCTGGCCGCCCTGCTGGTGGCGTGGCTCGCGCTGGGGAATCGCCTTCGGCTTTCGCTGGTGGTGGGGCAGAGCATGCAGCCCACCTACGAGGAAAGGGATGTCCTGCTGGTGGACCATCACGCCTACCGGGCCGTCGATCCGAAGCGCGGGGACATCGTCATCGTGCGGAGGAACGAGGAATTCTGGGTGAAACGGGTGGTGGGGATGCCTGGCGAGGAGGTGGAAGTTTCTGACGGCGTGTTGCTGGTGGACGGCCGGGTGCTTGAGGAACCGTACCGTACGGTGCCTGGGCCTCTGAGGATCGCGAAGGGCTGGCTGGGGCCGGGAAAGTTTGCGGTGCTGGGAGACAATCGATCCCTGCCTGCTCTCCAGCAGGTTCACGGGGTGGTCGCGCGCGAGGAGATCGTCGGGCGGGTGGTTTCCTCCTGGAAGCGTTAGAACCGGTTGCCGGAGATGTGCCGACGGAGCCAGGCGCGGGAAAATGTCCACAGCCTCTCGGCACTGCGCAGGGGCATGCCCAGCGCGGTGGCGGCCTCTTCCATCGTCATGCCCACGAAATAGCGGAGCTTCACCAGATCCGCCGCCACCGGGTCTTCGGTTGCCAGCTGATCCAGGGCCTCGTCCACGGCGAGGATTTCGTCGGAGCGCAGATTCTCGACGATGGGGATGTCCTCGAGTTCCTCGTGCACGGCGCCTGCGCCGCGTTTGAGGCTGTTCCGGCGGCGTGCGGCATCGACGAGGATGCGGCGCATGGATTCGGCGGCGGCGGCGAAGAAGTGGCCGCGGCCGTCGAAGCGGGGGTTGTCCTGACCGACGAGCCGCAGCCAGGCTTCATGGACGAGGGCGGTGGGTTGGAGGGTGTGGCCCGGGGATTCCTGGGACATCTTGTGAGCGGCGATCCGCCGGAGTTCGTCGTAGACGAGAGGCAGGAGATCCGTTGCCGACACCTCGCCGCGGCCGACGGCATCGAGGACGCGGGTGAGATCGTTCACGTGGGGAGGCATATCCGGTTGGCGGTCTGAAGCCAAGAGTTGCGGAGGATCCGGCTTGCCAGTTGGGGGTTGGACCAGGCGAATTTCCGGCGCCGAAATGAACATCACCAATCTGGGGGAAGCCCGGTATGCGTCGCCGATCGGTCATGCGGTGAGCGAGACGGCGCGGGTACCGGAGAAATTGGTCAGGGACCCGGCGATGGACGCTGCGGAATCCGGGGAAGCCCTGGAGTTCGAGCTGGCGGGGCCGAGGGCGAAGCTCTTTTTTGATCCGCGGACGACGCGGGCGGGCATCGTGACCTGCGGGGGGCTTTGTCCGGGGTTGAACAACGTGATCCGGTCGGTGTTTCTCGAGTTGTACCATGGGTATGGCATTCCGGAGGTGTTGGGTTTTCGGAACGGTTATTCCGGGCTGGATCCGAGCCGGGGGCGGGAGCCCATGCGGCTGACGCCGGAGTTGGTGGACGACATCCATCGTGAGGGGGGGACGATTCTGGGGACATCGCGGGGGCCGGTGGACATTGCGGTGGCGGTGGAGAACCTGGTGCGACTGGGGGTGAATCTTTTGTTCACGGTGGGGGGTGACGGGACCCAGCGGGGCGGTCATGCGCTGTATCGGGAGGCGCGCCGTCGGGGTCATCCGCTGGCGGTGGTGGGGGTTCCGAAGACCATCGACAACGACGTGGCGTTTGTGTCGCGGACGTTCGGATATTACACGGCGGTGGAGGAGTCGGCCCAGGTGCTGGACTGCGCGCACACCGAGGCACACAGCGTCGAGAACGGGATCAGCATTGTGAAGCTCATGGGCCGTGACGCCGGGTTCATCGCGGCGGGGGCCACGGTGGCGAGCCAGGACGTGAACCTCTGCCTGATTCCCGAGGTCCGGTTCCGTCTCGAAGGGGAGAACGGTGTGCTGGCGTATCTGCGCCGGCGGGTTCTCAAGCGGGCCCATGCGGTCATCGTGGTGGCCGAGGGGGCGGGCCAGGATCTCATGGAAAACGACCCGGCCCGCGCGAGTCGCGATGCGTCAGGCAACGTCAAGCTGGCGGACATCGGCTTGTTCCTGCGTGAGCGTATCGCGGCTTATTTTGCGGCGGAGAAAATTCCCGCTACGGTGCGGTACTTCGATCCCAGCTACAGCGTCCGCAGCGTGCCAGCCAATGCCGAGGACGCCATCCTGTGCGATCTCTTCGCCCGTCATGCCGTCCATGCCGCCATGGCCGGAAAGACGGGGGTGGTGATCGGTCTCGTTCATGACCAGTTCGTCCATGTTCCGATCGAACTTCTCGCGGCGCGGCGCAAACACGTCGATCCGTCAGGGTCGGGTTGGCGCGCCGTGCTGGCATCGACCGGTCAGCCCGAGCAGATGTGCTGAGTTCGGTCCTGCTTCCGAATCCTGATACTCGACCCCATTCCCATGCCCTTCCCCCAACACAAGACGAAGATCGTCGGCACCCTGGGCCCAGCCTCCGATTCCCAGGCGATGATCGAACGGCTCCTCCGCGCCGGGCTTTCGATTGTCCGCCTGAATTTTTCCCACGGCGATTTTTCGCGCCATGCGGAGGCCATTGCGCGTGTGCGTGCGGCGGAGCGGGCGACCGGGCGGCGGGTGGCGATTCTGGCCGATCTACCGGGGCCCAAGATGCGGCTCGGCAAAATCGAGCCCGAACCCATCCACCTTCAGGCCGGGGATCGCTTCACATTGACGACCGAGGAGGTCGTCGGAAGCGCACAACGGGTGTCGATGAGCTTCGAACGCCTGCCGGCCGTGGTGAAGCCCGGTGACCGGCTGTTCCTCAACGATGGTCTCGTTCAGCTCACCGTGGATCAGGTCAGCGCCACGGATGTCCTCTGCACGGTGGCGGTGGGTGGGGAGCTCCGTACACGCAAGGGGCTGAACCTTCCAGGCATCGAACTTGGCATCGGGGCCTTCACCCCCCACGACCGCGCCTGCCTCGAGTTCGCCATCCGCCATGGCGTGGACGCTGTCAGCCAGTCCTTCGTCGAATCCGCCGCCGACATTGTGGCGGTGCGCGAAGCGGCCCGGGCGCTGGGTGGAAATCCCTTTCTCGTGGCCAAGATCGAACGAGCCGGTGCGGTGGCGAGGATCGATGAAATCCTGGCCGTGACGGATGGCATCATGATCGCGCGCGGGGATCTGGGGGTGGAGGTGCCCATCGAGGAGATCGCAATCCTGCAAAAGCACCTGATCGCGAAAGCCAATCGCGCGGGAAAACCCGTCATCACCGCCACCCAGATGCTGGAATCCATGGTCAACAGCCGCCTGCCCACCCGCGCCGAAGCCACGGATGTTGCCAATGCCATCCTGGACGGCACCGACGCGGTCATGCTTTCCGCCGAGTCGGCCGTGGGACAGTTTCCGGAGGAGTCCGTGGCTATGCTCGCTCGCATCGCGGCGCGCACCGAATCGGTGCGGCCCCGCCCGGTGTCGGTGGATCGGGGGGCGACGACGAAGTCCGCCGGAACGCCGGTTCTGGCTGAGTGCGTGGCTTCGGTGGTGGAGTACGCGATCTCGGCGGTTCCCTGCTCGGCGGTGGCGGTGCCGACACGCACCGGGACAACCGCGCGCATGATTTCGCGTTTCAAACCTGCCCCGTGGATCGTGGCTTTCGGTCCGGATCGCGGCATCAGCCAGGGACTGGTGTTTTCCTATGGCGTTCATCCGGTGGAAGTGACGGAGGATCCGGAGGACTGGAGCAGCTTCGCCCGGCGTTGGCTGCGGGAAGCTGGGGTGAAGGGGGAACGTGCGGTGCTCGTGGCCGGTCCGTCCCTGCGCCATCCCGGAGCGAACCACCGGCTGGAGATTATGGCCTTGGGGGAGGGGAGGGAGTAGGGGGGGCATCGGAGTTCGGAGTTCGGAGTTCGGAGCTCGGAGCTCGGGCTTGGGGGCGGTCCTTTGGAGTGCTGCGACATGTCGCAGCTTTCGATTCGCCGCCCCGTCGGTTCCCGATGTCGGCGTGCCCACCGACGTCGGTTCCCCGGGCCGCGTTGAATCCAAAGCGGCGACATGTCTCCGCAGTCCATGCCGTTCGATCAGTCTTCCCTTCCCGAAGCGGGTCTCGGCTGACGACAGGCAGGAGATTCGCCCGGCTTGGTTGAATTACTAACGATTTAGTTGACGGCTTGGCGAAGCTGCGGTTTCCTGTCGCAACTAATTCGTTAATAGTTGGAATGGTTGCCCGGGGTGGGGGCTGTTCCGGCGAAAGGAAAGCGAGGAAGCGATGGCACGACGACAGTCACGAACGCTCACGGATGGGGAGCATCGGATCATGGAGGTGTTGTGGAAGCGGGGGGAGGCGACGGTGGCCGAGGTGGCGGAGGCGTTGTCGGGGAAGGACGGCACGGCGTACACCACGATCCTGACCATGATGCGGATCATGCGGGAGAAGGGGTATCTCACCTGCCGGAAGGATGGGCGGGCGCACGTGTACACGCCGCGGGTGGCGAAGGATGACGCGGCGAGGAAGGCGGTGCGCCAGCTGTTGACGAAGTTCTTCGGAGGTTCGCCCGGGGAGTTGGTCCTGAGTTTCCTGCGGGAGGAGGATCTGAGTGCGGAGGAGTTGGATGAACTCAAACGTCGCATCCTTGAGGAGGGTGGACCGGAGGGTGGGGCATGAGTGGTTCCGCGGCGGAATGGGGTGAGCGGATCCTGAGTGCGCTGGGCACGGGTTTGGTGCAGGGCATGCTGGTGGCCTCGGTGGTCTGGCTGGTGTTGCGGGGGATGCGTCGTTCCAACGCCGCGACCCGGCACGCCGTGCAATTCGTTGCGCTGGGGATCGTGGTGGCGCTGCCGATCCTGCACTTGGTGATGCCTGGTTCCTCCGAAGCGGGGAGCGACGGGGGCGGGTCTGAGATCTCGGAGATCGAGCCCTTGGTGGTGGCCGATCCTTTCATGGATGCGGAGATCCCTCCCATCGTGGAGGAGGATTCCATGCCTCCCGATCTGGAGGTGTCGGAAGTCGAGGTTTGCGTCCTGGCCGGGAGCGGGACCTCGGCCCCGGAGGAGTGGGTGGTCGATGATATTCCGGTCGAGGAGGAGGGTCCAACGGGGGTGGATGATCTTTCCGGAGGTGCGGGTCTGGACGTGCCCACGGAACCTCCTGCTGGGCCGGAGGGCGGGGCGGGGGTGCGGCCATCCTTTCAGCTGCGTCTTCCGCGGCCCCTGGTGGGCGTGCTGGCGCTGAGTTGGGCGGGAATCGCCCTGGTTCGACTCGGATTCCTGGCGGCCCAGTGCCTGGCCCTGCGCCGTTTGAAGGGCGTCGGAGTCGAGCCTCCGGCGTCGGTGGCGGAAGTGTTTCGCGACCTGTCGGGATCGGTCGCGGGGGGGCGGCCAGTCGTGTTGCGGATTGTTCCGGGCATCTCGTCGCCCATGGCGGTGGGTTATTTCCGACCCGCGGTGCTGGTGCCGTCGGGGCTGGTGGACGCCGAGGGGGTGGATTGGGGGCGGATGCTGCGCCATGAGCTGGCGCATGTGCGTCGATGGGACGACTTGACGAATCTCTTTCAGCAGGTCGCGAAGGCGGTCCTGTTTTTCCAACCGGCCGTGCACTGGCTTTCGCGGCGACTCTCGGTCGATCGGGAGATCGCATGCGACGACCATGTGTTGTCGGCGACCGGTTCACCGCGGGCGTATGCGCTTTTTCTGACCGAATTTGCCCGAAGGACGCGGGGTCCGTCATGGACGGCTGCGCCTGGGGCATGGAGCAACCCAAGTCAACTCACAGAAAGGATTACCATGTTACTCGATACTCGCAGAGATGCGTCGCCTCGCCTTGCCCCGGTCCGGGCGGGAGCCTGGATGGCGACGGTGTTGTTGGTGGCCATGTTTGGACTGTATGCGGCGCCGCGCCTGGCGGTGGCTGGCACGGAACCCGGGACCGCGACGGTGGCGGACGATGTCACGCCGCCGAAGGTGAAGGATCGTCCGGTGGCCGAGGCGGCGCCATTGCCAGCACCCAGCCCCGGCGGGGGTGCGACCTCGGCAACGAAGCCCGAACCGGTGCTGGTGGAGATCCGGGTGCCGGAACCGGCCCCTGATCCGGAGCCTGCTCCTGGGGCGGCGCCCGCGCCCACGCCCCCGGTTCCAGCCAATCCTCCCTCTGAACTGACGCCGAAGAAGATTCGGGTGATCCGGTCCGGTACCTCCGGCATGGCTGCCCTGCCCACTCCCCCGGCTCCTGGAAAGCCCGGATACCCGCTCTTTTTGGAAGGGCCGATGGAAACGACGGTGACCGTGTTGACCGGTCCCGAAGGATCGAAGCCGACCGTGTCGGCCGAGTCGGGAGAGACGATGGAACGGCGCCTGCGGCGGCTGGAGAAGATGGTCGCGGAGATGCAGCGGTCCGGCGGGAAGTCGGCGGGTGACGTGGCAGAGGCCAGGGGCAATGCCAAAGCCAATGCGAATGCGAATGCGGAGGCCCATTCTGGAGGCCCCAAGCCCCCTCGGGGCAGTGCTGCCGGAGAGGGGATCGTCCGCGAGTTCCACTTCGAGGGACTGGCCCAGGTCCTGGCCGACGTGAACCAGGCCGTGACCCAGGCGGCTCGGGATGCGGAACTCGCGATGCGGGATGCCGAGAAGTCCATGAAACTGGCGGCGCGCGAGTCGGCATCCAAGGACACCCACGTGGAGCTGGACATGCACCCCGATGCGAAACCTCCGAAGCGGGACGATTTGGAGGCTGCCGGGAAGTCGGTGCGGGATGCGAATCGGCGGGAGATCGAGGTTCAGCGGCGCCGGCTGCAGAAGCAGATTGCCGAGCTGGAGGGCCAACTCGGGCGTCTGGAGGGCCAGCTCGATCGGCTGGGAGACGAGATGGAGAAGCAGGTGGAGGTCGAGTTTGATTTGAAGGCCCGGGAGCAGGTTCGGATGGAGCACCAGCAGGCGCTTAAGAAGCGGCGATCCATGGAGATCCAGAAGGAGCTATTGGACCACGGGGCGGATCGGCTTCCGGATCCGAACGCACCCATGACCCTTCCCGCGCCGAAGGAGAAGACGAAGGACAAGAGCGGTGACCGGGAGTCCGCGCCGGCGACGAAGTTCTAGTTCTCCCAATCCTGAACGATCTGGAAGCGAGGGCGCGCTGCGGGCTGAGTTTTTTCCGTGGCGCGCCCTTTCCATGTCCAAATCCGGCGAGCAAGCCATGAGTGCATTACCTGTTTCCGGCGAGGTGGGGCAGATCCCGCTGGCCATTCATCTGGAGTACATCCGAAACGTTGCCGACGGCGCGGAGGGCGACGGTGCGGAGGCGGTCGAGGCGTTTCATCGGTCCCTGTTTTTGAACCGATTTGGCGCTGAACTGGAGCGCTGCCGGCAGGAGCGGGAGACGTGCGAGCAGCGGTTGGCCCATCTTGAGAGCCGGCTGCGGCAGGCGGACGATCGGCTGGGGGCCGAAGAGAAGTTCGTGGCGGCGTTCGACGATGGCGTGGCGGACGATCAGCCGAACCAGCCCTGGAACGCGTGGTCGCGGACGATGTTCGGGGTGGCGGCTGCGGCGATCGTGGTGCTGCTGGTGTTTGGCGTCTTCAACGTCTCCTTCAACCTGTTGGAGTCGGGCATCGTCACCTTCTCGGAGCACCCTATTCGGGCGTATTTCTGGGCGGCGCTGCTGCCCGTGGGGGCGCTGGCGGTGAAGGTGGGATGGGACCAGCTGCGGGGTCCGCGCTGGAAGGCCTTCTACTACTGGACGTGCCTCGGTCTCGGGCTGGGGGGCGTGCTGCTCTGGGTTGCGGCTTATGCGAGCGTCTATCCATCGCTCTCCCGGACTGCGGCCGAGCAGATCGGGGCGCTCAATGTCTTCGAGGATCCTGTCGCCGCGGCGGGTGGTTTCCTTTCGGGAACCACGGCTGGGGGAGTGAAGTGGGTGGACATGATTCTGGTCGCGGCCCAGGCGGTTGCGGAGATCTTCGTGTCGGCCGTGCTGGGCATTCACATGACGCAGATTTATGCGCGCCATCGTCCGGTCCGGCTGGCGATGAATCCGACCTTCGCCCAGTTCGACGCGGAGCGGAGCGATCTGGAGGCACGCATCGGACGGGAGCGCACGGCTCTGGCCGTGGCCCGCGGCGATCAGACCCGGCTGGAGAACCAGTTGGTGGTCTTTGTTTCCTATGCCCGTTCACTTCTACAGCGCGAGCTCGCGGCCCGGCGCGATCGTGGACAGCGCAGGCGGGTGCTGATTGAGGAAGTTGCCGAGCAACTGAAGTCCAGGCTCGAGGCCCTCGATCGGGAGGACGAATCGAACGGGCATTCCGTCAATGGCCGGGCTTCGGAGCCGCCGGCCCTGTCCAAGGAGGCGCGATGAATCCCCCGGTTTCCGTTTCCGGATGGCGCCGGATTTTCGTCCCGGCCTTCGCCGGTTTGCTCGCGGTTTTCGTGCTGGGTGTGCGGCCCTGCCGGTCGGGGGAGGCGGGCATCGACGCCGCGATGGAGATTCCCCGGGGGCCGGTGCGGTGTGTCGTGGGGGTGTCGCCGTTTCTTTCGACGGAGGCGAGGAACGACGTTTACCGGAGCGTGGTCACGGCCTTGGTGCGGGATGTGCCGACGGGTTCCTCGTTGTGGGTCTTTGATGCCTACCGGCTCCGCACGGTGACGCGGTTTGAGGTTCCCGACCTGAGGGCCTTCCAGAGTGAGAAGACGCGCCTCAACCAGTTCCGCGAGGGCATTCGCGAACTCCGGTCCTTCCTCGCCGCGACCAACGTCCCACCCGGGGTTCCTTCGGAAACGTTCGGCGACGCAGTGAGGCTGCCGCAGTTTCTCGATTTCGTGGCGGAGAACTGCCGGGCATCGGATCGGTCGCTGGCGGTGGTGGTGCTGGGAAGTCCGCTTTACGTGGACGACAAGGAACCGGCGTTTTCGATGGTCCAGGGTTACTTCCCTTCGGATGGCCACCTTGCGGCGGGCCGTGACCGGTCGGTTTACGGCACGAAGGGGCGGGAGGCCCGGTTGCAGGGAGTCACGGTCCACCTCGGGCACTTTGGCGAGCCCTGGTCGAGCGACCTGCACCGCGAACGCGTCGTCCGATTCTGGCGCCTGTTTGTCCAGGCTCAGAGCGGACGGTTTGGAGGTGTGAGTTCCGATCTGCCCTCGGTGTTTGCCGAGGTGATGGCGGGAGCGGAGCGTGGCGCGGGGTCCGGGGACGAACCTTCGGGGAATCCGGCAACGACGGAGACGCAGGGGCCTACGTCGGCCAAGATCGAGATGCTGCGTGGAGTGCGGGAGGTGGGGGTGGCGGATTGGATCACGCGCGACCGGGTTCCGAATCCCGGCGAGACCCCGCCGGTCCGCACGGTGGGTCCGTTGAAGGTGGGCATTCGCTGGCAGGGCGACGTGGATCTTGATCTGTATGTCCGGCCGAAGCCGGGTGCGGAGCGGCTTTACTTCGAGCACGCGCGGAGTCCGGAGGGTTACCACTACAAAGACCACCGTTCCTCGCCGGACCGCGAGTACGAGTTCATCGAGATCACCGAACCCGTTGAGGTGCGGGACGTGGAGGTGTTGGTGAACTTCCATGGATCGCGGTCCATGCAGACCATGCCCCCGGCCGGGGAGGTCCGGCTGGAGTTCGAGGGGCGGATTTATTCGGGTCGATTCGTGATGGAATCGACCGAAGGCAACCAGGGCCGGGAGGGGAGAAGCCAGGCGCGCTGGTGGTGCCGGATCGATGTGCCGGAGCTGCTGAAGCTGGCCCGGTGAGTTTGAGGGCGCGGCGCGCGCGGGGTGTTCAGCCGAGGGGTCGGACGATGAATCAGTCCGGGAGGGGTTGCTGGGGATCGTACTTGCGGACGAGACGGCGGATGACGAAGTAGGAGATCAGGATCAGCAGCAGGGCGCCGGCGCCGAGGGAGGCGAGCTGTTTGGGGTTGCCGTCGAGCAGTCCGGCGCCGAGCAGGACCAGGGGGACGGCTTCGGGCACCAGGCCGACGAGGGAGCCGAACAGGTAGGTGCGGCGTCGGACGGGGGAGAGGCTGAGGGCGATGCTGGTGAGAAGACCGGGCAGGGGGATGAGGCGGGCGACGATGACGCCTGGGAGTCCGGGGTTTTGACGCAGGAAGGCGAGTTGGGGAGGTGGGGTGAAGGGGGTGTCGTCGTCCTGGATTCGGCCGCGCACGAAGAAGAAAACGGCGATGTAAGAGATCATCGTGGCGATGGTGCTCAGGAGGAGGCCGTACCCGAAGCCGAAGGCGGCGCCGGCGAGGGGGCAGAACACGAGCCGGGGCACGCCGAGGGTGATGAGCAGGGCGCTGCCGCGGGTGAAGAGGGGGGCGGCGGTCCAGCCGAGTTGATCGAGGATCGGGATCAGCCGGCCGGCGGGGGCGAGCCACTCGCGCACGCCCGGGATGCGGGCGAGCAGGGCGCCGGCCAGGGCGAGGACGCCCAGGAGCAGCGCCTTGATGAGCAGGAGGCGCGGACCCAGCCGTGCTGCTTGGAGGGAGGCGGCCTGGGCGGGCGTGCGGTCACCGGCCACGGGAATCCTCGGGGAGCAGCCGGTTGCCGGGGATGACCCGCGCGCGGTACCAGCGCATGGCGAAACAGTCGCGGAGCCCGCGCCAGAGCCGGTTGCCAACGCCGTATTTCGAGACGCCGGTGAGCCGGGGGCGGTGGCCGACTTCGAGTTCCACCACGTGGTAGCCCTGATAACGCAGGAGGGTCACCACGAAGCGGTGCAGCCCGTTGAAGAGGGGAAGTTCGGCGGTGGCCTCGTGGCGGAGCACCCGGAGGAAACATCCGGCGTCGTGGACTTTCACCCCGGTGATCAGGTCCCGGTAGCCGTTGGCCACCCGCGAGGACAGACGTCGAATGGTCGAATCCTCGCGACGTCGCCGGATGCCCACGACTCCGTCCACGCCTTCGGTCAGCGCGGCGATCATGCGGGGGAGGTCGGCCGGGTCGTTCTGTCCGTCGGCATCCAGCGTGATGATGACCGAGCCGCGGGCGCGACGCAGTCCGCTGCCGAACGCGGCGCTCTGTCCGCAATTGCGGGAGTGCCGGACGATGCGCAGTTCGGGCGCCTCGGCCTGCAATCGACGCAGCACGTCCAGGCTGGAATCGCGGCTGCAATCGTCGACGGCGAGGATCTCGAAAGGCTGCCCGAGGGGGGCGAGTGCGGCGCGAATTTCGCCGATGAGCGGGCCGATGTTGGCCTCCTCGTTGTAGACGGGAAGGATGACGGAGTACTGGGGGGTACCGTTTGGCATCAAATCAAGAGATGGGCCGCCTTGGAGTGGCTGGGATCGGGATAGCACCGCCGGGAACCGCTCGGCAACCGGCATTCGCAGGGGCGGTTTAGTCGGCGGGGGCCGCCGCGCGCTGGAAACGGTCCCGGATGGCTCGCCATTCGGGCAGGTCGGGGACGGATTCGACGACAATGGTCGCGGCTCCCAATTCGTCGCAGCAATGCCATTCCGCATACAGCGCGCGGGCATAGGCCTCGGGATCGTGGGGGATCACGCAGATCCGGTGGGCGAGGTCCGGGGAGGGAATGTTCGAATGGGCAAGAATGTGGGTGGATTCAGGAAGGGCACCGGCTTCGCGGAGTTGCCGTCCGAGCTCGGCGTCATTCCGCCAGTGGAGGATGAGCAGGCGGGCGCGGGGAGCGTAGTGCCGGGGCAATTGCCCGGGGCTGAGCAGGGGCTGTCCGGGACCCGGCGCGACCGGATCTGCGGCGTTGGCGAGACGGACGACAGCGGCCAGGGATTCCTCATGGATCACGCCGGGTCGCAGGATGCGGGCGAGGGGCCCGGAGAGGTCGACGACGGTGGATTCCAGTCCGACCTGGCAGGCGCCGCCGTCGATGATCAGCGGGACCGAGGAACCGAGGGAGGTGGCGACGTGGCTGGCGTTGGTGGGGGAGATGGCGTTGGCGCGGTTGGCGCTGGGGGCGGCGAGCGGGAAGCCGCAGGCGCGGATGAGGGCCTGGGCGAAGGGGTGGGAAGGCCAGCGGATGCCGACGGTATCGCCGCCTGCGGTGACGACATCCGGGATGGAGGTGTCCCTGGGCAGAACGAGGGTGAGGGGGCCGGGCCAGAAGGCGGCGGCGAGGCGCGAGGCGTCCTCGGGCCAGTGGCGGGCGCACTGGCGGGCCATGGCGATGTTGGCGACATGGACGATCACCGGGTTGTGGGCGGGGCGGCCTTTGATGCGGTAGATGCGATCGACGGCGGCGGGGTCGAGGGCGTTGGCGGCGAGGCCGTAGACGGTTTCGGTGGGGATGGCGACGACGTGGCCGGCGCGGAGAAGTTGGGCGGCGTTCCGGACCGCGGCGTCGAAGAGCGCGGGGGTGTGGGTGGGGAGCACCGCGGGGGAGGCTGGGGATGGCGGGTCGAC
>CAYZAE010000150.1:0-2326 GCA_964476125.1 uncultured Verrucomicrobiota bacterium | reverse complement strand
TTGGGTTGGTCATGGGGCTGGCGGCGTGGCGGGGGGATGGCGTAGAAGTGCGCGATGCAAACCGCGGGCTTGCGCCTGAGTTCAACGCAATGGCTGATCTGTATCATCGCTTCGATCGGGTTCGCCTTCGACATCTACGAGCTCCTGATGCTGCCGCTGGTGGTGGGGCCGGGGTTGCAGGAACTCGTGGGGGCGGTGCCGGGATCGCCTGAGTTCCAGATGTGGACGAGCCGGTTGTTTTACTGGCCGGCGATATGCGGGGGGATCTTCGGGTTGGTGGGTGGGTATCTGACGGACCGGTTGGGGAGGCGTCGGGTGTTGACGTGGAGCATTCTTGTTTACGCGGTGGGGGCGTTTCTGGCCGGGTTCAGCACCAGTGTCTGGATGCTTTTGGTGTTCCGCTGTTTTGTCTTTGTGGGGGTTTGTGTGGAGTTTGTGGCGGCGGTGGCGTGGCTTTCGGAGTTGTTCCCGGATCCGCACCAGCGGGAGAAGGTGCTGGGATACACGCAGGCTTTCTCGTCGTTTGGCGGCATTCTCATCGCGTTCGCGAACGGCCTTTGCGTGCAGTACGCGGCCAGCCTGCCGAGCATCGATCTCTTCGGGTGGTTTGGGGATGCCATCAAGGATCACCATGCTCCGTGGCGTTACACCCTGATGACGGGGCTGATTCCGGCGCTGCCGTTGCTGGTGATCCGGCCGTTCCTGCCGGAGTCGCCGGCCTGGAAGGAGAAGCGCGCGGCGGGCACGTTGAAGCGGCCGAGCCTGGCGGCGCTGTTCACGCCGGAGCTGCGGCGGACGACGCTCGTGACCACGGCGATGTTTGCGATGGCGTATGGGGCGGCATTTGGGGCGATTCAGCACATCCCGCGGATCATTCCGGGATTGGCGGAGGTGAAGACCTTGTCGCAGGCGGCGGCGGCGAAGGCGGCGGAGGGCAAGCCGGCGGATCAGCAGAAGAAGCTGGGGGCCATGGCGGCGCGCCGGGTGGAGCAGGCGATGGCGGCGAAGGTGACGAAGGTGCAGGAGTTGGGCGGCCTATTTGGTCGTGCGGTGATGGCGGCGCTGGCGGTGGCGTTTCTCATGCGGGGCGGGGTGAAGTTCTCCACTTTGGCGGTCTGGGCGGTGGGGGTGGCGTGGCTGCTGATGGAGACCCTGGCGGATTTTGGCGGAACGGCGGGGGATCACGTGATCCGGTTCGGTCTGGCGCTGGCCTCGGGGGGAGTCGGGGCGGCGGTGGTGTTCACCTTGTCGCTGGGGATCACCCGGTTGGTGAAGCCCACGGCCGGCAACCTGATCCGTGTGTTCCAGGTCCCGGGGCTGGTGGCGATCGCGGTCACCTTCGCTTATGCGGCGGTGACCGGGCTGACGCCGTTGAAGGTGGGCATTTTCGTGGCCGGTTTCTTCACCGTGGCGCAGTTCAATTTCTGGGGAAACTACCTGCCCCGCGTTTATCCGCTCCACCTGCGCGGCACGGGGGAGAGCTTCGCTGCCAATATCGGCGGGCGCCTGATCGGCACCTCGTTTGCCTGGGTCACCACCACGCTGGCCACGACCACGGACCCGGCCCAGGCGGCTTCCCGGCTGGCCTACACCGCGGCCGGGGTGGGGGTCGCGGTTTACGTGGTTGGATTTGCGCTCTCGTTCTTCCTGCCGGAGCCGCCGGCGGAAACCATCCCGGAGTAGGGAACCGCGGCATCCGTGCCGAGCGCCCAGAGCGTGAAATAGGCGAGGCCGAAAAAGGCGCCCAGCGCCCACGGAAGAATGCCCTGAAGGGTGAGGAGCGATCCGGGGTTCAGCCGCTGCAGGACGTCCGTGACGATGGCCCCCGGGTCGCGAAGGGCATCCCAGCTGTTCCAGCGTTCGAAACGCCCCAGCACCACGCCCAGGCCGGTGAGCAGGGAAACCACGCTGATGACGACCCAGGTGAGCAGGGGTGAAAGCCGGGTGGCCAGGGCGGCATGCAGGATGCGGAGGGAGACCAGGCCCGCAAACAGCCCCGCCCCGCTGAACCACACCAGCAGCAGCAGATGCCCCCAGACCCACCGGGGATCCGTGCGGGTGAGGTGGATGAAGTCGGTCAGGATGTACGGCGAGTTGGGCAGGAACAGAAGCCAGAGTGCGGCGGGGAACATCGCGGCTTTCCATCCGCCCCGTTGCAGGGCCCGGTGCGCGAGCAGCGCGAATCCGAGCGGGAGCAGCGCCAGGAACAGGTTCCAGACCAGGTAGAAGTGCGGCGCACGACGGGTCAGGAGGGAACCCAGGCTGGCGAGGGCCAGGGCTCCGGCGGAGAGCACGCCGACCGCCAGCAGGCTGCGTCGGTAGGGGA
>CAYZAE010000149.1:13113-16819 GCA_964476125.1 uncultured Verrucomicrobiota bacterium | reverse complement strand
GCGCTTGAACTTCATGAGGTTCAGCGAGGCGAGGTTGCAGGCGGTGTTGTTGAGGAAGACGTACTCGCTGCAGGGGTTGGTCGAGTGGATCGGCTCGGTGCCCTTGCAGGTGTGCCACTTCTGGATGGCGCCGTCGTACTGAAGGCCGGGATCCCCGCAGACCCAGGTGCCTTCGGCGATGAGATCGAGCAGCTTGGAGGCGTCCTTCCGTTCGATCGGCTGGCCGGTGGTGATGGAGCGGGTCCACCATTCCTTGCCGTCCGAGGCCGCCTTCATGAACCCGTCGGAGACGCGAACCGAGAGGTTCTCGTTCTGGTACATGACGGAGCCGTAGGCCTCGCCATTGAAGGAGCCATCGTACCCCTGTTCGATCAGGGCCCAGGCCTTCTTCTCCTCCCGCATCTTGGCGACGATGAATTCCTCGATGTCCCCGTGCCAGTCACGGAGCGTGTTCATCTTCGCCGCGCGCCGGGTTTTCCCGCCCGACTTCACCACATTGGCGACCTGGTCATAGACCTTGAGGAAGCTGAGTGGACCGCTGGGACGTCCGCCCCCGGAGAGCTTCTCCTTGGAACTGCGGATCGGGGTCAGGTCGGTGCCTGTTCCGGACCCGAACTTGAAGAGCATGGCCTCGCTGTAGGCGAGATGCATGATGCTCTCCATGTTGTCGTCCACGGATTGGATGAAACAGGCCGAGGACTGGGGATACTCGTACTGGGTGGCGGCGCGCTCGGTCTGGTTGGCCTTGCGGTTGAAGAACCAGTTTCCTTTGTCGCTGCTCTTGCCGACTCCGTACTGGTGATGGAGCCCGACGTTGAACCAGACGGGGGAATTGAAGGCGCCGTACTGGTTGATGCAGAGCCAGGTCAGCTCCTCGTAGAAAAGCTCGCCGTCTTCCTTCGAAAAATAACCGTCCTTCACCCCCCAGTCGGCGATGGTGCGGGTCACCCGGTGGATCAGCTGGCGAACCGACGTTTCCCGTTCAGGCTTGGCGGGGTCTCCGTAAAAATACTTCGAACACACCACCTTGGTCGCCAGTTGGGACCAGGTCTTGGGCACTTCGACGTTCTCCTGGCGGAAGAAGGCTTTCCCGGAGTCGTCGGTGATTTCAGCGGTGCGACGGTCCCATTCGATCTGGTCGAAGGGTTTGACCTTGGCGTCACTGAAGACGCGTTGGAGGGCGAGTTTCCGGCGGGACGACTTGGATCGGCCGGATTTAGCGGCGCGGGCGGCAGCGGACGAGGCGGAGGGCCGGGCCGAACGTCGGGCCCGAGAGGCGGGTGCGGAGGACAAAGGAGTGGTGGCGTCGATCATGGAGGGGTTGGGTGCTGGACTGGCGGAGTCGGACTCGGCGGCACGGACACGGACACGGCTACGGCTACGGACACAAACGGCCTAAAAACCATCAAACTAAACCCGGACAAATCCTGAAATTGGAACGGCTCGTCGCGGTGCGGTTTCCCCCACCGGCCGACGATATCCCCGACGCGGAGCAAGGGGGGTCGGGCTGGGTACCGACTCATCCTCCGTACCCCGTGGGTTGGGGAGCGAGAGCCAGCTTTGCACAACAGGTTGTGGCATCAAGTCCTTTTGGGAAAAAAATTGGACACTCTTTCAAGTGCCGAATGCCCAATGGTTTTACGTGGATTCAGGAAATGAACAAGGGGGGAGTGTGGGAAGTTCTGCACCTTGAATTCCGGAGTTGTTGACTCCGAAAACGGCCGGTCCTTGAGCCGCCCAACGGCTTTGGAGCTGTCTCCCAGGCCGTTGGGCTCGAAAGAGATGGAAATAGCGAGGGCCTGTCGGCAGCCCCCTGGCCAAGGACTTGGTCCCGGGAGCGGAGCACCCGCGCGAGGGCACCCGCACCGGGAGCGGGAAGTCCGACGGAATGGCCCGCCTCGGGAGTGGCGTACGCAGCACCAGGAAATCCACGCGGCTGCGCCACTTCGAAGTCCTCGCCCAGGGGGGGGCGGACAGGGATCCCAGCCCTGCTCAAGGCACTGGTGAAGTCGGGGCGGCGAGTTGCCGGAAATCTCCGGCCCGGCGCTCCCAGGCCTTCACCAGGGATTGCACCCGTCCAGGGTACTTGGCCGCCACATCCCGGGTCTCGGTCCGGTCCCGGCGCAGATTGTAAAGTTCCCAGGCCGGAGAAGGGGAGGTTCCGGCAGTGCGCACAATCTTCCAGTCACCGTCCCGGAGCGCCTGGTGCTTTTCGTGGAACCACCAGAGGGGTTCGTGGGGCACGCGGCGATCCCGGGGAAGGGCGGGCACCAGGCTGACGCCATGCGGGGGAGGAACGGGTACCCCCTGAATCTCGGAGGGCCAGGTCCCCCCGGCCAGTTCGAGGAGCGTGGGGGGGAGGTCGACCACATGCCCCAGGGTGTGGCGGAAGGCGGCTTTCCGTCCGAGCCCGGCCGGCCAATGGACGATCAGGGGGGTGGCGATCCCGCCTTCGTGGGTCCAGGACTTGTGGCGGCGGAACGGCGTGTTCGCGGCGGTCGACCATCCCGGCCCAAGGCAAAGGAAGCTGCGGGCGGAACCCGCTGCGGCGCCGGGGTCATGGCCGTCGCCGCGCACGATCTGTTCGGCGCTCGCACCGTTGTCGGAGAGGAACAGAACCAGGGTGTTTTCCGCTCGTCCCGATCGGCGGAGCCATTCCAGAACCCGGCCGATTTCATGGTCCATGCGGGTGACCATCGCGGCATGGACCGCCATTTTTTCGGCCTGGAATCGTTGTTGTTCGGCCCCCAGTTCCGCCCACGCGGGGGCGTTTCCGACTTCATCGGGGTGGGTTCGTCGACGGAGTTCCGCCGCGGCAAGGTTCCAGGCCGGGCGGACTTCCGGTTCGCGTTCGGAGAGCTGGAAGTTCGGAAAGCCGAGTTCGCGCTGTCGTCGGGCGCGTTGAAGGCGGATGGCATCCCAGCCGACCTGATAACGATCCTGGTAACGGGCGATATCCTGGGCGGGGGCCTGGAGCGGAAAGTGTGGGGACGTGAAGCAGAGGTAGTGGAAGAACGGCTGGTCCGGGTGTTTCGACGCGTGTTCGTTCAGGCAGCGGAGCGCATGATCCACGATGGCGGTGGAAGTGTAGTAGTCCGTGCCGGGGGGAACGGGCGGAAGCGGGGCGTCGTCCTCGCTGTGGTTTCGGGGCGAGAAATTCCGGTCGTGATCATCGAGCACGTAGGAATGGTCGAAGCCCGCCGCCAGCCGTGGCCCGTCAATGTGCCATTTGCCCGAGTGATACGTCCGGTATCCCAGGGGCCGGAGGTATTCCGGGAGCAGTCGGGCCCAGGACGGACGCTTTCCTCCTGTTCCGCCGCCGATCGGAGGCAGGGCATCCCGACGGATGGCCTGGGGATAATAACCGGTCAGGATCGCGGACCGCGTGGGCCAGCACCGGGACGTGTTGTAGAACTGGGTGAAGCGCAGTCCCTGACGCGCCAGCCCATCGAGATGGGGTGTTTCGATTTCGCCGCCGTAGCAGCCAACGTCCGAGAACCCGAGATCATCCGCGAGGATGAGCAGGATATTGGGCCGTTGGGGAAGGGCGGGGGCGGTCGCGGCCCGGGCTTCGGCGACGGGGAGGGGGGAAAGAACGGGGATTAAGAATAAGATTAAGATTAAGAATAAGATTCTGAACCGGATGAGGAGGAGGAACGGGTTCCGGACATGGCGCGGCGTTTTCATCGGTCGCAGATTCTCCGAA
>CAYZAE010000149.1:0-13013 GCA_964476125.1 uncultured Verrucomicrobiota bacterium | reverse complement strand
GAGGAACGGGTTCCGGACATGGCGCGGCGTTTTCATCGGTCGCAGATTCTCCGAAGTGGACCCCAACCCCCCTCGCAAAATCGAATCCCAATCCTGATCTTATTCGAAATCTTAATCTTAATCTTAATCTTCTTCGGCTTCGTCTTCCTCTCCCTCTCCCTCTCCCTCCTCGCAATCCCAGCCTCAACCCACCCCTTCACCGCCCGAAGGCCCCGGTCCGCTGGAGATCGTAAATCACGATCGCCTGCGCAGCGTGGTCCGCGGCCGGATTGTCGAGGCGCGCGCGGGTCACCGCCCGGTCGCGGGCGTTGTCGTCGGGCCGGTACCGCTCGTGCAACCGCCGGTGTTCCCCGGCTTTGGCTTCGTCGCCGAGCTGGGCATGGATGAGGGCGAGGTTGTAGTGGGCCATGACGTTTTCGGCGTCGTAGACGAGGGTTTCTTCGAAACGCCGGACGGCTTCCCGGAGGTACTTCTCGCGGTCGGCCTTCCGGTTTTCTCCCCGTTCCATTTTGGCACGTTCGAAAAGGGTCTGTCCGAGTTCGTTGAGCACTTCGTAATCCCGGCTGAAGTCGAAGCCCCGGCGGTCGAGTTCGGGGTAGCGATCCTCGAGAATGCTGGTGAATTCGGCGACGGCTTCGTCGAGGAATCCGTTCTGTTTGTTCACCAGCCCGGTGAACCAGGCCAGCGTCCAGCGTGGGGCGGGCGGGTTGAAGCGGTTGGTGTCGGCGGCGCTGCGGAGGGCGGCGACGGCATCCTCCAGTCGACCCTCCTTGAAATAGACGCGGGCCAGGTTCACCGGGCCGTCGAAGCGCCCGAGTTTTTCGACCGTCTTGAAGGCTTCGGTGGCCTGGATGAGTTCGCCCTTTTCGCTGCCTTTGTCCCCCTTGTTCAGCAGGCCGATGCCGTAGTCGTTCCAGCGTTGCCAGGGAGGGATGGCCGGGGCGTTGGTGGAGATGGCGGCGGATGGCACTCCTTCGACCGGGAGTGTGAGGGTGTCGTGGGCGATCAACCGGATCGGCAGGTTGTTGGTGAGCTGGAAGGGGGCCCCGTTGGTGTAGCCGCTTCCGAACACGTAATTGAAATAGATGGTGTCGAACTTCCGGTAGTTGAGGCGCACCTCGAAGGTCAGGGGACCGGTGAGGTCGGCCGGCACGGTGAACGCGTAATGGACCACGGCCCCGGCGCCGGGCGGGATCTGGTTGTTGTAAAGCGGTGTGAAGATGTCCTGGGCATTCCGGCGGTCGACGCGTTTGCCGTTGCGATCGAGCATGTAGACGTTGGCGAAGTGGGACCAGGGATCGACCTCGTTATGAGGTCCCAGGCCGCCGCTGCGGCCGACGATCCGGTCGCCGCTGCGGGCCAGTACGTCGACCCAGACCTCATTGGAATCCGTGGTTCCCTGGGTGAACAGGTGGGCGAGACGGAGGGTGCGGAGGACCACTTCGAGCAGGTAGGTCTGGCCGCGGCGCAGGGTGGGGATCTCGGGACGCAGGGGGGCGATGAGCCGGCCGTCGATGCCGCCCCCCTCCTTGATCCCGAAAATGTCCACGCGCAGGGAGTTCGTGGAGAAGATCTCGTGTTCGCGGATGATGTTGGTTTCGCCGCGCAGGAAGGGCAGGGCGGTGTTGGCGGAGGCGAACAGGTGGTCGTGGACGTGGCGGACGGAGGGGTTGGTGGGGTTGAAGAAATTGGCGCCGAAGTCCTCGGAGGGCCGCAGGGGCATGTGGCAGTTGTTGCAGTTGGGTTCGGCCTTGGGCGGGTAGTAGAACGACCGCGCCCCGTGCCCGGCCCCGGAGAGCAGGAAGCTGTCGTAGTGATTCTGTCCACGGAGCCAGCTCTTGTATTGGGTCAGTTCGCCCGGGAGGTTGACCTTGTGGCAGGTGCCGCAGAATTCCTCCTCGCGCATGAAGGGCTTGAGGAAGGTGCGGTTGTGGAAGGCGGGCTTGGCCTTGACCAGCTGGTTGTTGATCCACTGGAGGGCGCGGTTGGTGGAATAGGCGAACGGGTAGTGGATCGGTTCGTCGATGGTGTAATCAGCGTTTCCGACATGGCTGTCCACCGACGTGATGGCGTGGCAGGCGGTGCAGGTGATGCCCGCCTTCGCCGTCGGGTGGTTGGTCATGTCGTACTTCGGATCGTCGAAGGCGCCGCTGAAAAAGGGCACCGGATCATGGCACCCGGCGCAGAACCGGGAGGCCTTGACGCTTCCGTCCCGGCCGTAGGCGACCTGGCGGGTTTCGTTCACGCTGAACAGGTAGAACGGGTTGTTGAACGAACTGAAGCGGTGCGAGGAATGAAACCAGCCCTGGTAGACGTCCGGGTGACACTTCTTGCAGTAATCGTCCATCATCAGCGTCTGCGCCGGGATGAAACTCCCCGTGGGGGTCTTGGCATTCGAGGGCTCGAAGTACTTCCGGCCCTCGGCGGAGGCGGCCTGGTTTTTTTGAGGATGAAACGAGTGCAGGAAAACCAGGGCGATCACGACCCCGCCCACCGCGCCGGACCAGGCGAGACCGAACTTCCACTTGATCCGGGGGCCGGCCAGGCGGTGGAGGATGTAGAGCCAGACGCACAGGACCGGCGCCGCCACATGGGCCCAGTAAGCCGCCGACCTCAGATTCGGGTCCTTCAATCCCAGGTTCTTGAACTGGAACAAATCGATCCGGGTGAGGGCCACCCCCGTGACCAGGACCACGATGCCCAGCAGGAACAGCGCGTAACCGACCCGCACAGCCCGCCGGTTCGGGCGGTTCCTTGAGTTGATCAGGTGGACGATGCCAAAACCGAGGTAGGGAAGGATGAACAGAAATCCGAGGGCCAGGTGGAGCCCGAACATCACCTGGTAGAAGTAGTTCTGGTAGAGCGTCGGCCGGTTGAACCACTCCAGAAAGGTGATCGCCGAAAGGTAGGCCGAGTTGGCACCCAGGAGCGCGAACAGGGCGAACACGGTGTACAACACCATTCGGAGTCGCGGACCAACGGCCCGGACGTACTTCTTCCGGGCGGGCGGCGGGACGGGCGCGGTAGGGGAGGCGGGGGCGTTCACGGGAGATTTCCGTCGTCTTGGGTTCAGGCCTGCTTGGACGGGAACATGGCTGGGCAACGACTGAGGCAGGTTTCGGGCAAACGGCGGCGGAGTATGCCGTCGGAACCCGATCGTAAATCAGTTTTGGGGTGAGCTGCGCGTTTCCGGGGGCGAGTGGCGGTTGGCCCGGGGCGAGTTGCCGTCCGCTCGTCCGGAGGACAATTCGTTTTGTGACGAAGTCGCGACTCGCCAGAACCGGGAATTTGGGGCATGGGAGGAGCTCATGAATGGCGGACAAAGGAGGACGCTAGGTCGAAATCCCCGGGAGTGCCAATCGGCGCGCCCAGGCCGCGCTGATTCCCACTTCCATCCGCCAGCGGGACGCGACCTCCGACCGCGCCCCCCATGGGCAGGGTTCACCCTCATCGAGTTGCTGGTGGTCATCGCAATCATCGGCGTGCTCGCGTCCATCCTCCTTCCCGCACTGGCCCAGGCGAAGTCCCGCGGCCAATCGGCCTCCTGCCTCGGGAATCAACGCCAGCTTTCCGTTGCCCTCCACCTTTACGCCGGGGACGCCGAGGACCGGCTTCCCTACAATTTCGGGGCCAGCGGAACCATGGAAGCCGTGGCCTCAGGGCGATTCGACAACTGGGCGACCAGCCTGCTGAACTGGGAACTGGACCCCGGGAACACAAATCTCCTCTGGCTCCGTGCCGGAGGGCTGGGGCCGGCTCTTTCGGGAGGCGTCGAAGTGCTGCGCTGTCCCGCTGACCGCGCTCTCAGTGCCATCCAGCGTCGGGCAGGCTGGAGCTCGCGGGCCCGCAGCGTCTCCCTCAACGCCATGGTCGGAAACGCCGGCGAATTCATGTACGGCGCCTCGAACACCAACAATCCCGGCTACCGGCAGTACCTCCGCCTCGGCGACATCCGCTGGGCCTCCGGCGTCTTCACTTTCATCGACGAACACCCCGACAGCATCAACGACGCCTACTTCCTCAATCGTCTACAGCGGACGGAATGGGTGGATCTGCCGGCCTCCAATCATGGTGGGGCGGCGACTGTCTCGTTTGCCGACGGGCATTCCGTGAGCCGACGCTGGCTTTCAGGCCGGACCAAGCCCCCGCCGCGGCCGGACGCGGCGGCGCTCCCCTTGGAAGTCCCCTCCGGGGATCGTTCGGACTTCGCCTGGCTGATGGAGCGTACCTCCGCCGCCCTTCCCACCGCGGCCACGGATCCCAACTGAACCCTACGGCTGGCCGAGAACCAGCCGACGCAGGTCGTCCTCCCCGCCGCTGGAAGCCGCCAGGACATAGGTCCGGTCGCGATGGGACCAACCCAGCGTGGCCAGCTGGCCGACCCGCCCCGATTCCGCCGCCCCGGGCGGACCGGAAGTGACACTGTCAGAGGGCGCCACGAAGAGGAACAACGTCCCCAGTTTGCCGCCATCGAGGCAGACCATGGCCACCCGGCGGCCCTGCCAGCTCAAGAGGCCACCCCCGGTGGGCGTGAGCGTGGCGAGAGCGGGGGGAAGTTCGAAGTCGGCCGGACCCTGGCCCGCAGCCACGAAACCGCGAATGGCCGCCAGGCTGTTGGTCACCACGTCCATCCGGTATTCGCGCACCACCGTTCGCACCATGCGATTGCGGAACGTCTGGAAATCATCGGAACGCGGTTCGCCCGACGGCCAGAGGGACTTGACCGCCACGCCAAAGGTCAACACCACCGCCGCGGCTGCGGCCCAGGCAAAGGGCGCGGGCAGGAATCTCGGGCGGACGACCTTGCGAGCGGCCAGGATCCGGGCCGCGAGGTCGGACGGCACGGGCTGTCGGCGCAGGGCGCCCCCCACGGATTCGTGGAACCGGGTTCGTTCGCGCAGCCAGGGGCCAAGTTCGGGATCCTGCTGGGCGAACGCCACCGCTTCGGCAATCTCCGGCGCCCCTTCCAGGGGCAGACCGGGGCGCCATGCGGCAAGTCTTTGCCTGGCGTGTTCGGGATTCATGAGGGCCTGGGGGGGGTATCCGCAACCTCACCAGGGCGAAGCATCTGTCCCAGCCGCGCGAGACCCCGCGCAACCCGGGATTTCACAGTGCCGATCGGGACATCCAGGATCGTGGCGATTTCGGGATACGAATAGTCCTCGAGATAAAACAGGGCGACCGCAGCGCGGTAGTTCGGATCGAGCCGGTCGAGCGCGGACAGCACGAGGCCCGCATCCGCGGCGGCTGGGGCCGGGCATTCGATCGGGGGCAGCTCCGACTCCAGATCCTCAATGGGATCATGCGGGAATCGGGCCACCCGGCGGCGTCGCGTATTCGCCTCCCGGTACAGGGTGGTGAACAGCCACGACTTGACCTTGGCAAGATCGTTCAACTGATGCCCCTTCTCGGCCCAGCGCAGAAATGTCTCCTGGACGAGGTCGACGGCATCGGCTTCATGGCGGGTGATGCTGAGGGCAAATCGGAACAGCGCGGCGTGGTGCTCAAGCACCAGACTTTCGAAGTCGACTTCGCTGCGCATGGGTTCCGCTATGGAATGGGAGGCCCGAGACCCGCGATTGGTTCCCGCAATTCTGCCGGCGTTCCGGCTCCGAGCCTTTCCCGCAGTCCCGGACCCAGGCGAGATCCAACCCGAAAAAAGTTGGGAACCAATCGCCGCCGCCATTCCTCTCATGCGCGTATATGACGCAAAACAACTCCATGGAACTCCGCGATCGCCCGGTCGCAAAGGTTTCCGGCTTAGGGATTTATTCGCCATCCGCCTCCGGGCTGGCGCAGGTCCAGGCCGGTCCCATCGGCTTCGGACCCGGCGTCGCTTCGCTCTCCAATCCCACCCAAACCTCCCCACTCCCCGCTCGCAGCTCCTGGGCCGCCACCCTGGCCGCCGGGGTTCTCGGGGTGGGCCTGTTCACCGGCTCGGAGGTCGAGGCCCGCAGTTTCCGGGTCAACATGATGCCGAACGGCAGCCAGCTGGGCTGCGGCGCCTGCCATGTTTCCGCCGGTGGCGGCGGCCCCCGCAACTCCTTCGGTCAGGCCGTCGGTGCGATCACGGGCAGTTCCTCCGCAGCTTTTTGGACCCCCACGCTCGCCGCCCTCGATTCCGATGGCGACGGATTCGCCAATGGCGTCGAACTCGGCGACCCCGAGGGGGATGGCCAGGCCATCGCCGGTTCGCGGGCCACCAACCCCGGATCCGCCAGCAGCCGGCCCACCGTCGTCAATCAGGCCCCCACGGTCTCCCTCAGTGGCTGGACCGAGGGCACCACTCTGATCGCCCCGTCGGTCGCCGCCGTCACCGCCCTGGCGGCCGATTCCGACGGCCGGATCGCCTCCCTGGAGTTCTTCAGCAACGGCAAACTGCTCGGAACCCTCACCAACGCCCCCTTCAGCCTGCTCGTGGACTGGCCCCTCGGACCGCACTCCGTCACCGCCCGCGCGGTCGATGACAAGGGCCTGGCCACAGTCTCCTCCGCGCTGACCATGACCGTCCGCGCACCCGATCCGACCACCCTCCAGACCCCCGTCCTGGCGGTGGCGGGAAATGCCGCGGAAGTGAAATGGGAGGGTGGCAGCGGACCGTTCGCGGTCCAGGGCCGCTCCGCCATGGCCGACCCGTGGTGCTCCCTCACGGATGTCACCACCAACCGCGCCGCCTCCGTTCCGCTCCGCGGTCTGTCGAGCCAGATTCGCATCGCCGACCTCGCCACCGTGGGCGTCATTCCCATGTCCGTGGCCATGAAGGGGGCGTTCGAACGTCCCGCCGAGGTGGCCACCGCCGGCGTCGGCAGCGGCACCCTCAAGATCGAGGGAAGCACGCTCACCTTCGACATCCAATACGGCGGCCTCTCAGGCCCCGCCACCGCCGCGCACATCCATGGACCCGGCGGTCTCGACGAGTCCGTCGGCGTGATGATCGATCTCGCCCCCTTCAATGGCGGCGCGTTCGGTGTGAGTGGCAAACTCGCCGGATCCGTGATCCTGACCCCGGCCCAGAAGGCCTCCATCCTGAGCGGCAAAACCTACGTCAACGTCCACACCGCCGCGAACCGGCCCGGTGAAATCCGCGGCCAGGTCGTTCCGCTCACCATGCTGTCGGCCCTCTCCGGGGACAACGAGCGCCCCAACCCGGTGAGCACTCCGGGTTCGGGCGCCGGCCAGTTCCGGCTCTCCGGCGATCAACTCACCTTCGAAGTGAGTTACTCCGGACTCAGCGGTCCCGCCACGGCGGCGCACATCCACGGTCCGGCCGATGCGGACGGCGCGGCTGGCGTGATGATCGATCTCGCACCCTTCAATGGCGGTGCCTTCGGGACCAGCGGAACCCTGGCCGGCACCGTGACCCTCACCCCGGCGCAGTTTTTGGCGGTGGCGAGCGGTCGTACGTATGTCAACGTGCACACGGGTGCCAATCGGGCCGGCGAAATCCGTGGGCAAATCGTCCCGTGCGCCACCGCCTTACCCTTCTCGGCCACCCTCAGTGGCGACGCCGAACGTCCCAACCCGGTGGTCACCAGCGGAACCGGCAGCACCTTGATGGCCCTCGAGGGGAGCACCCTCGGATTCGTCATCCGCTACTCCGGTCTGAGTGGCCCCGCCACCGCCGCCCACATTCATGGACCCGCCGACGCCACCGCCAGCGCCGGGGTTCTCATCGACCTGAAGCCGTTCCATGTCGGGGACTTCGCCCCCTCGGGATCGTTCTTCGGCAGTGTCATTCTCACTGAGGCTCAGAAAACCGCGGTGCTCGCGGGCCTGACCTACGTGAACATTCATACGGACGCCAACCGGCCGGGTGAAATAAGGGGACAACTGAACCGGACCATCCAGCCGTAACGCCGGACAGTCCAAGCCAGTGTAAAGAGAGGCGCGACCCACAAAGTCGCGCCTCTTTTCTTCGGGTTCCCTTCTCCCGGTCCGGGGTATGAACGTTTCCCCCATGCCGTCACCCGGCTTTCGGTCCGCGTCTTCGACGCCCGCGCCCGTGCCCGTGGGCTTCGCGCCACAACGCCGTTGGCGTTGAGTCCGGGAATCTGCCTTTCCTCCGCGCCTCCGCGCCTCTGCGCGAGCTCAACCCCAACGCGGACCACCCCCCTTCGCGGTCCTCGCCCCAAGCCAAAGCCAGAGGCGGTCTCACGGCTTCTTTCTCTCGCGCAGAGGCGCTGAGGCGCCGAGGGAAAGAGCTCCCTTCGGTAAGGAAATACGGGTGAGATTCCTCGGGGAATCCCAGCGGGATTCCGACCCCGGGAACTCCGACCCCATTGGAACTCTGGAGCGCCTCTTCAGCGTGGCTTTTGGGAAAGCCTGAAAAACTCGGCGGGCGCACCCAACTGGATCACCACCGGGGGGCGCTCCGCCACGGGTTCCCAAGCGGGTGGATTCAGGCTGGCCGATCGTTCCAATCGAAAGCCCTCCGGCCAGTCCGCGATCCTCAAATCGCGCGACCCGGGAACGGGTGGAACCACCACCAGCCGCGGCGGCTGCACTTCGATCACCGGCGCCGCCAGCAGTTGCACCGCGTCGATCGAGTTCCACCCGCGCACCCGCACCGAATCCAGCCCGATGCGCACCCGTTCCACCGGCTTGGCGGTCGGCGGAAAAGCCAGCTGGAACCAACCAATGCCACCCGGCGTGTACACGGTGGTGTCGATCCCGGAGAAGACCGTCTGGAGGCCACCGTCGACGTCGATCAGATCCACCTGCGAGATCGCGCCCGGGTTGAAATTCTGGCGCACCCTCAAGCCTGAAGCGCTCAACGCCTGGGCGAAGGTGAGTTCGATCCATTCGCCGGCCGTGTCGGCAAACCGCGTCGCCCACGCATTGGGACTGTCACCGCCAAAACGCACATCCGGTGGCCCCGTCGCGCGCATCGCCGACCACCCCGTCGTGCCGTACTCCGAACTCGCGCGGGCGGACACCGCCCACTGACCCCGGGGATCCCGCGTGAAAAAGGCGTCCTGCTGCAGACTGTTGGTGGGAACCGGACCTCCACGCTGAATGTCCAGTTCCAGATTCAGAATCGGCAGCAACTGAAACGGGTCCCGCTCGGAGAGGGCATCGAGTTCCTGCCGCAGCGACAACAGCCTCGGGTCGGGCAGGTCCGCAGGGGTGACCGTCCCATCGGGTTCCGGCGTACGCCCCAGCGCCTCCAGGGTGATGGCCGTGTCCGCCCAGGCTCGCGCGGATTCCCGGTCGCTTTGGGCCCGGTAGATGCGCGACAGGATCACGGCAGGTCCTGGCGAATCCGCCTGCAACAGCATCCAGCGCAGCGCGGCGCCTTCCGCGCGCACCAAAGGTTCCGCTGCCTGACGAGTGAACGCGGCGCGCTGGTCGTTCGAAAGGCGATTCCACCCCGATCGATTCCTCAACGAAACCGCCTCCTGCAACGCGTCCTCCGCCACCCATCGATGGCGCCTCGCCAGCGTTTCAGGAGTAGGAGAAGGCGATGCGGTCACCTGGACCACCAGAGGCTTGGATTCCAGTCCGCCCGACGCTGTGCCTGCAGGCCCCCCAGTGAGGCGGGCCACCAACGTGTATTCCCCCGGGCTGAGCGACGAGGTGTTGGTGGCCGCAAGGCGGTACTGAGCCGCCGGAAACCGAATACCGGACCACAGCGTGGTATCGCTTGAGGCCGGGAGCACGGGTGGCACCAGCGGCCAAACGGTTTCGCGACCCTCCGGCCCCCGCACAGACCAGGTGAGATTCGTCAGCCACTCCTGGGCTCCGCCGGCGATCTGGATGCCGGGCCCCTGTTCCAGGAAGAGCTGCGCGCTCACGCCCCAAGGCCACCCCGGCACCAGCGGTCCATCAATCACCGGTTCGATCGCCAATTCCGGCCTCGCGGGCAGCGGCGGTTGCACGTCCAACTCGATGGATTCGGAGATCACGCGACCACGCCAGCCATTGCCCGAAGCACATTCCACCACCGCCTGAAGCCGGTACTTCCCTGCCGCCACGATTGCGTTCGTCGTGGATGGATCGACGGAGAGGACCGCGCGTACCGGCTGCAACGGGGTCACTTCCAGCGGTTCGCCGCGCTTCGCTGCGTTCACCGAAAAAGGCCAGTTCACCTCGCTTCCCTTGTCGTCGATCACCCGCATGCGAACCGCGGACGCCCAACCCCCGTCCGGCGCCATCCGCCAACGTTGCGTCGTGTCGCGGCGGAAGAACGACGGATGGGCAATCTCGACCCGCACCGCCAGAGAACCCGGCGGTTTCCAGGGCCCGAACTCCGGTTCCAGTCGGAGCACCCGCACCCAGGGATCACCGGGGGCGGTGGATTGGGCCTCGGTGACGAATCCCGAGAAGAACGTCAGAACCGCCACGAGAACGGAGGCGAAGCCCCGCAGGCTGTTCCGCGAAACACCGGTCACGCACCGACGGCCGTTCGTCGTCACGTACGAGGATGAATAGTCCATGGGTTGCTCCAGGATCATGGGGCGCTGTCCCTCACCACCATTTGCCGGTTGGCCGGGGCACTCACTTCACTGTCGCCATACCGCGGTTCAGGTTGTCGGTCCGGGGCATTGACGCCCGTTCCTTTGCGGCCCGTCCCCAGCCGGGTGCCGGGTTGTTCCGCACCCCGGGCCGGATCCACGAGCCGGTAGATCGGCCGACCATCCGCGGCGTTCACTCGGCTTCGATACACGTCCGCGAACCAGTCGCGCATCACACAGTTCTCGGGACCGGAATGCGCGCCGCCCTTCTCTCCCACCAGCCACCGAAACCGGGTCAACGCCTGACGCTGCGATTGCGACAGATCCGCAGCGGCGGCGGATGACGTGCCAGCGGGAATCCTGTGCGGGATGCGCGACAGCGGCCCGGCAATCTGCTGCTGCCATTTGCGGGCGAAGTCATCGCCGAAGAAATCGAGCACCACCACCCGGGTGTTGGGTACCATCAGGATTTCGGGCGGTTCGCTGCTGCCCGGGGGAGGCATTACCAGCTCGAACTGCTTCATGGAATCGTCGGGCCCCGGTCGCTCAACGCCGAGGGCCCGGAACATCTCCTGCATCACGATATGCTCGGTGGTTGCGTTGTTCGCCACGCGCTGAGGCACATCCCGCAGCGCCCGGGGCACGACCACCCGTCCGTGCGTGCCCGGTCGGGTCGCCGCCGTGGCATTCCCACGAAACAGACTCGATGGCCGCAGCAGGAGGCCACCCTGCGGCCCGCGCGTCGGGCCCTGTGCCCGATTGAAGTTGATCTGGTTCTGAAAGAACGGGTCGAACTCGGAGATCTCCGGAAGATGAACTTCCAGTTGGCTGACCCGTCGGAAGCGACCCACGGCGCCCCGGGCAATCGCCCCCTCCTGGTTCGACACAAACAGATCCTTGCGCAACGGGTCCGTCGAACGGTGTTCGCCCTTCACGTAAAAGCCCCGGTATTCCTCGTACACCGTCAAACCGTCACCGTCAGCCCCCGGTTTACCGACCGGCTGAGGGTCGTCGTCGGTGGTGTCGGAACCCCCGCTGAGGCCACGTTCCTTCAACCACACTTCGGCCACCTTGCTGCCGTCCGCGCGGTAGGGAATCGGAATGTCCGAGCGTCCATCGACCGGACCCCCTTTCATCGTTCCCTGAATCACCCGTCCATCTTCCAACTCCGCCTGCACTCGAAGCGTCGCCCAGCCGCCCCAGTCGTACGGCACCAAGTCAATCACGGAGCCCAAGTCCCCTTCAGCCGGCACTTCTTCTCCCTTCTGCCCGTCGTCCGAGGTGGGAATGCCTGCGATGCGAAGGTCCGGGTCCGTCTTGGCATTCTCCCGACGGGGAAAGTTCATGGCGACCCCGGGTTCCCGCGAAGTCTCATGCAGGGTCCAGGTGAATTTCTTCACCCGAATCCGATCCAGCCGCTCACCCTTGGGACTCTCCACAGTCGCGGCGATCGACAACTCCCGCCCCGGGTTTAGGCCCTCGCTCAGGGTCGGGCGCCACTCCGAGTAACCCAGGCCCCATACCTTCAATTCCACCTCCGGCAAAGGGTCCACCAGTTTCCACCGAAAGGTGGCCTTCATTTGCCACGAGCCGGGAGCCCCGGGAGGCTTGGGAAGCTCCACCTCCAAACGCCCGGTGTATTCGCCGTCCTGGATCTCTGCCGGCACGTCCAAAATCTTCAGGTTGGTCGTCGGCGGCCAACGGGGATGATACCGCGTATAAACCTGCTTGCCGTCCTCTTGCGCGCTGCGGGGGTCCGTGGTGGCAAAGTACCAGGGATCCCCGAAACCCGCGCCGCCGTCCTCGCCCGGAGTCAGACTCGCAACGCCTTCGTATTGCGTTTCGTCCCTCAACCTTTGGCCCCAGAGACCCACCTCAAAACCGCCATTCCAGACCCGCGCCTCCGTATCGAGCGAGAGATTCATCAAAAGCTCGGACACCGGAAGACTCGCGTTGGCGGACCACGTCTCATTCGCCATGTATTTCATGGTGCTGCCGCCTTCCCCCCTCTCGGTGGCATGATTCACCGCCCGGTCGTCCATCGTCCCTTGTATCAGATCGATCCCATCGGGACTCCAGCTGATGGCGAGTCGGGTCCGCGGACCGGACGGGGTATCGAACGTTTTCGGCTCATTGACCGTTTCAAAGCGTCCGGAGTAGGTGTGGTCCAACACCCATTGCTGCGACGAAGGCCGTGCATCCGGGTCCGGCCAGGAACCCATACCCTCAAAACGCAGGCTGAAGTCCATCACGGGCTTGGGCGTAGGGACGGTCTGGGAGTTCAAGCTGGGCCCGGACAACAGCCCGGCCACCAGCACCGTCATGAAGTTCCATCGGGTTCGCATGACCAAGATCAGCGGTTTGTTAAGCGGCTGCAAAATGGTGCGATTCGTGACTTTGGCAAGATCCAGGCCCTCGCAGCGGCGCGTCGGGTAACCCACCGCATTTCCCTATCTCTGCCTTCCCTCCTCGTATTTCCTCCGCGCCTCCGCGCCTCTGCGCCTCTGCGCGAGAAATCAACGGGCCGGCGAATCCTTCGGCGTGGGGGTGGGGGCAAAG
>CAYZAE010000148.1:0-17147 GCA_964476125.1 uncultured Verrucomicrobiota bacterium | reverse complement strand
CCCCAACCCGCGGCCTCGCTCCCACCCTCCGCTGTTCCAAAGCGGCGGAGGGCCGCCGCAGTCCCTACCTGGCTCACCGACGCGGCATGCCCCGTGCCTTGCGGACCAGAGTCAGGAATTCCGCCCGCCACCCTCCGGCATCCTCGCCCAGACTTCCCTGCGCCAGGCTGAGGGCCCGATCGAACCCGCGACCGCCATCCCACTGCGGATCCCGGAGCGCCATGCCAAACGCCGCCACCGCAGCGGCAAACCGGAAGTCCCCGCCGACCTCACCGGTGCGATCTTCAACCGCGAACTCCCGAAGCACGCTCTTCGATCCCTCAGGGCGTTGGTATCGAAGTTTGACGGTGAGCAATTCCCGGCTTTCCACCGCGGCCTTCGGCAACGCCGGCTTCGGTTCCGACGGCTGGTATTTCAACGGATCCACCCCGCCCGGAAACACCTCCCCCACCGGCACGATCTCGTACAACACTGTCACCGTCTGGCCCGCCCCGATCTCGCCGGCGTCCTTGGTGTCATCGTTGAAATCCTGGGCGGCCATCAGGCGTTTTTCGTAGCCGATCTGGCGCCACGCCCCCACCCGGCCCGGATTGAACTCGACCTGGGCCTTGGCATCCCGCGCCACCGTCACAAAGGTCGCATCCCGCTGCTCCAACAACACCCGCTGCGCCTCCTCGAAGGAATCGAGGTAGTGATAACTGCCGTTCCCGTTGTCCGCCAACCGCCGCATGAGCGCGTCCTTGAAGTTGTCTGTGCCCACCCCAAGCGTGGTCAGAAAGACCCCCGACCGCGCCTGCTCGGCAATCAATCGCACCAGTTCGTTCTGGTCGCTGATGCCGACATTGAAATCGCCGTCCGTGCAAAGCAGCACGCGATTGACGCCCCCGGGAATCAAATGGCGCCGAGCCTCCTCATAAGCCCGCCGGATGCCCCCCTCCCCGTTGGTGCTGCCTCCCGCGTCCAGGGAATCAATCGCCTCGAGGATGCGGTCCTTGGACTCGCACGAAGTGCTCTCCAATCGAACGCCGGCACTGCTGGCGTAAGTCACGATCGCCACCCGGTCCGCCGGCGACAACCGCTTCACCAACGCCCGCAATCCCTGCTTGATCAGCGGCAACCGCTCGGACGGCTGCATCGACCCCGAGACATCGATCAGGAACACCAGGTTGCCCACTGGACGTTCGCCCCCCAGCTCCCGGGCCTTGATCGCCACCCGCACCAACCGGTGCCGCGGCTCCCACGGACACGCCGCCACTTCCGTCTGCACCCCGAAAACCTCGTCCCCGCGCGGCGCCGGATACGCGTAGGAGAAGTAATTGATCATCTCCTCCAACCGCACCGCCCCCGGCGGCGGATACATGCCCGCACTGAGAAAGCGTCGCACGTTCGCGTAGGATCCCGTGTCGACATCCAGCCCAAAGGTCGACAACGGCTGGGTCAGGGGGGATTGGAATTCGGCATTCCTCACCTCGACATAGCCCGGATTCAGGGACTCAGGGAGCGTACGCAACTCCGGTCCATGGAACCTAGGCAGCGAACCAGGAGGCTCAGCCGACGGCGGCATCAGCCCGTAACGCCGGCCCAGGGCGGGCTCGGGCACGGGATCCACGCCACCGGTTTCCCGTGTGAAGCGGTCGACCGCCACGGAACTGGCGAGGGAGTCCGAGAGGGAGGAGAGGGAGGACTTGGCTTCCCCTTCCACCGACCGGGACCGCAATCCCCTCGAAAGCCCGGAAACCAGCCCCCTACCCCGCGACTCCTCGGCCCCCACCGCCCCCTGCGGCGAAAGCGCGAGCCCATCACGCTTCATGAGCCCCTGTTGCATCGTGAAGGCCTGGGGCTCCGCCGCTCCCCCCGCGGCATGGGCGGACGCCGCCGAAGAAAGCCCGGTCGCAGCGGAAGCCAGGGACAAATCGAGCGACCGCGCCATCTCGGACTGCTGACGCTTCTCCCGGAATTCCGGAGCAGGGACGGGAGCGGGAGTGGTAGCGGAGCCGGGAATGGACGCCGGCACCGGGCTGGAAAGCTCAACCTTCGGCGCCAGAGGTTTTGGCAAGGAATCCTTGGCCGGGTCCGAAGCAAGGGAGGAAGGCCCGGTGACCACCGAAGGAGCGGGCAACGGCGGCGGGGCGGCGGCAGGGGGGAGTTCCAGAACATCCGGCCGGGCGCCCGACTCAACCTGGGCAACTTCCATGGGTACCTGCGACCGCTGCGTGCTGGGCAGTAATCGCGGCAGCACCGCCAAAGCCGCCAAAACCGCCGCAATTCCCAGAACCAGCCACGGCCCCCGGAAACGGCTTCGCGGCACAGTCACAACCTCAGGCAGGTCCGCGGCAAGGACCTCCCCAGTCCCGGGCTCTGTCGCCGATGACGAAGCCTCCGGCGACGACGCTTCGATGACGCCCACAAGCGATGGCTGGTCCGCGGAGGACGCCTCGCGTGCCAGGGCCGCCGACAACAACCCGGCCAGTTCGCGGGTCGCTTCCACCTCGGCCAGCGCGGCCGGGTCTGCGGAGAGACGCGATTCCACTTCAGCAGTTTCGTCGGGTTGCAATTCGCCCAGGGCGAAGGCCGTCAGGCGTGGATCGTCGGATTCAGGGTTCATGGACGAAGCCGGATGGGAGGAAGGAGGAAGAGGATTCATAGGGCCCTCTGAAGTCGTTGGCGCAGCGTCTTGAGCGCGGTGTGAAGGATGAACCCGACATTTCCCGGGGTGAGATTCGTCACCCGGGCGATCTGGTCGTAGCTCAGGCCGCCCTGGAACTTGAGTCGAACGACCTCCTGCTGCTGGGAGGTCAGGGTCTTCAACAACCCGAGCGCGAGGCTCAGGGTATCCTCCCGCTCGGCCACTGCGGCCGGGCTGGGTTCGTCACCCGCGGTGGCCGACAACATGTCGTCGGCCAGGGGTGTCATGCGGTGAAGTTTGCGTTGCACGTCGAGGGCTCTGTTTCGGCAGACGGTGAAGAGCCACTCCGCGAGGTGTCCCTCGAGCCGCCCCGGCGACTCCCCGCACAGACGAACAAACGTGTCCTGCACCACATCCCGGGCCGTGTCCTCACTCCCCGTGATGCTGGCCGCGTAACGGGTCAGGGCCGCGCCGTGCCGTTCCAGCGCCCCCTTCACCCAATCCGCCGTCGCCTGCGGTGCTTCCATGTCGGGCCTCATTCCCGGCCTCGTTTCATCGTCCAATGCATGGCCTTCACCCCGACAACGGCCCGGACGACGTTTCCTTAGAAACTATTTTTGGGAGTGCGGAGTGCGGAGTGCGGAGTGCGGAGTGCGGAGTGGGGAGCGCGGAGTGGGGAGTGGGGAGCCAGATTTGCTCCCAACTCCCAACTCCCATCTCCCAACTCCCCTCACCCCACTGCTTCAAACACGCTCACGGACAGCGGCGGCAGGGAGAACACGGCGGAAAAGGGGAGTCCATGGGTGGGAACGGCTTCCGAAGCCACGCCCCCGAGGTTTCCCTGGTTCGATCCGCCATAGAGCCCGGCATCCGTATTGAGCACTTCGGCCCACCGACCTCCCATGGGCAGACCCACCCGGTAGCCGGGACGCAGCACAGGGGTGAGATTCATCACCACCAGCAGCGGCGCGCTGCCATCGGCGCGTTTGCGCAGGAAACTCAGCACGCTCTGACGGTTGTCGGAGCAATCGACCCAATGGAATCCGGAGGGTTCGAAATCGGCCTCCCAGAGCGCGGGACGGCCGCGGTAGAGGGCGTTGAGGTCCTGGACCAACCGCTGCACCGCGGCGTGGTACGGGCCTTCGGCGAGCAGCCACCAGTCGAGCTCGAGGTTGTGGTTCCACTCCCGCGACTGGCCGATTTCACCGCCCATGAACAGCAGCTTCTTGCCCGGGAACAGCCACTGGTAGGCCAGAAGACAGCGCAGGTTCGCGAAGCGCTGCCAGTCGTCGCCCGGCATGCGCCCGAGCAAGGTGCGCTTGCCGTGCACGGCCTCGTCGTGGGACAGCGGGAGCACGAAGTTCTCGCTGTAGTGATAGAGCATCGCGAAGGTCAGCTCGTTGTGGTGGTACTGGCGATGGATGGGCTCGCGTTTGAAATAGCCCAGGGTGTCGTGCATCCAGCCCATGTTCCATTTCAACCCGAACCCCAATCCCCCCAGGTAGGGCGGTCTCGACACCATGCCCCAGGCGGTCGATTCCTCCGCGATCGTGCAGACCCCGGGATTCTCCGTGTGAACCAGGTGGTTGAACTCCCGCAGGAACTCGATGGCCTCCAGGTTCTCCTTGCCACCGTGCTTGTTCGGCAGCCATTCGCCGTCCTTCTTGGAGTAGTCGAGGTAGAGCATCGACGCCACCGCGTCCACGCGCAGGCCATCGATGTGGTACCGCTCACACCAGAAGAGCGCGTTCGCCACCAGGAAGTTCCGGACCTCGTGCCGGCCGTAGTTGAAAATCAGCGTGCCCCAATCCTGATGCGCCCCCTGCCGCGGATCCTCGTGCTCGTACAGACACGACCCGTCGAACCGCGCCAGCGCCCAGTCGTCGCGCGGGAAGTGCGCCGGGACCCAATCCACAATCACGCCGATGCCCGCCTCGTGCAGGGCATTGACCAGGAACTGGAAATCCTCGGGCGTCCCGAACCGGCAGGTCGGCGAGTAAAACCCCGTCACCTGATAACCCCAGCTCGGATAAAACGCGTGCTCGCTCACCGGCAGGAACTCGACATGCGTGAAGCCCAGGCGCTTCACGTACTCGATCAGTGGCGCGGCCAGCTCGCGGTAGCTGAAGGATTCGGTGGGCGACTTCTTCCGCCAGGAACCGAGGTGAACCTCATAGATCGACATCGGCCGGCGCAGGGGATCCGTCTTCCGCCGCTCCTCCAGCCAGGCCGCATCCGTCCACGCGAACTTTTTCGTGTTCCAGACGATCGACGCGTTCTTCGGCGCCGGCTCGAAGAAGAACCCGTACGGATCGGTCTTGAGCAGGATGTTCCCGTGCAGGTCCCGGATCTCGAACTTGTAGATCGAACCCTCCGCCACGCCGGGAACGAAAATCTCCCAGACCCCCGAGGATCCCAGACGGCGCATCAGATGACGTCGGCCGTCCCAACCGTTGAAATCCCCCACCACACTCACCCGCTGCGCGTTCGGCGCCCAAACGGCGAAACTGGTCCCCGCCACGCCGTCCGGCGACCGTGCATGCGCCCCCAGCTTGTCGTAAATCCGGCGCTCGTTGCCCTGACCGAAGAGGAAGAGGTCGGTCTCGCTGATCGAGGGCAGGAAGGAATAGGCATCCCGCGTCTGGGTCCGCGTTCCGTCCTCCCAGGTGATGCGGAGATCGTAGGCGAACACCCGGCTGACCGCCGTCGTGGTGCCCTCAAACAATCCGCACGCGTGGATCTGCCGAAGCGGGATCGTCGGTTGGCCCCCTTCGTGCACCGGGACCGCCTCCACCTCGCGGGCCCCGGGCAGGCTCGCCCGCACCACCAGGCCCTTGCCGTCCCCGAGCGGGTGCATTCCGAGCAGTTCATGGGGGGAGGCATGTCGAACTTCCACCAGCGCCCCGAGTTCCGCCGCGCTCAGTATCATGGGACGAGAATGACCCCGGCCCAGGCCTGCGGCCAGCCCCATTCCCGGATCAGGAAAATCCTGAGAAATAATTCCAACAGCCCGCGGATTTCAGACCGATAATGAATCAGGCGGTCGAGGAGCCTTGGACCGCCAATGTCCCACCCCCGGGCACAGACTGGGCGCAGCGAATGGAAATCCAACCATGAATGCCCCCCGAGAACAGATGGAACTGACGCTCGAATCGAACTCCCGATCCTCCCGTCCGGCCGGCTCCGCGCCGCCCCATCCCCCCCGTCGCTCCCGGCGCTATGTCGTCTCGCGCTGGTGGTTCGACCGGATGCGGGAGGCGGTCCGCGAAGCCCAGGATTGGAACCTGTCCGAAATTCCGCGTTAGAGAACCCACTTGCGGCACCGGGGGGACCGCCCTAATTTTCGGCCGATGGCGTCCTCGCCCCAATTAATCCAGTACCTCCCGGTCCTCCTGCTCGCCCTGGTGGCCGTGGGATTCACCGCAGGCATGTTGATCGTGTCCGTCCTGCTGGGCGTCAAGGCCCGCCGGAATCCGGTCAAGGACTCCGCCTACGAATGCGGCATGAAGGCCCAGGGCGAGGGTTCCGCTCGGTTCTCCGTGAAGTTCTACCTCGTGGCGATGTTGTTCATCCTCTTCGACATCGAGGTGGTCTTCCTCTACCCGTGGGCAGTCGTTTACCGCGAAATGCTCGCCAAAAACGCCGGCCTCATCTTCGGCTCCATGGTCAGCTTCCTCGGCATCCTGTTCGTCGGCTACTTCTACGCCCTCAAAAAACAGGCCTTCGACTGGAAGAGCTCGAACTGACCCCGCGCTCTCCCATCTCCCCACTCCCGCCTCCCGTCTCCCCACTCCGGACTCCCCACTCCCTACTTCAGAACAGCGAGTTCGCCCAATTCCCAACCCGGCCGCACGTCCGCGTCCAACGGCGTCGCATCGCCCCGCGCCATCCGGCGTTCCGCCAGCAAACCCACCATCGCGGCGTTGTCGGTGCACAAGCCCGGGGCTGCCAAACCCACCCGCAACCCCGCCAAGGCAGCCTCCCGGGCCAGGCGCTCCCGAAATCCGCGGTTGCAGGTGACCCCCCCGGAGGCGGTGACGCGTCCCACCCCGCACGTTTTCGCCGCGCGGATCAGCTTGCCCACCAGCACCTCCACGATCGCCGCCTGCACACTGGCGCAGACATCGCGCAGGGCCTGAGGATCGCGGGCCAGACCGGGATGGCGATCGAGGAAATACCGGACCGAGGTCTTCAACCCGCTGAAACTGAAATCATGACCCGGCTCCCGCAGCAGGGGACGAGGAAAGTCATGGGCCGTGGGATTGCCTTCCGCCGCCAGGCGATCCACCACCGGCCCCCCGGGATACGGCAACCCCAGAAGCTTCGCGGTCTTGTCGAAGCACTCCCCCGCCGCATCATCGATGGTCCCGCCCAGCACCTGATGGTCCAGTTCCCCTTTCACCCGCACCAGCAGGGTATGTCCCCCGCTGGCAATCAGGGAAACATGGGGTTCGAAGTGCTCGAAGGCCGCCCGCAACGGATCCCCTTCGATCCACGGCGAATAGAGATGCGCCTCGTGATGGTGAACCCCGAGAAACGGACAACCCAGGCCGTAGGCATACCCCTGCGCCGCCCGCACTCCGATCATCAGGGCCTGCGGCAGTCCCGGGCCCAGCGTCGCCGCCACTCCATCCACCTCCCCGGCCCCCATCCCGGCCGCGGCCAGCGCCGAACGCAGGACCTCCGGCAGATTTCTCAAATGCTCCCGCGTCGCCAGCTCCGGCACCACCCCGCCGTATTCCGCGTGCAACCGGATCTGGGACGCCACCACGTTGGCTGCCACCACCCCGTCCCGGATGACCGCGACGCTCGTCTCGTCGCACGAGGTTTCAAAGGCCAGTAGCCGCAAAGGATGGGGTCTCCCTGGACCTCAGGCCCGTTCTCCCAGCCGCCCCGCCAGGATCTGCATGCCGCGCAGGTAATCCAGCGCCCGATCCAGCGGCAGATCCCGCGCCCGCTTCACCCGCTCGCGCGACGCTTCATCCAGCGATTCCACCGCGCCGGGCTGCCGCCGCAACTGAACATCGCGTTCCTCCTCGTCGCTCATGGGAACCACGCTGTCCGGCGTGATGCCATGCTCATGGATGACCTTGTGGCTCGGGGTGTAATACTTCGCCGTGGTCAGGCGCAGCGCCGATCCGTCCTGCAGCGGAAGAATGCTTTGGACCGATCCCTTGCCGAAGGTTTGTTCCCCGAAAATGCGGGCCCGTTTCAGGTCCTGCAGGCATCCCGCGACGATCTCCGAGGCACTGGCGCTGCCGCCGTTCACCAGGATGGCGATACGCAGGTTCTTGTACCGGCCCCGGCCGGTGGCGCGGAACTGGGCCTGTTGCGCCCCGTTACGACCTTCCGTCGAGACCACCAGCTGGTTCTTCGTCGCGAACTTGTCGCAAATCTTCACCGCGGAATCCAGCAGACCCCCGGGGTTGTCCCGCAGATCAATCACCAGCGCCTTCATCCCGGCCACCGACATCTTCTCCAGCGCCGCCTCCAATTCGCCGGAGGTCTTCTCGCCGAACTGAGAAATCTGCACGTAACCAATGGACGGCTCGATCAGGTTGAACTGCCGTTTGCCGTTCAAATCCCGGATGGTGAACACCGGAATCACCGCCCGCGTCAGCTTGTGCTCCTTCGTTTCCTTGGTGCTCGGACGATACGTGGTCATCCGCACGTCGGTCCCCGGTTTCCCCCGGAGTTTCCCCACCACCTCCGAGACCTGCCAGCCCTCCACGGATTCCCCCTCCACCGCCACCAACTGGTCGCCCGCCATGAATCCCGCCTTCGAACCCGGCGTGTCCTCGACCACATCGACGATGTTGATGCGGCCTTCCTGGGGGGAAATGGTGACACCAAGCCCGCCGAATTCGCCCTCGGTATCGTCCTTGAGTTCGTCGTAACGCCGCGGTTCGAGGAACTCGCTGTGGGGATCCAGGGAATCGAGCATGCCCCGGACAGCCGCCGTGACCAGGTCCTTGTACGTAAGACCCTCGCCATCCACGTAATCCTTCCGGATCAACTGCATCACCCGGGCGAACAGATCGAGCTGGAGGTAGGGATCCTCCCGCTCGGCGGCATGCGCCTCCGCCAGGTACACACGCACTCCAAGGCCCAGGTGCGCCAGCAGGAGCAGCGATACGAGTCCGAGAATCAATCGGCGCATCTTCATGAAAGGTCGGTCGCGTTTCGCGACCCGCGCAACCTAGGTAACCCAACCCCCGCCCGCAAGCGCGGGTCTCGGGCCAGGCTCCATCGAGGGACAGGTCTTCACTCAACGTGACCACGCCCCAACAGGGGGACAGGCTTTGGGTCGCGCCCCAAGGGGGGCCGCCCAAGGGGACAGGCTCCTGGAGCGCTTGGAACGCCGATGATCCCGGAGGGATCACAGAAAGTGGCCGGAGGTCGGGCAGACGCCCGACGCTCCAGCCACTTTCTGGCATGCCTATCGGCATGCTCTGGCAATTGGCCATCCTTGGAGTTCCCGCGCAGTGTCAGGGCTGGAGGTGCTCGATCGGTGGAAGATGAACCGGGCTTAAGGAACCCTGATGGGAGCGCCGGCGTCTCGCCGGCTGGTGCAAGTCGACGGGGTGGCAGCACACTCGGACGTTCAGGCCGGCGAGACGCCGGCGCTCCCAGGAATCCTCCCGCCCCCTTTCACCGCACCTTCCCAAACCCCACCGCCCTGCCCTCCCGATACGACGCATACTCGGATTCCAACACCGCCTGCGACAGCACTCCCCGGTGAATCCACACCCGATACCGACAGCGAAAAGGCTCCCCGGCCGGAAAGACCTTCGACTGCACCCCCGGCCACCCCAGGCACAAAACCCCGTAATGCCGCGTCAGCCAGGTCGGCGGATAATCGGGATGATCCGGCCCCACGAAAATCGCCGCACCCGACAAACCGCTTCTCCCCACGAACTGCCGCGCCAGATCCGCCCAAGGCAACGGGGTCATGTACAGGTCGGTGGTCCCGTTGCCCCGGGGCGTCGTGATCACCGTGTTCGTGCCCGGCGCATACCGGAGCGTCAGCCCCCCGTAACTCTTCCCTTCCGCCCCCGTCAACGTGATCGCCCGCCCCTCCGGGATCCAGACGCAGTCGAGATCCACCGCCCGCGATTCCCCCGTCACCGCATACGTTGTGATCCAGATGCGCTCCTTCAGCACGCGCGTCTCCCCAACGTACCAGCCGTTCTCCACCCCCAGCACCGACGCCACGGATCCCGTCTCCCGCGCCAGCCAGCGCTCGAATCGGTGCGCGATGCCTTTGAGGGCCCAAAGATCGTGCTCCTTCCCATCCACGCCCACCCGGGGCCACGACCAGAACAATCCCCGATGATGGTGATGGTCCTCCGGGAAATCATCCGTCAGCACCTCCCCATCCAACCCGAACAAAGGATGCACGTAGGAACTTCGCGCCCGATCCGCCGGCACCCCCGGCTTCAGCATCGTGCCATGCCGATACACAAACACCGGCCGATCCCCCTCCCAGAGCCCCAGGGACCGGTCGTCCACCGCCCCAAACCGGAACATCGCACCCCCCGAACTTTCGACCTGGTCCGTCTGCGTCTGAAGTTCGAGACGGCGCGTCGATGCTCCCTCGGCAACATTCGGAGGGAGGGTCACCAGGGCATCGCGACGACCCGGCACCGGCAACCCGTCGCTCCCCACCGAAGGCGCCCATTGAACGGCATGCCGCAAGCCCGGCGTTCCGCCGCCGTGAAAACCCGCCCCGGGTTTTGCCAACGACTCGGGCGCCTCAACGCGGAGATGAAGCACCCGACCGGTCGCCGGAAACTCCAGCACCGTGGATTCCGCCGCATGTCCCGACGTCGGCGCCATCCCCATCCCCAGGCCCAACCCCAGACCAGTCAGCCAGGTCCCGAGGCCCGACCGGAACCATCCGGCACGGCGTGGAATTCCGACCGAGCCGACTCCGCGTTGGATCCCGTTGTTCATACGTCCTTCGCCAGCAACGCCGGCAGTTTGGATTCCTCCACCGTCACTCCCAACCCCGGTCCCACCGGCACCTCCAGCGCTCCGTCCACGAGCTCAAAGGGCGTTGTCAGCACCGAACCGGAGAGGAACTGCAATCCGTTCAGCGCGGCCGGGTACTTGAGATCGTACGCCCCATACAACGCCAGCGAAGCCGCCAGCGAAACATCCGGATCCGTCAGGCCGCTGCCCAGGAACATCAGGCCGCGATCCAAAACCATCTCCACCTGGCGCCGCGCCTCCGTCAACCCGCCGCAACGCGCCGGTTTCATGGCCACGCCATCCAGCAACCCAAGCCGGATGAACTCCTCGAGTTCCACCGTCGACACCACTCCCTCGTCCATGATCACCGGCAACGCCCCCAGCTTCCGCAACCGGGCGTACCCGGTCAGGCGATTGGCCGGAAGCGGTTGCTCGATGACCGGCACCCCGAGGTCCGCCAGCTTCGGCAACACCGCCGTCGCCGTCGCCTCGTCATACCCCCCGTTCGCGTCCGCCCAAAGAAACCCATCCGGCGCCAGCCGCTTCACGATCCGACAAAGTTCGAGATCGAACTTCGGATCCGGCGCGACCTTCACATTGAAATGGCGGTAACCCCGCTCCCGGCCCGCCGCCACCATCGCCTCCACCTCGTCCAGGGTCTTCGGATTCAACGTCCAACTGAGCGGGATCCGACGCTTCGCCGTCCCCGATTTCCCCCATCGCTCCGACGCCGGCTTCCCCAGCCGCCGCCCGACCAGATCAAACAACGCCAGATCAAGGCCCGCCTTGCAGATCGGTTGTCCGGTGGAAAACGACGGCGCGATCGCGCTGTTCATCGCCGCGTGCACGGCGTCCATGTCCGCCGGATCCAACCCCGTCAGCACCGGCGCCAGATACCGCCGAATGGTGGTCACCACGGATTCCGGAGTTTCATAACTCCACCGCGGCGTCGGCACACTCTGGCCCCAACCCACCGTCCCGTCGCTGGCCGTGATCTTCACCAGGACCGCCGGCCGACCCGAAGGCGTTCCATCCGGCCGCTCAAAAAACTTGAACCGACCCACCACCGGATACTGGAGCGGGATGGCTTCAACACGGGCAATCGTAACGGTGCTCATGGAACGGGGCGGCGAACCCGCGCCGGCATCGGCCGTGGCGGCGAGGGATTGGCCTCCGGCCTGGGCCCACGCCCCAAGTCCAGCGACGGACGCCACGGCAGCGGCGGTGGTTGTGCCCAGGAACTGACGACGGGTTCTCACGGGGGGAAGGATGCCGCCAGCTTCCCCCACTGAGACCTTTCGTCCAGTCGCGAATGGCGAATGGGCACGCCGGCCTAGGGAGTGCGCCAGCCCTCTGGCGCTTTGCTTGCGCGAAGGGCGGCCGCGGTGCGTGGGATCGGAGGAGACGCTGGCGGGAAAGCGGCAGAGGCCTGCCGCACTCCATAGGCCAGGAAAACCTCTTGCCAAGCCGGTCGCCCGCCCGCTATTTCAAACCCGTCCCCGGCACTGTCGCAGTTCACGAACCGTCGTGAGTAGGCGTTTACGCCTGGATCCGAACACGTCAGCAACGTCAGGTCCGACGACTGGCCGGCAAAGGAACAGTTTCCTTCCTCGGGGAAGGAAGGCGGGCTTTGGGTTGAAGATCCTTCCGTGTGTAGCCCAAGGCCCGCCTCTTTCTTTTCTACTGTCCCCCTCCCCCACCCGCCCCTTAGGTTCACCCACCCTGTGACCGGCCGCCGTCCAGGAAATGTCCGATCCCAAACCGTTGGCGGCAAGGCGACGAGCCCGTAGCGAACATCCTATGGCAGAACGTATTCTGGTCATCGGCAGCAACTCCTTCTCAGGAGCAAGCTTCATCGCCCACGCCCTCGAGGCCGGCTCCGAAATCATCGGCACCAGCCGCTCCCCCGAAGCCCACCCGGCCTTCCTGCCCTATCGCTGGATCCAGGACCCCACCGCCCAGGCGCGCTTCCGCTTTGCCCAACTCGACCTCAACCACGACACCGACCGCATCGCCGCCACCGTCGATGAGTTCCGTCCGGACTACGTCATCAATTTCGCCGCCCAAAGCATGGTCGCCGAAAGCTGGCTCCACCCGGAACACTGGTACCAGACCAACGTCGTCGCCAACGTCCGGCTTCACGAACAACTGCGCCGTCGCGACTTCATCAAACGCTACGTCCACGTCTCCACCCCCGAAGTCTACGGCAGCTGCTCCGGCAACGTGACCGAGGACGCCCCCTTCAACCCCAGCACGCCCTACGCCGCCTCCCGCGCCGCCTGCGACCTGCACCTGATGACGTTCTTCAAGAACTACAAGTTCCCCGTCGTCTTCACCCGCGCCGCCAACGTCTTCGGCCCCGGCCAACAGCTTTACCGGATCGTCCCGCGCACCGTCCTCTACATCCTCCTCGGCAAACGGCTCCCCCTCCACGGCGGCGGCCATTCCGTCCGATCGTTCATCCATATCCGCGACGTCGCCGAAGCCACCCTGCGCATCGCCCGCCAGGGCGAACCCGGCCAGACCTACCACCTCTCCACCCGCGTCACCCACTCCATCCGGCAGGTCGTCGAAACGGTCTGCCAAAAAATGGGCGCCGAATTCTCGAAAGTCGCCGATGTCGTCGGCGACCGCCCCGGCAAGGACGCCGCCTACCTCCTCGACGCCACCAAGGCCCGGCAGACACTCGGCTGGACCGACCAGGTCTCCTTCGAGACCGGTGTCGACGAAACCATCGCCTGGGCCACCCGCCACCTCGAAGCACTCCGCCAGCAACCTCTCGACTACATCCACAAACCGTGACCATGACCCCCCAGAAAATCCTCGTCACGGGCGGCTTCGGCTACGTCGGCAGCCGCCTCACGCCCCATCTGCTCGGCCTCGGACACCACGTCCGCGTGCTCGACCTCATGCTCTACACCCGGGCCGGCCTCGATGCCCTCGAACGCAATCCCGCGTACGCCGACTGGAAATCCCGCTTCGAACTGGTCCAAGGCGATCTCCGCGACCCCGCCACCGTCGAACGCGCCGTCGCCGGCGTCGACCAGATCATCCATCTCGCCGCCATCTCCAACGATCCCACCGGCGACATCGACGAAGTGCTCACCCGCCAGGTCAACTTCGACGCCATCGGCATGCTGATCGCCCGCGCCCGCGCCTCCGGCGTGAAGCGCTTCATCAACGCCTCCTCCAGCAGCGTCTTCGGCATCAAGAACGTCCCCGACGTCACCGAGGATCTCGAACCCGAACCGCTCACGTTCTATTCCCGCTACAAGGCGCTCTCGGAATGGCTCGTCACCGCGGCGGCCTCCCCCGACTTCACCGCCGTCAATATCCGGCCCGCCACCATCTGCGGCTTCTCCCCGCGGCAACGGTTCGATCTGACCGTCAACAAACTCACCGCCGACGCCCTCCGCAAACGGGTCATCACCGTCCACGGCGGTGAACAACGGCGCCCCAACGTCGGCATGACCGACATGGTCAATCTCTACGGCCGGCTCATCGACACCCCCGCCGCCAAGATCAACGGGCGCACCTTCAATTTCGGATTCGAGAACCTCAAGGTCATCGAGATCGCCCGCGTCATCCAGCAGGAGCTCAAGGACCTCAACGTCGAGATCAAGGTCACCGAAACGCTCGACCGCCGCGATTACCACATCTCCTCCGCCAAGATCGTCCGCGAACTGGGCTACCAGCCCGTCAGCTCCATCCGCGCCGAAGTCGCCGAACTGCGTCGCGCCCTCGATTCAGGGCATTTCCCCGACATCGACGCCGCGGAGCATTACAACATGAAGTTCATGAAGATCGACCGCTCGGCCCGGGCCTACGACTTCGCCTCGCGCTGACGCGACCTCGACACCCCCCCGCCGGATGCCGACGCAGCCCCCCCATCCAGGCGCCGCCACCGCCGCCGCCGCCACCGCCTCCAAGGTCATCCCCTTCGAGGCGGCCCGCGAAACACTCGCAGCCCTCCGGAACGCCGGACGTACCATCGTCCATTCGCACGGCGTCTTCGACCTGATGCACCCGGGCCATATCCTCCACCTGGAGGAGGCCCGCGCCCTCGGCGACATGCTCGTGGTCACCCTCACCGCCGACCGCTTCGTCGACAAGGGCCCCGGCCGCCCCTACTTCAACGAACAGCTCCGGATCCGCAGCCTCGCCGCCCTCGCCTGCGTCGATCACGTCATCCTCGTCCCCCACCGCGGCCCGTTCGCCGCCATCGACGTCGTCCGCCCCAACTTCTATTGCAAGGGCAAAGAGTATGAGGATCCTTCCATGGACCTCTCCGGCCTGCTGCGGGAAGAACGCGCTGCGATCGAAAGTCAGGGCGGGGAAATGAAGTTCGTCGGGCCCATCAAGTACTCCTCCACCCGGCTGCTGAATCATTACTTCGATCACCTCAGCGAACCGGTGAAGGCGTTTTGCACCGGTCTCGCCGCCCACCACACGCGCAAGGATTTCCACGACACCGTCGAATCGTTCCGCAACCTCCGCGTGCTGGTCGTCGGGGACACCATCTTCGACCGCTACGCCTACGTGAAAGCCCAGGGGCTCACGTCCAAAAACCTCATCATCTCCAGCCGCTTCCTCAACGAGGACACCCAGTGCGGCGGCGCCCTCGCCGTCTTCCGGCACGTGCGCGAATTCGTCGACGACGTCCGCTACTTCAGTCTCGTCGGCCACGAACCCTGGGTGCAGGTCCAGCTCGCCGCGCATATCCCGCCCTCCGCCAACCGGACGGTGTACGCCGAAAACTTCACCACCGTCGTCAAACAGCGATTCGTCGAACCTCCCGCCCCGGGCAAGGAGGTCAAAAAGCTGTTTTCGGTGAATTACATCGATGCCACCCCACCCGCCCCCGCAGTCATCGAACGCGTGCTCACCCGGTTGCGGGAGGAGATCCGCCAGGTTGATGCCGTCCTGCTGCTCGACTTCGGCCACGGGCTCATGCAGCCCGCCGTCCGTGACCTGATCCAGGACACCGCCCCCTTCCTCGCCCTCAACTGCCAGACGAACTCGAACAACCACGGGTTCAACATCATCAACCGGCAGTACCGCCGCGCCGACGCCTTCACCCTCGACGAACAGGAACTGATCCTCGCCTGCGGCCATCGTCGTCCCGACCTGCCCGTCGAACTCGAATCGCTCCGTCGTCACCTCGGCGCCCAAGCCGGCTGGCTCACCCGCGGCGCCGTCGAAACCCGCGGCGTCAACAGCTCCGGCGATACCTCCGCCTGCCCGCCCCTCGAATTCGAGGTCGTCGACGCCATCGGCGCCGGGGACGCCTTCTTCTCCGTGGTCGCCCTCGCCGCCGCCCGCGGCCTGCCCCTCCCGCTCACCACCTTCCTCGGCCAGCTCGCCGGAGCCCAGGCCGTCAAAATCATCGGGAACTCCCGTCCCATCTCCAAACAAACACTCGTCCAGGGCGGCATGTCCCTGCTCAATCTCTGATCGCGGATCGCCTAATGCTGCCCCTGCCTTCCGCCCTGCCGCCGCCGCCCCCACGCCCTTGAAAACCCGAGCCGCCATTCTCGTAGAACAACGCCAGCCGCTCGTCTTCGACGAGGTCGAAGTGCCGAAGCCCGGCTTCGGCCAGGTGCTGGTCCAGATCCTTGCCACCCGGATCTGCGGCTCCCAGATCGGCGAGATCGACGGCGTCAAAGGCCCCGACCGCTGGCTGCCGCACCTGCTCGGCCACGAAGCCGCCGCTACGGTACTGGAAATCGGCCCCGAAGTCCGCCATGCGAAACCCGGCGACCGCGTGGTCTGCCACTGGCGCCCTGGCCGCGGCATCGAAGCGCGCGGCGCCCTGTATGACTGGAACGGCCGCACCGTGAACGCCGGCTGCATCACCACCTTCCAGCAGTACGCCCTCCTCTCCGAAAACCGCGTCACCGTCGTCCCCCCCGGCACCGATCCCGAGGTCTGCTGTATGCTCGCCGACACGCTCACCACCGGGTTCGGGGTCATCAACAACGACGCCGCGGTGCGGCTCGGGGAATCAGTCGTGGTCATCGGCTGCGGCGGCATCGGGCTCGGCACGGTGCTCGGCGCCCACCTCGCCGGCGCCCACCCGGTCATCGCCGTCGATCTGCGCGACCCCAAGCTCGCCAAGGCCCGCGAATTCGGCGCCACCCACACCGTCAACTCCGGCAGCGAAGACTTCCCCGCCGCTGTCCGAAAAATCCTCGGCGGCCAGCCGGCGGACGTGGTCATCGACGGCACCGGCCTGCCTGCCGTGCTCGAACAGGCCTTTGCCCTCGCCGGGCCGAAGGGCCGCTGCATCGGTGTCGGGGTCATGGCCCACGACCGGAAACTCTCCCTCAACACCCTGGCCCTGCACCACGGCAAGATCCTGACCGGCTCCGAAGGCGGAGGCAGCCGCCCCGCCGAGGACATCCCGCGTTACCTCCGCATGATGGCCGCCGGCCGTTTTGATCCCCGCGGCATGATCTCCCACCGGGTCCGCCTCGAGGACATCAACGACACCATCGCCCGCATGCGCTCCGGCGAAGTCATCCACGCCATCGTGCATCTGAGCTGA
>CAYZAE010000147.1:0-17201 GCA_964476125.1 uncultured Verrucomicrobiota bacterium | reverse complement strand
GTCAGATCGGTCGGATCCCACCCTCGGCATCCTCTTGAACCGGTCCAACGCATTCTCCCGCCAGTTGGATCCCAAACGCTTCTCGGTCGTCACCGGAGGAGGGGTCGGAGCCGGCACAGGCAACGGCACCGCAGCCCCCTGGGGCGCCTCCACCCCGCCACGATCCACCCCACCCGACGGCCTCTCAGGCAAGGCCAGAACCGAGGGAGCGGCCACCGCAGTCGCCTCCGAACGGGAGGGGCTTCCGGGCGGCTTTGATCCCAGGAACGGCGGAAGCACCGGCACCCCTTCCGCAGGCGATGTCGCCACCGCCGGCAAAGTTCCCGCAATCGAAGTCCCCGGCGCCCCGGAACCGGATTCTGACCTCCAACCGATCCGGACACTCGGAGCTGGCCCCAGGGCGACGGTGAGTTGGGTGAAGTCCATCTCGCGAAGGTCCACGGTCTCGGCCATCTGGATGGCGCGTTCAAGCGCGGCCAGCACGGCACGCAGCGCCAGGTGACCCGGATACGCGCTGGCCAGGGCACGCAACATGGCCGGCGGCACCACCTCGACACGCCGCAAATGGATCATCAGCCGCTGCCCCGCCGTCACGCCCAGCTCGAGATCGACACCCGCAAACTCAAACCCCGCCTGCCGCAAAACCCCGGAGGCACCCCGCAACTCGCCCAGCGCCGCCAGCATCTGGTCGCCGGAATCCGCCCGCAGATCGCCCAGACCGGCCTGGATCTCCGACCGCAACTGCTGAAGCTGACCGGCAGTGACCGCCACCGCTTCACGCATTCTCGCCATCTCGGCCGGGGCGTTCTGCACGAACTGCCGAAGGGGCTCCACCTTGCGGCCCAGCTTTTGGATTTTTTCCATCAGGTTGCGGTTCACAAGCGTCGGGAGTGGGGAGGCTGGGGTGGGGAGCAGGGAGTTGGGAGTGGGGAGCGGAACGCTTTACGGCGACGGTTCGATGCGCGGGGGAAGCGTCTCGGGGTTCGAGCCGGCCCCCGACACAGGAGCCGGTGTCGCCGCGCGTTCCGTTTTGGCCAGAACCTCATGGAAACGCTCCAGGAACGCGCGCTCGTTCTTGAGCATGTCCTCGGTCAATTCGAACTCCACCGTCCCCTGACGCGCCCGCGTCGCCAACAACTCCTGGGCACCGCGAAGGTGGTCGCGCTGCTGGCCCGCGAGATCCTTCAAGGTGGCCAGGGTGCTGTGGATCATCTCCAACTCATGCGAAAGGCTGTCCACCCGCTCCGCCAGGGTGCTCGAATGCGTGACCGACACGGCACGGGTCAGGTCCTCGCCGAGCGCAGCCAGTCCCTCCGACAACTTCTCCGCCAGCAGGCTGTCACGCGGTTCACCCGCCACTCTCTCCACGGCAGGCGGAACCGGCAGGGGCGCCGCAGGTGGCACAGGCAGCGCGACCGGCGGCCGCTCAAGAATTGCGGTCCGAAGCGACTCCAAGCCTTGAACCATCGGCGTCCAATCCATCGCCGGAACGGTCGGAGGGGTCGCGGTGGCCGCGGACACCGGGGCCGCCGGGACGCGGGCGAGTCCGTCGAGCAACGCCTTTTGAATGCCCTCAAGGCCCGCATGGAAAGCAGCCAACTGACCCACGACCCGACTCACCGGATCGTTCGCATCGCCGGAACCACGCGTCAGCTGGTGCCTGCGGAAGGTCCGCTTGATCTCCTCCCAGCGCGCCTGCTCCTCGACGGAAAGCCATCCCACCAGTTCCTTGAACTTCAGCAGATTGGCCTCCGTGCCCGATGTGAGGGTCTGCGCCTCGTTGCGGTAGTGATCGAGCAGAACGGCGCGGATCTCGTCGTCGTTCATGATCGGAACAACCTTCGCCGCCAACCGGTTCATGTTGCGGTACGAACCCTGCAATCGAAACGGCGGCTCGGTCCGGTAGTCATCCGCCTGACCCGCCGACGCGATGTACTCCTGGTTGACCCGCAACACGACCTCCCGCACCGACAGCAACCGACGCGTCACCGCCAGAATCTCCTCGAGTTCATGGCCCGAATAATTTCCCTCAAACCCTCCGCCCTCCGATCCCGATGTCGCTTCGACGGAATCGCTGGCCGCGCGTCGGATGAAGGTGCGGATGTCCTTCGGATGTCGCGTGGCCACCGCGGCCAGCACGGTGTTCGAGGTCGCCGCATTCTCGAGGTAACTGGCCTTGAAGGCATCCGCCCGGTTCCCGATGACGTCCCCCAGGTTGTAGGTGTCCGCCCGGTTCGCGAGCATGTCCGGGATTTTGAACTTCTGCCCGCTCTCGGTGTACGGATTGCCCGCCATCACCACCACGACCTTGCGGCCGCGGAGATCGTAGGTCCGCGGTCGTCCCTGCCAGACACCCTCGATCTTGCGCTGTCCATCACAGAGGGAGATGAACTTCTGCAGGAACTCCGGATTGCAGTGCTGGATGTCATCGATGCAGATCATCGCGTTGTCGCCCATCTCGAACGCGAGGTTCAGCTTGTGGATCTCCTCCCGCGCCGCCGCGTTGGGGGCATCCTCCGGATCCAACGAGGTCACCGCATGCCCCAGCGCCGGTCCGTTGATCTTCACAAACACGATGCCCAACCGGCTCGCCACGTACTCCAGCAGCGTGGTCTTGCCATAACCCGGCGGCGAAACCACCAGCAGCATCCCCATCAGATCCGTGCGCTTCTGATCCCCCGCCGCCCCGATCTGCTTCGCCAGGTTGTCCCCCACCAGCGGCAGATACACCTCGTCGATCAGCTCGTTCCGCACGAACGAGGTCAGGACGCGCGGACGGAATTCCTCCAGTCGCAAACGGGCACGCTCACGATCGAGCAGTTGCTGGCGGCGCTGACGGTACTGCTCGAAACGCGGCAACACCTCGCGTTCAAAACGAACCAGGCGCTCCCGGAAGCTCAGATACTCGAAGACATATCGGGTCCCCTGAATTCGCGCGTGCCCCCCCTTCAGCGGATCAAGCACACGCGTCGTCGCGGCCTCCACCACGGCGCGCACCAGGGCACTCCCGCAAAAGAGCACCGCCACCGCCTCCTCCCCATACCCGGCGGATTCGGTCCGCTGGAGGAGAAAGCCGCGAACCCAGTCGCGGATGAGCTCAAGGTCGCTGGCCGGGTGCGTCGCAAGCTCGGTCCGGCACCGGGCAAAGGCCCCGTCGCTGCCCTTGGCCACCAAATGGCGCTGAAACGCCCCCACCATCTCGTCCGCCTCGCGACTCGAGACAAACGCTTCCCCCGACGTCAGCTCATGGAACAGGTACTCCCCCGCCGACTCGGAAAGCTCCACCGAATAGAGCCCGGTCTCGCGGGCGAAGGCGGCAATCAGCGTGGCCAGCGCCTCGCAGTAACTGCGACGGGTGGGATCCCCGGGAAACAACCGGTTGCGCTCCCCGAACGCCCGCAGGCGCGCCTGCCAAAGGCTCCGGACTTCCGCCGGACAAAAGCGGTGCCAATAAACGATCGCGCAGGCCCGGACATCCGGCGGATAGCGGGCCAGCCTCAACGCGACATGGGTCTCCGCCAGAGCCTGCAGGATCCGGGCCGCGTCATGGTCGTGAACGCCCTTGATGTAGCCCTCCTGCAACCGCGAAGCCATGGCCTCCTGAACCCACGCCAGTCGCTGGTCCTCCGACAGGGCCAGGAAGGAATCCAGGCCGAGGCCGGGACCGGCACCGGCACCGGAATCCCCCGAACCGCCAGCCTCCGTTGCCCCCGGCGCGACGCGCCCGGCTCCCGACCCCGGTCCGGCCACGAGCCGCTGGAGAAGGCAGTGAGCCAGAAACTCCGCCCGGTACACGTCGGCGTTCTCGGACGGCAGCTCCTGATTCCAGGCGCTTCGGGTGGCGAGGAACGCTTCGTCGGTGACCGCCTCGAAATAGCGACTGCCCGTCAGATGCAGGAACGGTTCGCCGTCGCGATGAACCAGGGTGAGATCAAGGGGCTGGGTGTTGACGTTGAACCGGTGGCGACCGAGCTGGATGACTCCGGGCCCTCCGACAAACAGTTCTTCGCGATCCTTGAGCTGCCGGACCGCCTCCTGCTGGGCGCTCTTGAGGCGCCCCTGGAGGTCGTCGGCCCTCACCGAATCGCCCAGCGCCAGCAACTCCGCGATCTGGTCGCGGACCTTCGCCACCATCAGGTCGGCGGCAAGGTAGGTGTTGATCTCCTGGACCGAGCCCAGGTTCGCCAGCCGGTTCTGGATGACCTTGAGAATCCGTTCGGCGGCACTCACCAGCGCGGCCGAACGCCGGTTCCGCTGCTCGACCAGCCCCAGCTTCCGTTGCTCGAAAGCCTCCGACAACTCGACGCGCCGCTCCGCAATGCGGACCGTGCAATCCTCGAAATCCGCGAACGCCCCCTCGAGTTCCTCCAACTGAACCGCCAGGCGATTGAGGTATTCGTCGCACTTCGCCGGGGTGTCGCAGAGATCGAGAAAACTGGCGGCCGACTGCCCGAGCAGTTTCATCTGCGCCGCGAATCGCGCGGCGTTCTCGACCGCCCCCAGCGACTGCACCCGCTTCTGCAACGCGGCCCGGACCTGGTTCAGCGTCGCGTAAATCGCCGTGATGCCATCCAGGATCCGCGTGGTCTCCGTGGCGTCCTCGATGCGGAGGTTGTTGACGATCTCCACCAGCATCTCCAGCTCGACCCGGGCAGTCGCCGCAGCCTCGTCCAGCTTCCGTCCGTCCACCACCCGCTGGACCTGATCCACCGCCGCCAGGTGCTCCGCCGCACGTTTCCGATAGGGCTCCAGCGCCTCAGGCCGCAGCAGGAACTTCACGCAGGCGGCCGCCAGCTCGTCCGTCCGCGCGATGATCACCTGCTCGAGTTCCCCCAGCGCAGCCAGATCGACGTACCGAACCTCCTTCAGCGTGATCAACTCGCCGCGCAGGCGGCGCAGGGTGGCGAGGTGCTGGACGTGGTCCTCAAGCCGGTTGAACGACGCCCGGCGCAACGCCCCGAACTGCGCCTCGCACCGTTGCCTGAGCGCGGCCACCTGCTGAACCGCTTCCCGTTGGAGACGACGAACCTTGTCGAACTCCTCCACCGCCTGACCCGCAGCGTCCCGGATGTCGCGGAGGGAGGCATCGAGTCGTTTGGCCTCCGCATGGGTCAGCCAGGGATAGGCGTCCAGCACCACCGAACACCGCTTCACCACATCCTCGTACAGCTCGGCGTAGGGCTGGCGACGGTGAACCAGCGACGCAATCTCATTCGCTTCGGCCAGGCAGCGGACGACGTCCTTGTTCCCGATCTGATAGAGGAACGCGTCCCGCTGGCCTGGGGGCTCATAACCCTTCTCGTGGAACGGCGTCTGACGAAGCTGCACCGTGTGGTGCTTCTGCGGCTCGGCGTCGGCGCGAAAGAGCAGCAGATGGCCGTTGGGAAAGAGCGAAAACCCATGGCAGACCACCCGCTCCTCCACCTGCTGCGCAATCAGGCGGTAGGCCATCACGACATAGACCCCCAGCGCGGCGTCATAAAAAACGAAGAGGGAATCCTCGCCGTTCGGAGCCTGAATCACGCGCTCCAGCACAAGCCCGGTCTCGCGCGCCTCGAACTGCTTCAACTCGCCCGTCGCCAGGTAATACCCATCGGGAAACACCAGGCCATGCTCCTCCGGAAGCAACGCGCACGACTGACCCAGGGAATCAACGCGGTGAACGGTGTGGAGCTTCTGATGGAAAATGAAATACCGGAAAGTGGTCTCCTTGTACGGCCGGACCTTGAGCAGCACGAGCGGCTCCAACACGGCATACCCGATCTCCGCGTCGTCCACCTTCTGATGGCGGTCCTCCACCCGCTCCGAATACACGCCCCCGCCCGTCGCCGTGTTGTCCTCGATCTTGATCGTCAGATCGCCGCCGACGCACTCCACGAACACGCGGTCCTCGATCGAGACATGCGGATGATCCCCGTACCGGTACGACTGACGGTCGGGGGTGAGCCACCGAAACTGGTGCGTCGGGGGAAATCCCACCCGCCGATAGTCCGACTCCGCCCGTCCATCGAGGTACTTGAGCTGGCCGGCGTCGAAACCCCACTTGAACACCGCGATGTCCGAGGGACCGGCCCCGATCCGAAACACCATGTAGAGGCGGCCCTCGATCTCCGAGAACTTGCTGAAAACCGTCTTTTCGTAGACGTGGTACAACCGTTTGAAATCCGTCAGGAACCGCGGATCCCGCAACGCCGCAAGATCCCCTTCGCGAAAGGTCCCCGTCGTCTCGTCCCGATCGTAGATCGCAAAAACATCCCCCAGCTCGATCTCCTTCTTCAGACCGAAATTCACGTTGAACCCGAACAGGAACCGCGTGGGCCCCACCCGGATCATGTCCCGCGGCACACAGTTGTGCGAGGTGGTGACCCGGTCCGCCTGCAGGATCTTCGCCTCAATCGAACCGAACACCTCCCTCCGCCGGGCATCCAGGGCTCCCAGGCGCTCGCGCAGGGTGTCGCCCAGCGCCGACAACCGCTGCCTCAGAATCTCGTACGTCGCACTCGCCGGGGATTCCGCAGCCGCAGCCGCAGCCGCCGGCGGGACCGGTCCGGAAGGACCGGCCGCCCCCGGCAACGGAGAAGGCGTCGAGGGAGTGGCGCTCACGACAGAAGGCGACGGGAGGTTCCCATGCGCACGGAAATGGGTGGTCGATCACCTGAACCGTGGAGATGAAACGGCCAGCCGTGCATACGCGGCAAAAACCCTCAGACGCGCGCCGTCTTCGAGTCGTTCAGGAACCGCCCCGCCGGCGTGTCCCCCAGCCCCGCCCCATGGACCGTCTTCACCGCGGCCTGGAGCGCCGACTTCACCGCGTCGTCGCCCGCACCCGCGAGCAGCTTGGCGAACAGGGCCGATAACGTGAGGTTCTTCAGGTCCTCAGTCGGAATGCCGAAGTCGGCGATCCATTGGCGGACCTGGGTCTTGAACCGCTCCGGGTCGCCATCGAAGAAGGTCTCCTTGATGTCGGTGAGGGTGGTGCTGTTCGAAACCAGTCGGTCCACCGCCTTGCCGCTGCCCACCGCCCGGACGACCTTCTCAAAGAAGTCGTTGGAACCGCCCACGATGTCGATGCGCGCCACCTTCAGCGCCTCGCCCACAATCCGCGCGTTGGCCTCGGCGATGTCCTTGTCGACGTGAATGGCCGCGAGCTCGACGTCGCGTTCCTTGGCCAGGCGCAGGCGGAATTCCTCGTGCTGCTGGCCCGCTTCGTGGAGGAGCTTCATGGCTCGGGCCTTCTCCTCGATCGACTTCGCCTCGGCCTGGCCGCGAGCCTCGATGCCCGCGGCGGCGGCGAGTTCCTTGTCCTTCGTGCCCTGGGCTTCGGCATGGGCCTGGGACTGCGTCATGTCCGCATTCACCGTGCCCTTCGCCTTGGTCACCTCGGCTTCCGCGAGCCCGACCTGCTTGACGGCCTCCGCCTCGGCCTGGCGTGCGCCGGCCTTCGCGATCATGACTTTCGCCTCCGCCAGCCCGCGGGCGGCCTCCTGGGCGGACACGCCCTCGGCCTGCTGTTCCATCGCGATCCGGCGCTTCTCCGAGGCGCGGGCCTCCGCGTCCGCCAGAATCTGCATCCGCTCGGCCTCGCGCACGCCTGCGTCCCGCGACGCCTCGGCCGTGGTCACGGTCCGGATCTTCTCCGCCTCGGCCAGGTGGCGCTCGGATTCGCGCTGGGCCTCGGCGGCGACCACCTTCTGGACCTGCTCCTTCTTGGCGTTCATGTCCGCCTCGATAAGCGTCACCTCCCGCACGCGATCCGCGGTCATGCGGGCCTCGATGTTCAGCTTCTCCTCCTGCTGCTGGACCACGCCCTTCTGTTCGGCCACGACCGTCGCCCTCTTCCGTTCCACCTCGACCGCGGCTTCGGCGACCTTCACTTCCTTGTCCATCTCGGCCAGGGACACCGTCCGTTCGCGGCGAACGCGCGCTTCCTCACCCTCCTGGACCGCCTCCTGTTCCAACCGCTGCTTCTCCTTGCGCACGGTGTATTCCCGCTCCTGCACGGCGCGATTCATGTCCTCGGTGCGCAACCGGATGGATTCCTCGGCCTCGAGCCGCCGGGCCTCGACCTCCTGACGCCGGGCCTCGATGACCTTCCGGGTCTCGGCTTCCTCGTTGGCCTTCACCTCCGTGATCGCACGGTTCTGACGCGCCGTGTCCTCCTCGGTGCGACGACGTTGCTCGCGCTTGGCGATGTCGGCGTCCGCATTCTCCTTCTCGATCTGCACCCCGGTGCGCTGGGCGTGTTCGTTGGCGACAACGCGCTCGCGCTGGGTGATTTCGGTGATCTTCTTGATGCCCTCGGCATCGAGCACGTTGTTCGGGTCGTGCTGATCGAGCGGCGTCTGCTCCAGGTAATCGATGGCCACGTCCTGGAGCAGGAAGCCGTCGAGATCCTTGCCGATGGTCGCCTGGATCTGATCCCGGAACTTCGTGCGCTCCGTGAACAGCTCGTGGAATTCCATCTGTTTGCCCGCCGTCTTCAGGGCCTCGGAAAACTTGGCCTCGAACAACTCGCGAAGCTGCATCACGTCCGAGACACGCTCCGGCGTGAGCATCTGCGCCACCTTGCGAACACTGTCGGCCGTCGCATCCACCCGGATATAGAAGGCCACCACGATGTCCGCCCGGATGTTGTCCTTGCACACCAGCCCGTCCTTCCCCTTCCGCTGGATCTCCAGCTTCTTCACCGAGATATCCACGATGTGATAACTCTGCACGAGCGGGATGCGGATCATCCAATCGAAGGAGACCTGAAGTCCGCCCCATCCCGTTTTCACCCCGGCCCGGCCCGGCTGAATCTTGCGGATGCACAGGACCGAGGTGACGCCAATGGCGATCAACACCAGGAGAAAGAAGACGATAAGGACGATTTCCATGCGGGTTGACGGTTCGTCGGCGATTAAACAAGCCAAGCAACCCAGTGCCAGCCGAATTCCGGCATTTCGCAGTCACCGGGAAATCCATTCCGGAGATTCGGCAGAATGAACTACGGCTTCCCAGAGGCCCTCCCATTCGATAACACACTGAAGTGAGCGGCAGCCATCGTCCGGAAGGAGCCGGAAACCCCGTCTTCGCCACCACCCACTGGAGCGTGGTGGTGGCCGCGGGCGACGGCTCGAATCCCTCCGCCGAAGCCGCCCTCGCGTCCCTCTGTCAGACCTACTGGTTCCCGCTCTACGCCCATATCCGGCGGCGCGGTCACGACCCCGAGAACGCCCGCGACCTGACCCAGGGCCTCTTCCTCGCCCTCCTCTCCCGCGACGGAATCGCCCGTGCGCGGCAGGAAAAGGGACGATTCCGGTCCTTCCTGATGAAGGCCGCCGACAACCACCTGCACGAGGCTCATCGGAACGCCGACACCCTGAAGCGCGGTCGCGGCCAGGAAATCGTTTCGTTCGATGCCACCGAGGCCGAGCAACGTTTCGCCCTCGAACCCCGCGACGAACGCGCGCCCGATTCCGAGTACGACCGCCGTTGGGCCCTGGCCACCCTGGACCGCGTCCGCCAGCGGCTCCGCGCCGAGTTCAGCAGCGGGGGTCGGATCGAACTCTTTGACCTGCTCCGACCGCATCTCTTCGGCGACGTGGAGACCATTCCCTACGCGGAAATTGCCCGCACCACCCAGCTGAGCCTGGTTGCCATCAAGCAAACCACCTTTCGGCTCCGGCGCCGGTTCGGCGAGCTGCTCCGGGTGGAGGTCGGCCAAACCCTGGCCAACCCCGCGGACACCGACCAGGAACTCCGCCACCTCCTCGCCGCCCTGCGCGGCCCCTAAAAAATATGGAGTGCGGCAGCCCCCTGCCGCTTTCCTACAACCGCCCCCTCGCCACCCCGCCAAAAACCTTCCCCCCACCCGCGGCCCCTCCTCCGCTCGCTCCAAAGCGGTGGCCCTCTGCCGCTTTCCAGCCAACTCCCCCACGCCCGTCCTCGGCCCCGCGCCAAAGCAAAGCGCCAGAGGGCTGGCGCACTCCATAGCCGCCCCCTCGCCCCCCACCCCAGATCACCCCCGCACCCCGCCCTCGCTCCCCCGGCGAATCCAAAGCGGCGACATGTCGCCGCACTCCACACTCCCCTCTCCCCACCTCCGCGCCACGCGATAGGCAGCCCCTCTGCCGCTTTCCTACAATCTTCAGTAACCTCCGCTCCCGAATGGCCTAGAGAGAGGTGAAATGAACGCACCTAAAGCCCCTCATTGCGCCTCCTCGCTCCCGACCACCCCGCTTCACCCACCCGCCCCGCCCAAACCGCAACCCCATCTCCCCGCCTTGCTCCTCGCAGCCACTTTCGCCTGCGCCGACCTCGCGACCGCCTCCGCTCAAACTCCACCGGTCATTTCACGCCAGCCCCGAAGTGTCTCCCGAAGCGTGGGCGACAAGGTCACCCTGAGCGTCCTGGTGACCAGTGAGACGCCCTCGACCTTCCAATGGTCCCGGGGCGACACCCTGCTTCCCAAGGGCACCAATCAGCTTCTCAACCTCACCAACTTGTCCCTCGCCGATGCCGGCTCGTATCGCGCCACGGTGTCCAATGAGTTCGGAACCGTGACCAGCGAACCCGCGGTGCTGGACGTCGACGGAACCTTCATTTTCGTCACCGACACCCCCATCACCAAGGAATCGTCTTACGGCGTCTCGTGGGGCGACTACGACGGCGATGGCCGGGTGGATCTCGTGACCGCAGGGATCACCTCCGTCGCGCTGTTCCACAACGACGGCGGTGGACGCTTCACCAAGGTCCTCAGCCCCCACCCGATCCCGTCCCGATCGTATATCACGGACAACCTCTACAACGCCGTTTGGGTCGATTATAACAACGACGGACTCCTAGACTACCACCTGCCCACCGGCGGGAACTGGGTCGACGAAGCTGACTTATTGCTGCGCGGCACGGGGGGCGGAGGGTTTGAGACCGTCTCAAGTCCCTTCACCCGCCAAAGCGTGGCCACCTCGATCGCCGCCTGGGGGGACTTCAACCGCGACGGGTGGCTGGATGCCTTCCTGGCCAACCTCGGCCCCGGCACGGCCTCGCGCGCCAACGAACTCTGGTGGGGCCACGCCGACGGAACCCTCACCAAGGCCACCGCCGAGGAGTTTCCCGGTCTGAACCGGCGCAACTGGGGAGCTTCCGCCGCGGACATCGACCTCGATGGCGATCTCGACATTGTGGTGGGGTCCAATCCAGGCGGTGGCGTGCTGCTCTACAACAACCGCGGGACCGGCCAGTTTGATCCGATCATCCTGGGAACGGGGGATTCGTTCTTCGGGGGGCCGTCCTTCGGGGACTACGACAACGACGGGCTGCCGGACCTGTTCATGGGCTACCTGCGGGATCGATCCCGATTGATGCACAACGATGGAAATGGCGAGTTCTCGGTCGTCGGCAATCAACCGATCGCCGAGGAATCTGGACGGAGCCAATCCGGTGCGTGGGGTGATTATGACAACGATGGCTGGCTGGATCTGTTCCTCGGACGTACCGCCAGATATGTGACCGAAGGCGGCAATAACGATTCGCTCTGGCACAACAACGGTGACGGGACCTTCACCCGAATCGTTGCCGGCAGCCTGGGAATCGACAGTGTGGATTCCTGGGGCGCCGCCTGGGCCGACTACGACAACGACGGATTTCTCGATCTCGCCATCGGATGCTACGGGTCCAGTGACCGCCTCTTCCGCAACGGCACCAACGCGAATCACTGGCTCAATCTCCGACTGATCGGCACCACCTCCAACCGCGAGGCGATCGGCGCCCGGGTGCACCTCCGGGCCTCCATCGGCGAGGCGAACGACCGCCGACGCAACCAGTATCGCCAGGTTGGGACCGGAAATGGGATCGGCGCGCAGAATGATATCCGGGTCCACTTCGGCCTCGCCAATGCCACCGAGGCCGACGAGATCATCATTGATTGGCCGAGCGGAAAGAAACAGACCCTCACCCAGGTGCCAGCGGGACAATTTCTCACCATCACCGAACCCGACGACCGTATCCGCCTCGCGGCCAAGCGCAGCGGGGACGCCGGAAACATGACCCTCGAGATAGCGCTCACCGGCCCTGCCGGAACCGCGGTCCTGGTGGAGAAAAGCGCCGACCTTCGCGCCTGGACCGAACAGGAACGCGTCACACTGAACGCGCAAGGGCAGGCGCTGGCGCGGGTTCCCGCAGCCGGCACTGGAGCCACGGTCTTTCGGGCGTCAAAACTCTGAAGTTCCGAGTCCATCCATGAGTTCTTCCAAGAGCCTTTCGTGCTCGCGATGTGGTGAGCCTTTGGGCTCGGGAATCACCGGAACCATCTGTCCGCCCTGCGAGTTCGCCGCCGCCATGGAGCCGCTCCAGGCGCTCCCGGGCTCCGCCTCCCCCGAGGACCCACGCCGCTTCGGGGACTACGAACTGCTGGAGGAAATCGCCCACGGCGGCATGGGGGTCGTCTACCGCGCGCGGCACACCAAACTGAACCGGGTGGTGGCGCTCAAGATGCTCCTGCTCGGCCAGTTCGCCTCCGACCAGGCCATCCGCCGCTTCCAGCGCGAGGCCCAGGCCGCTGCCGCTCTCCGCCATCCAGGAATCGTCAGCGTCCACGAGGTCGGCGTAGTCGACGGCCAGCATTACTTCACCATGGAACTGGTGGAGGGGCGCAGTCTGGCGTCCCTCCTTCAGTCCGGTCCGCTCCCCCCACGCAGCGCGGCGGTCTATCTCCTGGCCATCACCGAAGCGGTCGCCCACGCCCACGCCCACGGAATCGTCCACCGGGACCTGAAACCCTCCAACATTCTCATCGACCTCTTCGATGCCACGCGGATCACCGACTTCGGCCTCGCCCGGCGTCTCGACGGCACCGGGGACATCACCCTCACCGGTCACATCGTGGGTTCCCCGAACTACCTCGCGCCCGAGTATCTCGACGGTCACACCGGCAGCCCATTCCCGATCCACAGCGACGGAACCGACGTCGCCCCGACGTCCACCATCCCCCTGGACCCCGCCGCACGACGCCGACCGGATCTCCAGTCGCCCCTGGCCGATCTCTTTTCGCTGGGCGCGGTTCTCTACGAATGCCTGACGGGGCGGCCGCCATTCCTGGGGGTCACCCTCGAGGAAACCCTGCTCCGGGTGCGCGACACCGAACCGGTGGCACCCCGGGTGCTGAATCAGCGCATCCCGAAGGATCTCGAGACGATTTGTCTGAAGTGTCTCGAGAAAAATCCCGCCCGCCGCTACCCGGGAGCGACCGAGTTGGCTGCGGAATTGAAGCGGTTTATCGAGGGACAACCGATCCACGCCCGCCCGATCACCGCCGTGGGCCGGGCCTGGCGATGGGCCCGTCGCAAACCCGCCCTCGCCGCCATGGTTGCCGCCCTCCACGTCGTGCTCGCGGCCGGTCTCTCCGGAATCCTCTGGCAATGGACGCGGGCCGAATCCGAAGCAGCGCGCGCCGACGCCTCGGCGCGGGCCGCGCAAAACAATCTCGTCCGCCAATATGTCGCCAAAGGAAACACCCTCTCCGGCCAGCGACGATCCCTGGAGGCCCTGCCCTGGTTCCTGGCCGCGCTCGAAAACGAACCGGACCCGGAACACCTCGAAACCCACCGGATCCGGCTCAGCACCGCACTGCGCGAATCGCCCCGACTGGAACAACTGGGGTCCCACCCACAGTCAATCACCCGGCTCGCCCTGAGCCCTGACGAACAATGGGTCGCGTCCTGCTCCGAGGACGCCACCGCCCGGGTCTGGAGTCTTGCCACGGGCCGCGCGCTCACCCCACCGCTGATCCATGGCGAAACGGTCCAGGGCGCCCTATTCCACCCCAGCGGCCGCTGGCTGCTCACGTTTAGTTCCCAGCGGGAACATCGTCCCACCTTCGGATCCCATCCGATGCGCGGCAAAGGCTCGGTCCGAATCTGGTCCCTGCCCGACGGACAACCGGTCTGGTCGTCGATCCACACCAACATCATCCCGCGCGCCGAGTGGAGTCCGGACGGCACCCGGATTCTCGCGGCTTGCGCCGACGGACACGCGCGTCTCTGGCAATTCCACACCAACCAGGGTCCTGTTCGCGTCTCTCTGGAACTTGATCTCGAGCATCCCGCCGAGGTCCGAACCGCAGGCTTCCATCCTTCCGGCAACCTGTTCGCCACCGGTTCCCGGGATGGCCGCTTCCGCCTGTGGGACACCCACACCGGACAGCTCGTGCGGGAATTCGACAATGCCCAGGAAACCTCGAACTTCGCCTTCTACGCCCGGCGCTGGGACCTCGCGTTCAGCCCCGATGGAAGCCGGTTGCTCGGTGGAAACGATTACCGGGCCCGGATGTGGTCGCTCGATTCGGGAACCAACCGCTTCGATCTCGCGCTTCAAGGCATGCTGTCGTCGCTGCGCTTCAGTCCGGACGGGGAATCCATCATCACGACAGACCTTGGAGGCGTGGTAACTCTTTGGTCGGCCGCGACCGGGCAGGCCCGGGCCACGATCCCAGGCTACGATCACCAGGAAAGCCTCGCCGAGGACCTGGGCGCGAATTTCACGCCGGACGGCAAAGGCGTCGGCTTCTGGAATCATGGTGGGATCGAGTTCCGAAACCTCGACTCCCTGCGCCCAGCTTCTCCCAGGATTCCCACGCGCCAGATTACCTCCGCACAGCACTCCAGGGACGGACGACGTCTCCTTCTCGGGACCGCCTCCGGCCGCGTTGAAGTGTGGAACCTGCTGATCCCGGAAACCACCAGCCGGGTGTTCGAACTCGGAACCGTCGGAACAGGCGTCCTTTTCTCCTCGGACGGTCGCCGGCTGGTGACCGGCAACTGGTCCTCCCAGGTGGGCTTCTGGGATGCCGAGTCGGGTCGATCGCTCGTCCCCGAGTTCCGCCAACAACGCGCGGCAACCTACGGCATCCACTCCCTGGCCCCCTCACCCGACGGCCAACGAGTTCTGGCCACGGACTGGGGCGGAACGGCACGCCTCTACGAAATCGAAACCGGCTTGCCGGTTTCATCGCTCTGGACCAACACCCCCGGGTTCCCGGGGGTCGGCGCGTTTCTGCCCAATTCCAACCAGGTCGTCACCGCCGATCGCGCCGGAATCCTGCGGGTGCACCAGCTCCCGGACGGCGCCTGCCTGCGATCGGTCACCAACACCGAAGCCATGCCGTTCCAGCAGGTGTTGCCCACGGCAGACGGATCGCTGCTCTATACGGTGTCCAACGATGGGTGGGGCCGGTGCTGGGACACCGCGACGCTGACACCCCACGGCAAACCGTTCGAACTGGGCGGCCCGTCCCGCAACGCCCGATGGAGTCCAGATCGACGCCGAATCCTCACCCTGAACGCCGCGGAGGGTTCCCCGAGAGTCTGGGAGGCCGGGACCGGCCAGCAACTCTTCGAACTCACCTGCCCCGTCACGACCTCGTGCGGCGATTTCTCCCCAGACAACCGATGGATCGCCACCGCCAGCGTGGACGGCACCGTCCGGCTCTGGGACGGTCACACCGGGGCGCTCCGGCAGCAGTTCCAGGCTGGCACCCGGCCGCTGGATCTTCGCTTTTCCAACGACGGCCGATGGCTGGCGGTGGGGGGCACGTTCGGGTTGCGGGCCTGGGAGGTGCGAACCGCGGAAGCCCTCACCCCCCTGCTCGAACTGGGATCGAACGACGGCTACGCCAACGGCCTTGCCTTCAGCCCCGATGGCTGGCAACTCGCCGGCGTCGGTGGTGGCTTGGGGGCGCGGACCTGGAACCTGCGTCCCCTCGACTACTCCCGGGATCAATGGCGCACCCTGATCGCCGCGCTCACCGGTCAAAGGGTCGATGCCAACGGTGAACTCCACGAAATCCCGGCCACGGAACAACTGGCCCTCCGCGACCCCGCCTGCCGCGAGTTTCCCGCCGAGTTCGGCGCTTCGGATCTGTAAACCCAATCACCGAGTAACCTCGGCGTGAGGATGGCCTAGAAGCGGGTGGAACGGATCCCCATGAACACAGCACCCCTTGCCGAACACCTCGACCCACAGCCCTTCGCGAAGCCCTTTGGAGTGCGGCAGCCCCCTGCCGCTTTTTCGAAGGGAGGCAGAAAGCCCCAAGCAGTCCGACTCCCCCAGCAGCCCCTCCCAGGCCGCGTGAATAATCGCAGCCATCAGCCACGCCACCCAACGTCCGGCTTCACGCTCATCGAACTCCTGGTCGTGATCGCCATCATCGCGATCCTTGCGAGCATGCTCCTGCCCGCACTGGCCAAGGCCAAGACCAAGGCCCACGGGATCGTGTGCGTGAGCAACCTGAGGCAACTGCACCTCGCCTGGTTCCTCTACAAGGATGAGAACGACGATCGGTTGGCGCCCAATCTCGGCTCCGCGTTCGCCACCGGCACCAACAACACCTGGGTTACCGGAATCCTCGACCTCGATGCCGTGCTGGTGAATCCCGACAACACGAACCTCGAGAAACTTCGGAACAGTCTGCTCTACCCGTTTCTCAAAACACCCGCCGTGTTCAAATGCCCCGCCGACCGCAGCACCGCTCTGGTCAAGGGCGGCGGCCGGCAACCCCGGGTCCGAAGCCTGACCATGAACATGTACCTCGGCCGCATCCTGCCCGACGGCAGCGAGGGTGGACTCATAAACCCGGAGGATTCCGCGTACCGCATCCACCGCAGGTACTCCGACATCGTCAACCCCGGTCCGGCCAACCTGTTCGTGTTCATCGACGAACGGGAGGACAGCATCAATGACTGCGTGTTCGGCGTTGGGGCAGGCCGTCGCGGGCCCTCGGCGCACATCATTGATTACCCGGCCAGCTACCATAACCGCGCCGCCGGACTGTCCTTCGCCGACGGCCACGCCGAGATTCGGAAATGGCTCGATCCCCGGACGACTCCGGTGCTGCGAAAGAACCAGCCGCTCAATCTCAACGTCCCCTCCGCGAACAACCGCGACGTGGCGTGGCTTCAGGAGCGCGCGACCGGCCCGCGATAATATTTTGGAGTGCGCCTTTTGGAGTGCGGCAGCCCTCTGCCGCTTTCCCGCCACCGTCCCCTCCTCCCCACCCGCCGGAACCTCCCCCCAACATCCCCTCCCGCCCCCCCGGCGAGTCCAAAGCCGCGACATCTCGCCGCACTCCACACCCTGACGCCTATGGAGTGCGGCAGCCCCCTGCCGCTTTCCCCCCCCCCCCCCCCCCCCCCCCCCCCCCCCCGCCACCCCCCCCCCCCCCCCCC
>CAYZAE010000146.1:11819-17221 GCA_964476125.1 uncultured Verrucomicrobiota bacterium | reverse complement strand
ACAGCGTATTCCCGTCCGGATCAGTGCCGGCCAGCGTGACGAGCAGGGTGGTGTCCTCGGCCGTGGAGAGGGAGGCGGGCGAAGCGGTCGGTGCGCGGTTCCCGGAAAGGACGGTGATGGAGACGAGAGCTGGGGCGGAGGTGAGCTGACCATCGGAGGTGGTGTAGGTCAGCGCGTCGGAACCGGTGAATCCGGGGTTCGGCAGGTAGGAGAGGTTCGGTGCGGTGCCGGAGAGGGTGCCGGAGGTGGGATTGGACACCACGGTGAAGGTGAGGGTCGATCCCTCGGGATCGGAACCGCCGAGTGTGATGGGGATGGGCGAATTGCTGACACCGGAGACGGAGCGGGCGAGCGCCGAAGGCGCGTCGTTCACCGGGGTGACCGAGATGGAAACGGTGGCGGCGCTGGAATTCAGCAGGCCGTCGGAGGCGCGATAAGTGAAGGAGTCCAGCCCGTTGTAATTGGCGTTGGGGGTGTAGGTGAGATTGGGGGCGGCGCCGGAGAGCGTTCCAAAGGCGGGACTGGTCAGCACGAGGTAGGTGGGTGCCGGGCCGTCCGGATCGGTGCTGGCCAGGGTGATGGGAAGCGAGGTGTCCTCGGAGATGACCCGGGTGATCGGCGTGGCCACCGGGGCGTCGTTCACAGGAGTGACGGTGAGGGAGAAGGTGGCGGGCGTGGAGAGCCGTCCTCCGTCGAAGGCCGTGAACGTGAAGGAATCAGGCCCGGCATAGTTCCCGTTGGGTGTGTAGGTGAAGGTCGGCGAGGTGCCGGAGAGGGTGCCGAACTGGGGGGGCGTGGCGACGGCGAAGGTGAGGCTTGAGTTCTCCACGTCGGTGCCGGAAAGCGCGAACGTGACGGATCCGTCCTCAGTCAGCGTGCGGGAACCCGGGGTGGCGACCGGCGGGTCGTTGATGGCTGCGACGGAGATGGACACGGTGGCGGGTGCGGATGCCAGCGAACCGTCAGAGACGGTGAAGGTGAAGGAATCGGCGCCTCCGTAGTTCGTGTTCGGGCGGTAGACGAGATTCGGGGGGGTGCCGGAGAGGGTGCCGAAGGCGGGAGCCTGGCCGAGGGTGTAGGTGAGCGCGTCCAGATCCGGGTCTGTGCCCGAGAGAAGGATGGGGACGGAGGTGTCTTCCTGGGTGGAGACCGAGGCTGCGACCGCGACGGGGGCGCGATTTCCGGAGGTGACGTCGATGGAGACGGTGGCCGGTGCGGAGGAGAGCGAGCCGTCGGACACCTGGAAGGTCAGGCTATCGACCCCGCTGAAGTTCGCATTGGGGGTGTAGATCAGGCTGGGAGGGGTTCCCGAGAGTGTTCCCGAGGTGGGGGGGGTGACGATGGTGAAGGTGAGGGGGTTGTTCTCAGGATCGACGCCGGCGAGGAGGATGGGGACGGGGGTGGCGCGCTGGCCGGAGATGGTTGCCGCCAGGGCGATGGGGGCATCGTTGACCGGGGTCACCGTGATCGAGACCGTGGCTTGGGGCGAGATGAGGCTGCCGTCCGTGGCGACGTAGGAGAACGAGTCGGTTCCATTGAAATTCGCAGCCGGGCGGTAGGTAAGATTCGGTGCGGTGCCGGTCAGCGTGCCGAAGCTCGGCTGCTGGGTGACCGTGAATCTGACCGTGGTCGATTCGAGGTCCGCTCCGGAGAGGGGGACCTGCACCGTTCCGTCCTCAGGAACCGTTACGGCGAAGGAGGCAGCGGTGGGTGCATCGTTGACCGGGGTGACGGTGATGGAGACATCGGTTGCCGGGGTGGTGATGAGGCCGTCGGAGACGGTGAACGTGAACAGGTCGGCCCCGTTGAAATTCGGGAAGGGAGTGTAGACGACGTTCGGAGGAGTTCCGGAGAGGGTTCCGGAGGTGGGGGGCGTCGTGATGGTGTAGGTAAGGGGGAGTCCGTCCGGGTCGGCAGCGTTGAGGGTGATGCTGAGGCTGGAGTCCTCCGGGGTGGTCACGGAGGAGGGGATGGCCGTGGGGGCGTCGTTGACCGCGGTGACGTTGATCTGAACGGTTGCCGGGATCGAGGCGGCGAAGCCGTCGAAGGTGGCGAAAGTGAAAAGGTCCGTGCCGCTAAAGTTCAGATTCGGTTCGTAGACGAGATCCGGCGGGGTGCCGGACAGTGTTCCGAAAGCGGGCGGGGTGATGATGGCGAAGGTGACCGGCGATTCGTCGGGGTCGGAACCCGCCAGGGTGATGGGGATGGGGGTTTCCTCGGGGGTGACGACGAGCGAGTCGAGAGCCACCGGGATTGCGTTGGGGCCGGCCTGGTAGTTGACGGCCTGGGAGGGGGGCCCTTCGAGGGAGGACGAATTGTAGGCGGAAACGAAGAACTGGTAGATCCATCCGCGCTGGAGGCCGTCGACCACGATGGTGGTGTTGAGGCCGACGTAGCTTTCGCTCGTCGGTTTTCCGCCCAGCGGTCCCCATCGCACCACGTATCCGGCGAGGTCGGGTTCGGAATTTGGGCTCCAGGTAATCCTGGCCGACTCCGTGATCGCGGAAGCGCTGGCTGGCGAGAGAACCAACGCGGCCAATACCATGCCAAGCCGTCCGAGGATTCGGCGGCAGGCCGAATTCCATCGCTCGTGTTTGGGTGCCCCGGCAGACGTGGCCGACAAATCAGGATACGTGCTCATCGTTAATCGGATGAAATCAGGAGTCTTGTCGAATTTTGGGATCACCGGACGCAAAAAGGACCCTCGGACGGTGCTCGGGGCGGGGGAGCAAATCCGACGGACCAACGTTTCGGCGACCACTCACGCATCGAGAGAAACGAAGGTGAGTGAGACGACGCGCAGCTTCTAGAGGATGCCGCTAGGGGAGGTCAAGAGGAACTCCCGCGCTTGAGAGCCCCGGAAAAGGGCCCGGTGGGGTGGGGGGGGGACTCCGGCGCGGCGTTGCAGCCACCCCCGGGCCATCCTCCGGGTCCTGGCCCGGTACAGTGCGCTGTTCCCTCGTGAATTCCCTGGGTCTCATGGATTTGAGACGGCGCCGGGGTGGTGGCCATAGGGGTCAGGAAATCGTCCGGGCGGAGGTCGCATTCCATCGGGCCCAGGAAACGCGGAACGGGTGCGAAGGTCTTGAGAACCTTCGCACCCGTGGACTGATCAGAACGGGTCTGTGACGGGAATGTCGGTCAGGACAGTCGTCCGCGGGGTGCTATTGCCAGGGGGCCGATTCCAACCACACGAACGGCCTTGATCGTTGGACGAGCGAGAGCCGGGCGGCGGCGCCGAGCGGCAGGGTTCTGGTTTCGGCGGTGGTTCCGGCAAGGGAGTACCAGCCTATTGGACGGGTCGGCGTTCCGGCGTGGAAGAACACATATTGCGAGAACCCGGCGAACACGGTTCCCGAACTGGAGGTGACAGGCAGAATCAGGAAGTCGTCCCGGGTCGCGGACAGGGAGAAGTCGGTGTCCGCGATGAATCCGGATTGGCGGAGCGACGACGCGCTGATGACGAAGGATTGAGGGAAGCCGGACCCGATGTAGGAGACTCCGGAGGGCGGGTAATGAGCCAGAGGCGCGGTCTGGACCCGGCCAGCCGTGAAGAGCTGGATGGCTGTCCCCGCCGTGCGTGAGTAGTTGAGGGGTTGCGCCGGGAGGAGCGTGAGGGTCGATCCGTTGAAGGGGCCGGTTCGGGTGGAACCGCGCGTCACGAAGTAGCCCACCACTCCCGTGGAATTCGTGCCGAAGGTAAGCGTCCAGGAGAAGGATCGGGCGTCGCCGAAAACGGAAACCGTGTCCCCGGCGTTGAGGCGGCGGTCCGTCGAGGAGGCCGAGCCGAACACGTCGGCGATGGTGGTGAGTCGGACGATTTCGAACACCGTGCCGGCAAACACCTTGGTGGTGAGGTTCTGGCCGGCCGTGGAGAGGGTGAGCGTCGAGGTGGTATGGCTGGCGATGGGCCACCATTCGCCGACGCCGCTGCCGCTCGGGCCTTCGACGATTTGCGCGATGTGCGTCGGGAAACCGTCGCGGGGGGCGAGTTCGCCCGCCTGCCAGGTGATCCCTTGGAGGCCGATGGCGTCGGTGCCGACCGTGCTGGCGGCCGCGCGTCGGACGATCTGGCCGCGGAATTCGGGAGTGACGTCGGCGCGGAAGCTGGGAGCCGATGCGTTGTGACCCCAGGGGGCGGAGGTGAGGCTGCCTTGGGAGAGCGGGCAGACGACGCGGTAGAATCGCAGGAGCCCGGCCACCTCGCGGACGATGATCGAGGCGTCGCCGTCACCGCTGGCGGTAAACTGGGCTAGGGACTGCCAGGGAGCGTTCGGGGCGGGACTTGTCTGGGAGAACTCGAGCCGGTACGGCAGTCCGGAGATCACGGGAAACTGGACTGAGACGTCGTTGCCGGTTTTCCGCACCGACTGGATGGCCAGGATGGAGATTCGAACCGTGGTTTCACTGCTTTCGCTTGATCCGTTGCGGACCACATAGCTGAAGGTGTCTTCAGGGGCGGGATTTCCGTTGTTGCGGTACTCGAAGGTGCCGTCGGGGCGGACCACGGCGGTGCCGTGGGAGGGGGCCCTGCGCAGTTCGGCCGAGGTGCTGGCGGGATCGGTCAGGGGGTCGTTCGCCAGCAGGCTTTCCGATCCGTCCTGCAGGGTGGTGGCGATGCCGGACTGGAGGGCGACGGCGAGGTCGGCGTTGGTCTTGAGCGAAATGGCGCCGGGCGTGACGGAGATCGTGACGGTGGCAGGCGTGGAGGTCAGGGAGCCGTCGGAGACGGTGAAGACGAGGGTGTCCTCGCCTTTGAATCCGGGGTTGGGCTGGTAGGTGATGTTGGGACCGGTGCCGGCGATTTTTCCGAACCGGGGTTGCTGCACCAGGGTGAACTGGACCGAGGGGCTTTCGATGTCGGTGCCGGAGAGAACGATGGGCAGTGTGGAGCCCTCGACGACGGTCAGGGAGGCGGCGATGGCGACCGGTGCGTCGTTCACGGGGGTCACGGTCAGCGAGAGTGTGGCAGGCGCGGAGGTCAGGGAGCCGTCGGAGACGGTGAAGACGAGGGAGTCGGTTCCGTGGAAGTCGGCGTCGGGCTGGTAGGTGAGATTGGGGGCTGTCCCGATGAGTTTGCCGCGGGTGGGAGGCGTGACGATGGAGAAGCTGAGGGGGGAATTCTCCTTGTCGGAGCCGCCGAGGCTCAGGGTGAGCGCGGTGTCTTCGAGGGTGGTGAGGGCGGAGGCGGTCGCGACGGGCGCGTCATTCACCGGGGTGACGGAGAGGGTGAGGGTGGCCTCGGTGGAAGTGAGGGAGCCGTCGGAGACGGTGAAGACGAGGGAGTCGGTTCCGTGGAAGTCGGCGTCGGGCTGGTAGGTGAGATTGGGGGCTGTCCCGATGAGTTTGCCGCGGGTGGGAGGCGTGACGATGGAGAAGCTGAGGGGGGAATTCTCCTTGTC
>CAYZAE010000146.1:0-11719 GCA_964476125.1 uncultured Verrucomicrobiota bacterium | reverse complement strand
TGCCGCGGGTGGGAGGCGTGACGATGGAGAAGCTGAGGGGGGAATTCTCCTTGTCAGAGCCGCCGAGGCTCAGGGTGAGCGCGGTGTCCTCGAGGGTGGTGAGGGTGGAGGCCGTGGCCACGGGTGCGTCGTTCACGGGGGTCACGGTGAGGGAGACGGTGGCGGGCGCGGAGGTGAGGGAGCCGTCGGAGACGGTGAAGACGAAGGAGTCGGTTCCGTGGAAGTCGGCGTCGGGCTGGTAGGTGAGATTGGGGGCTGTCCCGATGAGTTTGCCGCGGGTGGGAGGCGTGACGATGGAGAAGCTGAGGGGGGAATTCTCCTTGTCGGAGCCGCCGAGGCTCAGGGTGAGCGTGGTGTCCTCGAGGGTGGTGAGGGTGGAGGCTGTCGCGACCGGGGTGTCGTTCACCGGAGTGACGGTGATGGAGACGGTGGCGGCCTGGGAGGTGAGGGAACCGTCGGAGACGGTGAAGGTGAAGGAATCGGTGCCGTTAAAATCGGCGTTGGGCTGATAGGTGAAATTGGGCGCTGTGCCGATGAGCCTGCCGTGGGCCGGGCTCTGGCCGATGGAGAAAACGAGGTTCGGGGTTTCCTTGTCCGCGCCGGTCAAGAGGAGGGGGTAGGTCGAGTCCTCGGGTAGCGAAAAAGAGAAGGTGGAGGCCGTGGGCGTGTCGTTCACCGGGGTGACGGTGATGGAGACGGTGGCGACCTGGGAGGTGAGGGAACCGTCGGAGACGGTGAAGGTGAAGGAATCCGTGCCGTAAAAGTCAGGGTTGGGCTGGTAGGTGAGGTTGGGGGCGGTGCCGATCAGCCTGCCGTGGGTCGGGCCCTGGACGATGGAGAAGCCCAGGTTCGGGGTTTCCCGGTCAGCGCCGATCAGGGTGAGGGACTGCGTCGAATCCTCAGACAGGGTGACAGCCTGGGAGGCGGCGGTGGGGGCGTCGTTCACCGGGATGACGTTGATGCTGATCGTCGCCGCATCGGACGTGAGAACTCCATCGGAGGTTTTGAACCGGAAGGAGTCCGTCCCGTAGAAGTCGGGATCGGGGCGGTAGGTCAGGTTCGGCGGGGTTCCGGAGAGGACGCCGTGGCTCGGGAACTCGAGAATGGTAAAGGCAGGCGTGGTGCCCTCGGGATCGGAGCCCTGCAAAGCGAGATTGAGTTGGCCGTCCTCGGGAACGGAGTTGGCCGCGGAGATGGCCGTGGGGGGGGAGTTGACGGGGATTGTATAGGAGACGGGAGCGGAGTAGGGGCCCTCCAATCCGAGCTGGACGAAGGCGGCGACGCTGAACTGGTAGGTCTCTCCGGGGATAAGTCCGGAAATTGTGACGCTGTTGGACGTGCCTCCACTGACTTCCCGACGGTCGGAGTTCGAACCACGGACGCAGACAACGCGGTAACCGGCGAGATCGGGTTCGGTGTTGGGGTCCCAGCTCACCCGGACGGAGGCGGCGTGCGAGGTGGTGGCGAGCGCTGCGGCGAAGAGAATCAGGGAGATTGGGGTGATGCGATGCCGGGTGGGGCGGGGCGTGCTAGGGGAGCAGGTGCTGTTGCGGGCAGAGTCCGCGTGGGGCTGGTTTCTGGTTGCTCGTGTGTTCATTTTTCCTTTGGCACGGGGGCCGGGTCCTCTTGGTGCGGACTGCCGGATTTTGGATTCGGTCTTCGGGGATTCCCCGGGGAAGGGAATGGAGACCGGATCTCCCGTCGTTCGTGGCGCGGCAACCTCTCCGCCGTCGGCGATACTACCGGCGCCACGTGAACACTTACTTCATGGGAACGAATACGATCAAGTCACCCAGGATAACTATGTTGGATACTGTCGCGGTCCTAGTCCGCTGATCACCTGTCTTTGTCGTACCTACTTGGCTTTCATACGTGCCTGGCACGCACTTTGATGGATCGGAGGTGTGAGCTTGAGTAAGTTCGATTAGTGAGTTCTGGAGTGAGTGAATCCGGCTAGTTGAAACAGAAACGCCGCCGCCGGGTCGGACCCGGGCGGCGGCGTTTGGGTTGCGGGGCAGGGGGTTAGGGCCGGACCGCGCGCAGGAACCTGGCGGAATCGTTGCCCAGGGGCAGGGTCAGCGGCGTCGTGGCGCCCGCCTGATCCACCCAGGGGCCGGCGACCGACGGGGCTGTTTGCAGGACAAACCCGGCCGGCAGCGGCTGGGGCGAGCTGGTGATTTCAAGGGTGGTGCCGACCAGCCGCACTGAGAGGGAGGGCGATTCGGAGACCGCCACCTCGACGAGGGCAGGGTCGCTGGCCACCACGCCGAGGCCGTCGGTAACCGCCAGGGTGTAGTTGCCGGCATCGGCGGAGGTGGCGCCGGTGATTTTCAGGCTGGGCGTGGCGGACCCGGTGATTCGGGGGCCGTCCACCAGGGCGACGCCATCACGGCGCCACTCGTAACGGAGGCCCGTACCGGTGGCGGACGCGGCAAGGTTGAGGGTGTCGCCGGCGTTCAACTGGGCGCCGGAGGGCTGGGTGGCGATGGCCGGGAGGGTGCGCTGGCCGGGGACGAGGTGGACGTCGTCGATGAGCAGGGAGACATCGCTGCCTGCGGGGCCGGACAACTCGATTCGGAGCAAGGCTTCGGTTCCCTGGGCGGTGAAGGGAAGGTATTTGGCGGTGTAGGGGCGGCGACCTCCGACCTGGGGGACTTCCTCCTCCATCAGCACTTCTTCGCCGAGGGAGACCTTGGCGACCGGGATGCCGCCGCAGCAATTGCGGGCGTTGAGGGAGACCACCAGCGTGTATTTCTGGCCTGCGGTGAGGCCGGTGATGTTCTGGCTGAGGCCGCTTCCGGTGTTCTGGAGGAACGCGGCGCGGTCCTGGTCGGGCACGTCGCCGTTGTCGGTGAAGGGACCTTCGCCGTCGATGTTGATGCCGCGGCCGCCGGCGCCGCCGTCCCATCCCGCGGTGGCGTAGGGTTGGAGATAGCCGACGCCGGGAGGCGATCCGCTGGCTTCGAAGCTGGGATTGCGGATGACGATCTCGTCGGAGGCCCGGGGCACGATGTTGACGGCGTCAATGACCAGGGAGCCGTCACCCTTGGCCGCCCCGACGAACTCCAGCAGTCCGGAGGAGGTCTCGGCGGTGAAGGGGAGGTTGGCAAAGTAGTAGGTGGTTTCCCCGGCATCGGCGCGGGGCTTGAGATCGGCGATTTCGAGCAGGGTTTTGCCCGCGAACCGGACGTTGAGCGAGACAGTGCGGTCGCCGCAGCAGTTGCGGGCGTTGTAGTGGAACTGGAGCCAGTAGGTCCGGCCCTGGGCCAGGCCGGTGATCTCCTGGGAAAGCGAACCGTTGCCCTGGATGAAGGCGACCTGTTCGCGGTCGGGCACCAGCCCGTTGTCACCGAAGGGGCCGGCCGGGTTGTTGGGATTGTCGGTGCGATTGAGCCCGGTGCCTCCCGAGCGCTGCCATCCGAGGATGTCCCCATACCCGGGGAAGGCCCCGGCGGGATTGCTTTCGAATGAGGCGTTTTTGACCAGGGAGGAGACCACGTTGAGCAGCGGGGTGCTGCCCACGGGGATCTTGGCCGCCTCGGTGACGTTGATGCTGGTCTGGCCGCGTGCCAGGGTCTGGAGCACAAAAGCGACGGTGACCGGTTCGGTGGCGCTCGCGGGTTTGTTGAACCGGAGGGTCAGTGAGCCGTCGGCGGCGGCGCCGACGAGTGTGGCGGCCCGCGGGTTGGAGTTGGCGAGTTTGATGTCGACGGGTCCATCCGCGAGGGCCTCGGGGGGCAGGGTGAGTGAGAGGTTGACCGCCTGGCCGGGAGCCACCTCGGAGGCCAGCGGACTGAACGTCATCGGGGGCAGCGGCTTTTTGGCCACGCCGAGCAGACGGGCGTCATCGACCAGCAGGGTGTGGGAACCCTCCTTGGTCTGGGCGATCGTCAGCGTGGTATCGGGCGCGGTCGCCTTGAACTTGAGGCTGAGTGTCTGATAGGCGCCGGGGGCGATGGCGCGTTCGTTGACCACGGTGTCCCCCACTTTCACCTGCAGATTCGGCGAGGTGCCGGTCTTGGCGTTGACGGAGACGCGGATCTCGTACTCGTTGCCGACGATGAGGCCGTCGAGGCCTTGGGAGATCGAACCGGCGCCCTCAATGAAGGCGACGAGATCCTGGTCGGGGGCCGCACCGCTGTTGGCGAATCCGGCGGTGCCGTCGTCGACTCCGACGTTGCCGGTCTGGGACCAGCCGGCGAGGGAAGGGAGGATTCCCACGGCGGGCAGCTTGCCGCTGGCCTCGAAGCTGGGGTTGCGAAGGACGAGATCGTTGGTGGACCGGGCCACGATCGTGACGCCATCGAGCAGGAGCGTCCGGTCACCGGAGACGGTGTGCTTGAACTTGAGAGTGGCGGTGTCGGAGGGCGCGGTGAAGGGGGCGCTGAGGAAGTGGTAGGCCCTGGTGGTGGAGGGTTTGAGGTCGGCGACGCGGGCGATCTCGGTGTCGTTGATCAGGACTGCGAGGGACTCCGCGGCGCCGCCGCCGGTCCGGCCGTCGTAGAAGCACTGAAGCCAGTAGGTGGCGTTGGGGGTGAGGCCGTTGATGTCCTGGGTGACCTCGCCGGCTCCCTGTTTGAAACCGATGCGGTCGCGGTCGGGGACGGCGGTGCCGTTGTTGTGGAAGGGGCCGGAGGCGTCATTGACGCCGCTGGCGCCGGTCCATTCGTCGGCGGGGCTGTAGTGGGGCCAGGTTTCGTTGTAATTGCTCTCGAAGCTGGGGTTGCGGATGAAGGCATCCCCGCGGGAGGCGGGGGTGCCGAGACCGGCCAGCAGGCTGGCGACGGTGAGATAGGGCAGGGGCTTCATGGTTTGGTTTGCTTCCAGTTCAGGATGAGATTGTTGGTTTGCCGCCGGGTGTGGGTGGAGACATGGCCGTCGAAGAACAGGATGTTGGCGCCGCCGACCGGATGGCGGGAACCGTGGCGGTAGCCGATGTCGAAGATGCCGTCCGCGCCGGCGCCCAGGTTGATGACGGCGGGATGGTTGAGGTCGAGGGAGACATCGACTCCGGCCAGGGTGGCGCTGGGGCTGGGGACGCTGCCGATTTTCTCGGTCTTCGGGCTGGTGACGGCGGAGGGAAAACTCGTGAGCGTGTACTGGCTCATCGCGTAGCTGATCTTCCAGGGGTTGCCTGGGACGCCTGGCCCGTAGTTCCGGTAGGTCCGGTAGTGGTTCTCCTTGAGGCGATCCGGGCAGGGATAGATCGAGGTGGCGAAATCGCTGTTGGTGGTCCGGGTGCCGGATCTGAACGCCTGACTGCGAAGGTACGGCTGGAGCAGGTAGTGGAAGTTATTGACGTCGGCGGAATCGGCCGCGGCGTTGTACCACCAGGCGTAGGGCATCGCGTCGTTCTGGTCGTCGGCATACATGAACATGGCGATGCCGACCTGCTTGAGATTGCTGCGGCACTGGGTGGTCGTGGCCTGCTTCTTGGCGCGGGCCAGCGCGGGGAGGAGCATGCTGGCGAGGATCGCGATGATGGCGATCACCACCAGCAGTTCGATGAGGGTGAACGCGGGGGGCCGGCGTGGGGGGGTGGGGCGGGCCTGGCGGGGACGCGGGTTCCCTGAAAAAGGGGCCTGCGCCCGACATGGAGATGGGACCTCCAGGCAGGGTCTGGAATGCGTGAGCATGCGGGGAAGGGGGGACCGTAGCTGGTTGGTTTCGGGGGCTCCATCTCGATTTCATTCGAAACCGGGACCCGTGGGGGAACGGCATTCGTGTGCCGAAGTTTGGGGGGCGGGCGGGGGGCCTCTTCGAGGGAGATTGAACGCGGGGAGGGGTTCCGGTTGTCATTGGTGGTCACGCACCGTGAACAAAACCGAAGTTCTCAACAGGATCGTGGCCCGGCTGGGCGAGGATCTCGCCCTGTACTTTCGCGCCGCGAAATCGGCCGCGTTCGAAGCCACGGACGAGCAGAGCAAGGCCGAGAACAAGTATGACACCCGGGGCCTTGAGGCCTCCTACCTGGCGCGTGGGCAATCCCGTCAGGCGGCGGAGACGGAGGCGGCCATCGGACAATTCCAGGTGCTGGCCGGGCGCGCGTTTGGGGAGAAGGACCCGATCGACGTGGGGGCGCTGGTGGAAATCAAGGGCCGGCAGGCCAGGGATCGGGCGTGGTATTTCGTCGGACCGAGCATGGGCGGCACCGAGGTGGTCGAGGACGGCGAGGAAATCACCGTCATCACCCCGCAATCGCCGCTCGGTCAGCAGCTGATGGGAAAAATTTCGGGTGCGAAAGTGAAGCTGCCGTCGGGAGAGGAGCGGAAGATCGGGGGGGTGCTGTAGTTGGTTGGGTCAGGCTTCCGGCGTGAGCCGGGGGGCCGGGCGAAAGGGAAGCGGATTGACCGTGAACCCGGAGCCTGCGAGGGCGCTTCGCCAGTCGGCGATCAGGTCGAGCACGATCCGGAGATCGATACGTTCGCACTGCGGGGCGTAGGGGCCCAGGCTGGTTTCGGCGAGGCGGAAGAGGGCGTCCGCGGGTCGGAGCCGGTTTTTTTTCAGGTGCACGAAGGCGCCGGCGAGTTGGATCAAGCCCTGGTGAAACTTGGCCAGCGGACGTCCGCGTTCCCCGAGCCAGAGGTCCTCCAGGATGTCGTGGGCCTCGTAATAGTCGCCCCGGTTGAAGCAGGCGAACCATCCGGCGTAACGCGGGTCGAGCCCCTCGGAGTTCTCGACCCGGAGGTGGGCGATGCGTTCGGACTTCGACACGGGCGCGAAGGTGGCCGGGGAGGGGAACGGTGCCAAGACGGATCCGGCGGGATTGCGGAAGTTGGGTTCGTTCCTACCTTGTGCCGGTGAATCTGGTTCAAACTATCCTGGGAACGACCCTGGCCCTGGCTGTGGTCTCGGATCTGCATGCGGAATGGGATCAATGGCGTGGTCCGGGGCGGGACGGGGTTTTGCTCCAGGGCGCACCCTGGCCCGAGAAGCTGGCGGATGGGTCGATGGTCCAACGCTGGCGGGTGCCGATGGGCCCCAGTTATTCCGGGCCTCTGATCGTCGGGGACCGGGTCTTCGTGACCGAGGCGAAGGAGAAGCGGTTCGAGGCGGTCGTGGCGCTCGACCGGGCCACCGGCGCGCAGGTCTGGCGGCATGAATGGGAGGGCTACCAGAAGGTCCCGTTCTTCGCGAAATCCAACGGCGACTGGATCCGGTCGACCCCCGCCTGGTCGGAGGGGCGGCTTTACGTGGGTGGGATGCAGGATGTTCTGGTGTGCCTGGAGGCGGCGACGGGGAAGGAGTTGTGGCGCTTTGATTTTCCGAAGCAGCTGGGCAAGGCGCCCCCGGATTTTGGTTTCGTCTCCTCGCCGTTGGTCGCCGGGGATGCGGTGTATGTCCAGGCCGGTGCCGGATTTGCGAAGCTCGACAAGGTCACGGGTTCGCTTGTCTGGCGGTCCCTGGATGACGGGGGGGGGATGTGGGGCAGCGCGTTCAGCTCCCCGGTTCTGGCAAGGATTGGAGGGGAGGAGCAGTTGGTGGTTCAGACCCGGGACAAGCTGGCCGGGGTCCGGGTGGCGGATGGGAAGGTGCTTTGGACCCAGACCATCAAGGCATTTCGCGGCATGAACATTCTCACGCCGGTGGTGGCCGGGGATCGTGTGCTGACCTCCTCCTACGGTGGGGAAACGCAGGGATGGTCGGTGACGCGCAAGGGCGAGGAGTGGGAGGTGAAGCCGGAATGGAGCCTCAAGGTGGAGGGATACATGTCGACGCCGGTGGTGGTGGCGGGGCAGGCCTACCTGCATTCGCGCGCGCAGAAACTGGTGTGCTTTGACGTGGCGACGGGTGTGAAGCGTTGGGAGACCGAGCAAAAATTCGGCAAGTACATGAGCCTGGTGGCTCAGGGGGATCGGATCCTGGCCCTGGACGAACGCGGCATTCTCTTCCTGTTCCGGGCGGATGCCTCGGGCTTCAAGCTGGAAGGCCAGCGGAAGATGGCGGATGCCGAGGCCTGGGCGCACCTCGCCCTTTCGGGCGGCGACGTGGTGGTGCGGGAACAGACGGGAGTTTCGGCCTGGGCCTGGTCTGCCGTGCCGGCGAAGCCGCCGGGATCGTGACTCCACCGACAGAACGAGTTGGGGGGCGCGAGCTGTGAGGTGCGAGGCGCCGGGCTGCGCCACCCGTCTAGAGGCTCTGAACGAACCGCTCCATGGCCTCTTCCTTCTGCTGGATCGACTGGATCAGTTTGAACTGCTTCCGGCAGCGGTCGAGGTTGTGGTGTTCGCGATGGATGCGGAAGTACTGGTCGCCCTCGAGGTAGTCGGTGAGGAACCGGATGCCGATGGTGAGGGTGATGAGCTTGCCGGACAGCACGAGCAGTTGGCGTTCCGCGGGCGTCAGGAAATCGCGGGTGGCCTCGACATAACCGCGGGTGAGCGCCTCGAACATGGGCATTTCCAGTTCCACGCGATCCAGGAACTGTTCGTCCTCGGCCGTCCGGCTGGTGGTGGTCCGGATCATGTCGCCGAAGTCGTACAGCACGAGGCCGGGCATGACGGTGTCGAGGTCCACCACGCACATGGCCTCGCCGGTTTCCTCGTCGAGGAGGACGTTGTTGAACTTCGTGTCGTTATGGGTGACGCGGGACGGGACTTCGCCGCGGGCCTCGGCATCGACGAGGGCGGAGGTCAGTTTCTCGAGGGACTGGACGAAGGCGATTTCCTGACGGGCGATTTTCGCGCGGTTGAATTCGTCGGTCTGAATCGCCTTGAGCAGTCTCTGGTAGCGCTTCGGGGTGTGGTGGAAGTCGGGAATGGTGGTGGCCAGTTCCCGGGCGGGCAGGTCGGAGAGGAGGCTTTGGAACCGGCCGAAGGCGTGTCCGGCCTGCTCGGCCTGCTTCGGCAGTTCGACGGCGTCGTAGCTGCGGACGCCGTCGACGAAGACGAAGGTGCGCCAGAAACGGCCGTCCTCATCAACGTGAAATGGCTGCCCGTCGCGGGCGGCCACGACTTCCAGGGCGCGACGGTGCAGTTGGTTGGCGCCTTCGGCGGCGAGTTTGCGACGGAGATGCTCGGTGACGCGCACCACGTTGTTCATGAGCGGAACGGGCTCACGGAACACGTGGGTGTTGATGGTCTGGTGGACGACGCGGAACAGCGAGCCCTGGGTCTGGTAGGTGGCCGCGAAGGTCTCGTTGATGTGCCCGATCTTGATGCGGTGGCCGTCGTGAAACTCACCCGGGATGCGGAACTGGCGGCCGATGTGGATGAGTTTTTCGCGTTCTTCGGGATTCATGCGGCAGGGGAATCAGGATCTGGGCTCGGTGGGGAGGGGAGGGGAGGGGAAGGAATCGGACCTCGGGTCACATGCCCATGATCTGATAACCGCAGTCGACGTAGAGAACCTGACCGGTGATGGCGGCGGCGCCATCGCTGGCGAGGAAGGTGCCGGTGGCCCCCAGTTCATCGGGTGTGACATTCCGTTTGAGCGGAGAGTGGGCCTCGTAATGTTTGTACATGTCGTTGAACCCGGCGATGCCGCGGGCCGCGAGGGTGTTGACGGGGCCGGCGCTGATGCAGTTGACGCGGATTTTCTGGGGACCGAGGTCGTAGGCGAGGTAGCGCGTGCTGGCTTCCAGGGAGGCCTTGGCCACGCCCATGACGTTGTAATGAGGAACGACCTTCTCGGCGCCGTAGTAGCTCATCGCAACGATGCTTCCTCCACGGGTCATGAGCGGAGCGGCGGCGCGGGAAAGAGCGACCAGCGAATAGGCGCTGACGTCGTGGGCGATCCGGTAGGCCTCCCGGCTGGTGTTCACGAATTGTCCCTCCAGGGCCTCCCGCGGCGCGAAGGCAACGCTGTGGAGCAGCAGGTCCAGCGTTCCGAAACGCTCCTTCAAGGTGGCGAACACCGTGTCGATCTGGTCGTCCTTGGTGACGTCACAAGGCAGAATGAGGGTTTCCGCGCCGAAGGTGGCCGCCAGTTCCTCGACGTTTTCCCGCAGGCGTTCCCCCTGGTAGGTGAAGGCGAGGGTGGCGCCGGCCTGTTTCCAGGCCTGGGCGATGGCCCAGGCGATGGAGCGCTTGTTGGCGACGCCAAAGACGATCCCGATCTTGCCCGCAAGAATAGACATGTGCGTGTGGTCGATGACGAAAAACTCCCGTCACTCTGGCCGATAGCCACCTTTCACTGCAAGCGCCAGCGCCAGAGCGGGATTTCGGGATATGACCGATCGGACCGATCCGACTGATCGGACTGATCGGACCGATCAGACAGATCGGACGGATCGGACGGATCGGACGGATCGGAATCGCATCACACTCAGCACCCCGAACCCGACCAGGAGCACCGCGCTCACGGCCCAGGCGGGGGCGGTGGCACTGCCGGGATGCGCGTAATCCGCCAGGGCCCCCACCAGCGGGCCGCCGAGAATTCCGGCGCCGATCGCCGCCTCGTGGATCCCTCCGTGGTCCCCTTTGGTGTCCCCGACGTCCATGGAATAGAACAGGGAGGAGTAGTAAATGAGCCCGATGCCGATTCCGAAGACGATCTGGGCGGCGGTGGACACCAGGAGCGCGTAGGTCCGGTCGAGGCCGGGGAAGGCGGCGGCGAGGAAGAGAAAGAGGAAGCCGACGATGGTTCCAAGGTAGGCGGCACCGAGCCAACGGAAGCTGTAATGCCAGCCGTTCCAGCGCCAGAGACCGAGGAAGGTGGCGGTGCGGGTGAAAAGCCAGATGGAGCAGAAGAAGCCGGCCAGCCGGGTGTCGAGGCCGAGCCGTTCCGCGAGCGTGGGGATGAGAGGGATCGCGGCGTTGATGGCCACGTAGGCGCACGGATTCGCGATCCAGGACATGAGCAGGAATACCCGGGGCGGGATGGGGCTGCGCCGAGGTGCAGGTCTGGCGTGATGGAGGCCGGGGCCGCTCACCGCAGCGGAGGCGGCACCGGTAGGTGAGTGCGCATGCGCATGGGCATGGGCATGTCCGGCGGCGGCGGCCGGGATGAGGTCCCCGACCTTCTGGCTCAGCCGGCGCACCATGAAATACTGGATGCCGATGCCGACGGCCGGGACCAGGAGGACGATGTTCTTTGCTCCAAAGGCCTGGATCAGAGCTCCGCCGGCGAAGTACGCCGCGGCGCCGGCGCCGGACCAGACCAGGTTGTAGATGCCGATCAGCCGCTGGATGCGCGCCGGCGGTTCCCCTTCACTGACCAGGGCCTCCAGATTGGGCCAGGTGAAGCAGACAAAGACCGTGGCCAACACCATCACCAGCGCCTGGAGCGGGATTTCGACCGGGTGCGAAAGCCCGGCACGATTGAGCAGCCAGCCCAGAAACAGGCAGACGGACAATCCCGCGAACCCGACGCGCAGCGCGCGGAGATAGCCTTTGCGCTGACCAAAACGCCCGCCCTGGATCGAACCAATGACGTAAACAAACCCGTTGCCCACCGCCCACAGCAGGTTCTCGCGGCTGCCAAATCCGTACTCCGACTTCAGAAACCAAAAGATGAAATAGAAGTAGAGCGTGACGAAAACGGAATTCATCCCCTCGAGGACAAAGGCAGCATTCTTGATGCGGGGGGGGATCATGCGGGGGGCGTCTGGGGTCTGGGGTCTGGCGTCTGGCGTCTGGCGTCTGGGGGCTCGCGTCTGGGGGCTCGCGTCTGGCGTCTGGGGTTTGGGGGGAGAGGGGAGGGGGGAGAGTTGGGTTGTGCGACCTTCGACCTTCGACCTTCGACCTTCGACCTTCGACCTTCGACCTTCGACCTTCGA
>CAYZAE010000145.1:0-17673 GCA_964476125.1 uncultured Verrucomicrobiota bacterium | reverse complement strand
GTGGGTTTGGGGGGGTGTGGGTGGGGTTGGGTTGAGGCGGGGGGTCGATTCGCCGCAGGGCCTGCCGCGGGGATCGCGAAAGAGGGAAGGGGGGGAAGGGGAGGGGCCATGCATCCCGGAGTTGCGGGGGGTGAAGACAAGAAACGTTCAAGAATGCGCAATCCTTGGATAGCTGCCGGGGGAAGGGGGGGATGAGATAAGAGCACACGTGAAAGCCCTCCCGTTGCCATCGTCGGGGTCAGGAAAGGCGGGAGGCTGGCGATTCTCCTGGGCGTGCATCGGGGTGGCGATCGGCCTCATGGCGCGGGCGGTGCAGGCTGGGGAGGGTGCGAGCGGTGGGCCGCTGGAGGGGGGCGTGGATGCGGCGAAGGGCCTGGTCTCGATCGAGTTTCGGGGCAAGCCGCTGATGACCTACGCCTTCGCTGGAAACCAGTTCAAACCCTATGTCCGGGCGCTCTGGACGTTGCGGGGCGAGAATGTCCTTCGGGATGCGCCGGCCGATCATCTTCATCACCATGGACTCATGCTGGCGCTGCGGGTGAACGGGGTGAATTTCTGGGAGGAACGATCTCCTGCGGGACGCCAGGTGCCGGTGGGTTCCCCGGAACTGACGTTTGGTTCGGGGCAGGGCGGCCGACCGGAGGCGGCGATCCGGCAGATTGTCGAGTGGCGGACGCCGGTCGATCGTGGACCGGAACAGGTTCTCCTTCGGGAGACCCGCGAGATCCGGGTGTCGGTGAATGCGGGCGAGGAGGAGGTGGCGTTGGAATGGCGGTCCGGGTTCGAGACCGGGGAGGGGGAGCCGCGGTATGTGCTGCATGGACCGGACTACCATGGCCTGGGCCTGCGATTCCCCGTCGAGTTTGATCATGCGGCGGTGTTCGCGAATTCCGCCGGCCTCCCGTACAGCGAGGCTCAGACCTTTGATGTCCGGCCGGCTGCCTGGACGTCGTCGTCGGGACGCATGGACGGCCGGGAGGTTCAGGTGGTGCTGGTGGCGGACGGGGCGAACCCGGGTCGTTCCTCGTTCTTCAGCATGCGCAATGCTTTTGCCTATCTGGCGTCGACCCCGGAGACCTCGCGGGAGCCGTTGGAATTCCGGAAGGGGGAGAAGTTCGCCTTTCGATATCTCCTGCTGGTCTATCCGGCCCATCAAAACGCGGCGTATTTGAACGATCGCCTGGGTCCCTGGCTGACGGCGGGGGGACGTGGGCGTGGCCGTTGATGCGGACAGCCGGGGACGTGGTCGCGATCTCGGGAAGCTGGAAAACCCCAACCCAACCCAACCCAACCCCTAAGGAGAGCCATGGGAAAGATCAGGATCGGCATCAATCTCGAATTCGTGCGGCACGAGGACAAGAGCTTCGAGTGGGGCGTCAAGAAGGCTGCGGAACTGGGCTACGAGTATGTGGAACCCATGGTTCACTGGGGTCGCGAACTCCTGAGTGAAGCGGGGTATTTCCACAGTGTTTCGATGCTCGACGATCCGCTCCGGCTGAAGCTCGCCTGCGAACAGTACGGGGTGAAGATGTCCGGGCTTTCCGCCCACACCCCGATCACGAAGCCTGAGATCGGGACGGAATACCTGAAGCAGGCCATTCGTTTCGCGGCGGAATCCGGGGCGCCGGTGGTGAACACGGACGAGGGACCCAAGCAGCCGTGGACCACGGAGGACGAGGATTTCGTGCTGATGCGGTACACGCTGATGGAAGCGTCGAGGGTGGCGGAGCCCAGGGGGATTCTGATCGGCATCGAGTGCCACCAGCAGTACAGCCGCACGCCGGACGGCCTTGATCGCATCGCGAAACTGGTGAAGAGCCCGTCGATCGGGATCAACTACGACACCGGCAATGCCTTTCTCTGCGGTCAGGATCCGTACCGGTGGTTGAAGCGGGTCTTGAAACGCATGGTTCATCTGCACGGGAAGGACATCTCCGTCAGCCAGGGGGATGCGGAACGCGGCAAGGTGACGGGCACCCCCGTGGGTTGCGCCTGCGGCGATGGCGTCATCGACTGGGCCCGGGTCGTGCGCATCGTCGGGGAAGGTTGTCCGAGGGACATCGTGCTTTCGGTGGAGTGCGGCACGGTCGAACAGGCGAAGCGTTCGATCGAGCATCTGAAGAAACTGGTCTGAGGCGGTGTTCGCGTCGGTGTCCGCATCGGTTCCGAACGGGGAAGGCCCGGGGTGATGAAGGGAGATGCCATGAATCCCAAGATCCTGATTCTGACGGAATGCGGGGAATCGGCGGAAACAGCCGCCGCGGTGGCGGCTGTGCGGGAGTGGCGGGGGATGTCGGCGGAGGTGGTGTCGAAGCTCGACGAGCTTCCGGGGTTGCTTGGAGCCGGTGGGCTGCGGGCGGTGCTGGTGGATCGGGGGTGGGATGTGGGCACGGGTTGGGAGCGGGCGGTGGAATCCATCCGGTCGGTGTCGAGGGTGCCGGTGATCCTGGTGGGTCGGGAGGAGGATCAGGTCTGGCTGGAGGCCCTGCCGGCGAGCGCCGTGGAAGGTGTTTTGACGCGGCCGTTTACGGGCGGGGAATTGAGGCTCGTGGTGGCGATGGCGGGGCGCGTCGGGGAGATGTTGAGGGAGGGGCAGGACAACCTGTTCCGTCGGCGCATGCAGGAAACCCAGCTTTTCCTGGCCCGAAACAGCGGCACGGGAGGGGAGGAATTCTTTCGGGCCCTAGCGCGATTCCTGGCTGGGGCGACCGCGGCCGACTTTGTGTGCATCGACCGGCTCCAGAACGAGAATCTGGAGGCGCGAACGGAGGCGGTGTTCGTGGATGGGGCGTTTGAGGACAACGTGGTCTACACCTTGAAGCAGACTCCCTGCGGCGAGGTGGTGGGGCGGGAGGTCTGTTCCTTTCCTTCGGATGTCGCCCGATTGTTTCCCGAGGACCCGGTGCTGGTGGGTTTTGGCGCGGAGGCTTATGTCGGCGTGACCCTATGGTCGCAGGATCGCCGGCCCATTGGGTTGATTGCGCTGATCTGGCGCCAGCGGCTGGTTCATCGCGAGGTGATGGAAGCCATTCTGCAGTTGGTCGGGGTGCGTGCGGCCGGGGAGATGGAGCGGAAGATGGCGGAGGAACGCCTCCGGTTGGCCGAGGCACTCAAGCAGGGGGTGCTCGATTCGTTGACGGCGCATGTGGCGGTGTTGGATCGCCAGGGAAACATCATCGCTGTTAACCAGCCCTGGCGGGACTTCGCCCGGAAGAATTCCGAGTCGGGGACGAAGTCCCTGTGCGAAGGGGTGAACTATCTGGAGGTGTTGAGGCGCTCGATCCGATCGGGCGACGCGGGGGTGGAGTCTGTGCTGGAAGGGATCGAGGCCGTGCTGGGAGGGCGTTCGAATTCGTTTGTGGCCGAGTACCGCTGCCAGACCCCGGAGGCGGAGCGATGGTTTTCCATGCGGGTCAGTCCGCAGCCGTGCGGGATTCCCGGAGTGGTGATCACCCACGAGGACGTCACGGAACGATGGCAGTCCGACCGGAACCAGGAGCTGGCGGTGGAGTTCCTGCGGTTGGCGAATGAATGCCATGATCGAAGGCAGCTCATCCGGCAGTCGCTGGAATTCATCAAAAGCCAGTCGGACTGCGAGGCGGCTGGAATACGCCTGAGGAACGGCGAGGATTTTCCGTACTACGAGGTGCGCGGGTTCACCTCGGAGTTCGTGGAGCACGAGCGTTCGCTGTGCGCGCGGGACCGGAGTGGCAACCTCCTGCGGGACGCCGTCGGCCAGCCGGTCATGGAGTGCACCTGCGGGCTGTTGATGTCGGGGAAGCCCCTGCCGGCGATGCCGTGCTTCACGCCCCTGGGCGGCTTCTGGACGAACCGGGCATCCGAATGGCTTGGTCTCCCGGCTGAATCGGACAAACGGGTTCGCCCCCGCAACCACTGCATCCATGCCGGGTACGAGTCGGTGGCCTTGATGCCGCTGGTGGCCAATGGCGAGCGGGTGGGTTTGTTGCAGTTGAACGACCGTCGAAAAGGCATGTTCAGCGGTCCGTCGGTGGCGCTGTGGGAGAGGTTGGCGGGTTATCTGGCCGTGGCGCTGGCGAAGTTCGAGGTGGAGGAGGCCTTGCGGGAGAAGCAGCGCGAACTGACGACCCTTCTGGGAAACCTTCCCGGCATGGCCTACCGCGGCGGGTGCGACCGGCCCTGGGACATGATGCTCATCAGCGGAGGATGCGAGGAACTCACCGGGTATCGCCCCGCGGAACTGCAATCGGGCGGTTGGATCTCCTACCGGGACCTGGTGCACAACGACGATCGGGACCGTGGCTGGCTTGAGGTCCGCACCGCCCTGGGGGAATCCAAGCGGTACCAGCTGAGTTACCGGATCGTGACCCGGATGAAGGTGGTGAAGTGGGTTTGGGAGCAGGGCACCGGGGTGTATTCGGCCTCGGGCGAATTGGTGGCCCTCGAGGGGTTCGTGTCGGACGTGACCGAACGCCACCGGGCCATCGAGGCGTTGCGGACCAGTGAGGAGAGATATGCGCGCGTGGAGGCGGCGGTCGCGGATGGAATCTGGGAGTGGAACCTCGACACCGGTGAGTGCTATTTCTCGAAGCGCTGGGTGGATTTCCTGGGTTGCACGGAAGACGAATTGCCACGCGACCTGGCCGGATTTCTTGAGTGCGTGCATCCCGCCGACCGCGACCTGTTCGAGGAGGCGGAGAGGCGGCATATTCGCGATGGGGACCCCTACCGCGTGGAGTTCCGTCTTCGTCGGCGGGACGGGACCTACCGCTGGATTTGTTCGCGGGGGGAGGCGCTCCGGGATGCGGACGGACGGCCCGCGCGTGTGGTGGGCTCCATCCATGACGTGACGGAGACACGGCGGATGGAGGCGGTGAAGGAGTCGCTGCTCCAGCTGCAATCCGATCTCGAATCCGTCTCCACGCGCATGGACGTCGCACGGGCGTTGATGTCGGCGGTGGCACGGCTCTGGAACTGGGACGCCGGGAGCGTCGTCCTGCGCACCGAGCACGAGGGCGAGATGCGGGTGTTGCTTCGCGTCGAGCGGGGGTCGAAGGGAATTCGCGAGCTGGGCGTGGGGGCCGCGGGGTGGAAGGCGATGGACCGGGAACGGCGCGTGCTTGAGCAGGGGGTGTTGTTTGGGGCGGAGGGACCGGCTGTCCAGGCGGAAATCCCCGGGGGCGATTCGGTCGGCGGGCCGGAGGGGAAGGGGGGCGAGGAATTCGCGAGTCTGCTGGCGGTGCCGTTGCGGTGGCGTGGGCGATCGGAGGGGTTGGTCACGCTTTGCGGCCGGCAGGCCGGGGTGTTTCAGGAGAACGACGGGGGGGTGTTTCAGGGACTTGCCGATCATTGCGGTGCCGTGCTGGAGCGGTTGCAGGCGGCGGAGGATCTCCGGCGAAGCGAGGAGCGGTTCCGGGTGATGTTCGAGGAATCCCCCACGGCGATCTGGGAGGAGGACTTTTCCGCGGTTCGGGTGCGCCTGGACGAGCTCGCGCAGCAGGGGGTGACGGATCTGCGGGTCCACCTGACCGAACGTCCTGGGGAGCTTCTGGACCTGGCCGACAGGGTGCGGGTGGTGTCGAAGAACCGGAAAAGCATCGACCTGCTGGCGGGAGGCGACAGGGGGGCGGTGGGTCGGGATCTGACCCGGTTTTTCACGGAGGAGTCCCTGCCGGTGTTCCGGGAGGAGATTCTGGCCCTGGCGGCTGGCGAAGTCCGGTTCCAGTCGGAGATCTCGCTGGTGAACCTTCGCCGTGAGCCGATCCTCATGGATCTCCAATTGTCCGTGATGCCCGGCCACGAGGCGACCTGGTCGCGGGTGTTGATCTCGTTTTCGGATCTTACGGAGCGCCGCCGCGCGGAGCAGGTTCGGGCTGATTTGGAGGCGCAGCTCCGGCAGTCGCAGAAACTGGAGGCGATTGGACAGCTGGCGGGCGGGGTGGCCCACGACTTCAACAACATTCTGGCGGCGGTGATGATGAACCTGAGCCTGCTGGCGGATGAGGCCTATGTTTCGCAGGAGGGACGCCTCTCGTTGTCAGAGATCGAACGCGGCGCCCAGCGCGCGGCCAGCCTGGTGCGGCAGTTGCTCCTGTTCGCCCGGCGCCAGGTCATGCGGGTTCAGCGGGTCGAGGTGGGGCGTCTGCTCTCGGACCTTTACCGCATGCTGTCCCGGTTGATCGGGGAGGACATCCGGCTGGAGCTGTTGCGGGCCCGCGATCCGGTGTGGATCGAGGCCGATCCCGGCATGATCGAACAGGTCGTGACCAACCTGGTGGTGAATTCACGGGATGCGATCTCCGGGGGTGGCCGGATCCTCATCCAGATCGGGCGGGAGGAGTTCGACGGCCATTCAGCCGCCCGCCGGCCGAAGGCGCGTCCGGGCGCGTTTGCCTGCCTTTCCATCGGGGACACGGGTTGCGGGATGGATGCCTCGGTGATGAAGCGGTTGTTCGAGCCTTTCTTCACCACGAAGGAGGTGGGCAAGGGAACGGGGCTCGGGCTTTCCACCATCTATGGCATCGTCGAGCAGCACCGTGGGTGGATCGAGGTCGAGAGCGAAGTGGGCCGGGGCAGCACCTTCCGTGTTTATCTGCCTTCCATTCCGGGGGAACCGGCGGAAACAACGGAGCCGATGTCGGCCGCGGAGTCGATGGCCCCGGGCCGGGAGACCCTTCTGATGGTGGAGGACGAGGAATCCCTTCGGGTGACCACGGCGCGGTTGCTGCGGCGGCTTGGGTACCGGGTGATTGAGGCGAACGACGGACGGGAGGCCATGGACGCCTGGGGACGGGAGGGTGGACGTGTGGATCTGCTGCTCACGGACCTGGTCATGCCCGGCGGCATTGGCGGGCTGGATCTGGCGGCGCGGTTGCGGGAGAGGAATCCGGATCTTCCGGTGATTCTGGTGAGTGGCTACAGCGTGGAGGTGCTTGAGCGCGGGCATGGGGCGGTGCCAGGCGCGGTGTTCATGCAGAAGCCGACGGTGCCCACCAAGCTGGCCCGGACCATCCGCGGGTTTCTCGACCACCGCGGTTTGTCCGTGGGCGGTGGGGGGGACGACTCCAGTTAGCGACGGGCGTCGCGGTGTCGGCCGGGTGCCGGGGTGTTGTGCGGCAGCGGAGGGTCTGGATCCGGATTCAGGCCTTCCCCTTCAATTCACGGTCACAGGTCTCCAGAAACCGGAGCACATCGGCCGTGCGGGTGTGGATGTGCATCGAGATCCGCACGCGTTGGCCGCCCAGGACGCAGATGCGCTGTTCCTTCATCCGCGCCCAGAGCGGCGCGAGCCGTTCGTTGTCGGGCTTGAAACGGAGGGTGACCATGGCCTGGTGGAGTCGCGGGTCCTCCGGGGTGACCAGTTCAAGGTAGGGCCGTCGTCTCACTTCCCGAATGAGCAGCGATGACAGTTCGCGCATCCGGTTGTGGAGGACGTCCTCGCCCAGCGACCGGAGGAATCGGAGACCGGCGATCATGCCGTCGATGGACGAACGGTTGTTGGTGCCGATCATCATGAACCGGGCTGATTTCAGACCTTCCTTGTTGTCCCAGCCTGCGTTGACGATGGAAGGCCACAGGCGGTCGAGCATCTCCGGGCGGCCGTACAGAATGCCGCATCCAGGTGGGGCGAACATCCACTTGTGGGGGCTGCCGGCGAAGAAATCGCAGCCGAGTTCCCGGAGCTGGACGGGGATCTGGCCGTCCATGTGGGCGCCGTCCACGACGCTGATCAGCCCCCTTTCGCGCGCGGCCTGGCAGAGCTCGCGGGTGGGCAGGATGAGCCCGGTCGGGCTGGTGATGCCGCTGAAACTGAGCACGCGTGTCCTCGGGCCGACCGCCGACAGGATGCGGTCGAGGAGTTCCCCGGGGTTTGCGGGGGAGACGGGGATTTCGACCTCGCGGACCGTGATGCCGAAGCGCGCGGCGCGTGCCCGCCAGCCGGAGTAGCCGCCGGGGTGTTCCTGATTGGTGAGGAGCACCTCGTCGCCGGGCTGGAGATCCAGGCCGTGGGCGATGGTGCTCATCGCCTCGGTGCAGTTGTGGGTGAAGGCCAGTTCGTCCGCCGAGCAAACCAGGAATTCCGCCATCTCCCGTCGTTCCGGTTCCAGGGACTCGTAGCCCCAGCGATGGACGGTGTCGGAGTCGTACTCCGCGCCGCGCCGGAGGGATTCGGTGACCGCGTCGAGCACGGGACGGGGCATGACCCCGAGGCTGCCGGGGTTGAGGAACACCCGATCGTCATGGAGGAGGAACTGTTCCTTGCGGAGCCGGTTCCAGAACCGTTCCGGTCGGGAACGGAGCAGCTCCCGGGGGGGCAGCGGCGCGGCGGACGCGTGGCTGCCGGGGGGATGGAAGAGGCCGGCAGCCAGCCCGGCAAGGGGGAGGGTCCGGAGGGCTTGGCGGCGGGTCAGTCCCGGCGAGGCGAGGGGGGCGGGCATGGGTCAGCGGGCGGGTTTGTCGCGGTACGCGATGCAACTGATTTCAACGCGGAAACCGAACACGATTTCGACGCCGCCAACGGTGGCCCGGGCGGGAAAGGGGGCCTTGAAATACGAGGCGTAGACCTTGTTCATTCCGGCGTAGTCCTGGATGTCCTTCAGATAAACGGTGGCGCTGACGACGTCGTCGAAGGTGTAGCCGTTGTCCTTGAGAATTCTTCCCAGGTTGTCCATCACCTGGCGCGTTTCGGCCTCCACCGATTCCCGGACGTCCTGGCCGTCGGGGGTTCGGGGGACCTGCCCGCTGACGTAAAGCGTGGGGCCGGCTTGTCGGGCGGGGCTGAAGGGGAGGGTGCTGAGGGGGACGGATTTCTGGGCCAGGGCCAGGGTGCCGAGACCGACGAAGGCCAGGGTGGCGGTGAGGGCGAGCAGGGATTTTTTCATGGTCTGGAGGGATGTGTCCGTGGGTGATGCCCTGTTGCCGCGTCGTCAATCAAGGTTCCATTGGAACAGTCATTTCTGGGAAGTGAAGGGGCTGCATGGGTACGATGAGGCCGGCGGGGCGGGGCATCGGGGATGATGCTGCTCCCTTGCTTGGCGGTTGATTCAGGCTACCTGTGCGGGGCTTTTTGATAGGGTCCGAACTCTCACTCCATCCATGCGACCTCGAACGACGACCAATCTCACGACATGGGGCTTCGACAAAATCGATCAGGACATGGAGTCCCTTCTGGGGTGTGCCCGGGAGGTTTTTGAGGACATGGGGGAGCCGGAGCTTGGTCGACTTCTGACTCCCGGGGCGTGGCCGGAAGGCACGCCCCTGCCGCCGCGCGGTGCGCAGGTGCTTTCGATCGCCTTTCAGCTGCTCAATCTGGTGGAGGAGAACGTGGCCAACCAGGTTCAGCGGTCGCGGGAGGAGGGGGGGGAGGGCCGGGCGGGGAGCGGCCTCTGGCTGGACACGCTTCGGGCGCTTCGCGACCGAGGATTTGACGGGGCGCCGGTCCGGGAGGCGTTGGGGTCGATGGCCGTTGAGCCCGTGTTCACGGCGCATCCCACCGAGGCCAAGCGTTGGTCGGTGCTGGCGCTTCACCGCCGGTTGTACGTGCTTCTGGTCGAGTTGGAGAACCGGATGTTCACGCCGGCCGAGCGGGGGCGGATTCGGGAGAGGATCAAGGCGGCGATGGAGACCCTCTGGCGCACCGGGGAGATTCTGGTGGAGAAGCCGGATGTGTCCGCCGAACGCAGCAACCTCCTGTTTTATCTGGAGAACACGTTTCCCGAAGTGCTCGGGGTGGTTCGCTCAAGATTCCGCGAGGCCTGGCAGGCCGCCGGCTGGCCGAAGGACGGGGGTGAGGTCGGGGAACCCGCTCCGGGCAGGCTCCGATTCGGTACCTGGATCGGCGGGGACAGGGATGGCCATCCGCTGGTGACGGCCGAGGTGACGCGGGACACGCTGATGGAATTCCGGAGCGGCGCTTTCCGGGTTCTGGACCGGCAGTTGGCCCAGATGGAGGCCGGGCTGGTGCTGACCTCGCACGTGCAGTCGCCCCCGGCGGAGCTGATCGCCCTGCTGCGACGGGAGGGGGCGGAAGCGTCGACGTCGCGCCGGAGCCGACGGGAGGAGGAACCCTGGTCGGAGGCGGTTGCCCGGATGCGGAGCCGGCTTCCCCGGGAGGGTCGGGCTACGGACGGGAATGGCTACCGGTTCGTTCGGGAGCTTCGGATGGACCTGGAGATTCTCGACCGAAGCCTGCGGGCGGTCCGGGCGGATCGTCTGGCGACCGAGTACGTGCAGCCGGTGCTGCAATCGCTGGAGGTTCTGGGCTTCCAACTGGCGTCGCTGGATGTCCGCCAGAACAGTGCGTTTCACGACCGCGCCATCGCGCAGTTGCTCGTGTTTGCCGGGGTCTCCGACGGCGCCGGATACGCGGGGTGGGACGAAGGACGGCGGCTTCGGTTCCTGGAATCCGAGTTGTCCCACGCCCGGCCGTTTGCGGAAACGACGGCGGTGGTGGGTGAGGAGGCGTCGGCGGTGGTCTCGACGTACCGTGTTCTCGCCGATCACATCCGGCGCTACGGTCGCGCCGGGATCGGCTCGTTGATCGTGAGCATGACGCGGAGTGTGAGCGATCTGCTGGGGGTTTATCTGCTGGGACGCGAGGCGGGTCTGGTGCGGGCGACCCCGTCGGGGCTGGTCTCGATCGTCCCGGTGGTGCCGTTGTTTGAGACGGCGTCGGATCTGGAGGGGGCGGGGGCGATTCTGGGATCTTTTCTGGAGCATCCGATCACCCGTCGTAGCCGTGCGTTTCACGGATCCGAATGGGACGAGCCGGCGGCCGATTTCATGGTGTCGGGGGTGCCGGCATCGGTTCACGGAACCGGTCCGGCGACGCCGGGGATGCAGCAGGTGATGATCGGGTACAGCGACAGCAACAAGGATGCCGGCATAGTGGCGAGCCAGTGGGGTTTGTATTCGGCGCAGCGCGAGTTGGTGGAGATCGGAAGGGGCCAGGGTATCCGGGTGCAGTTTTTCCATGGCCGGGGCGGGACGGTGAGTCGTGGGGCGGGGCCGACGCATCGGTTTCTGGATGCGCTTCCGGTGGGGGCGCTGGAGGGCGGGTTGCGCATCACGGAGCAGGGGGAGGTGGTGGCCCAGAAGTACAGCAACCATCTGACGGCGGCGTTGAATCTGGAATGGTTGGCGGCGGGAGCATTGCGGAATCGCCTGATGCCTGGAACGGAAGGGACGGGTCCGGAGAGGGAATCGTGGATGCGTGAGCTGACGCAGGCCAGCACGGCGGCTTATCGGGAGCTCCTGGCGATGCCCGGATTCCTGGAGTTTTACCGTCAGGCCACGCCGATCGATGTCATCGAGCGCAGCCGGATCGGATCCCGACCCAGTCGCCGGGTCGCCGAGCCCTCCCTGACGGCGCTTCGGGCGATCCCCTGGGTGTTCAGCTGGACCCAGGCGCGGTTCTACCTGCCGGGCTGGTATGGGGCGGGAACGGGATTCGAGAACTTGCACCGGGAGCACCCGGAGTTGTTTGCGCGGATGAAGGCGGGATGGGTGGACTGGCCCTTTTTGCGGTACCTCGTGTACAATCTGGAGGCCAGTTTGGAGAGTGCGAACGAGACATGGATGCGGTCGTATGCGGAACTGGTCGGTGGGGAGGAGGTTCGTCAGCGCTTCATGGCGGTGATTCTGGCCGAGTACCGGCGCACGAAACACTGGATCGCGGAGCTGTCCGGGGGGACCCTGCCTGAGAGACGACCCCGGTTTTATCGCACGCTCCATGCGCGGGACGAGGGGTTGAAGCTCCTGCACCTGGAGCAGCTTCGGCTGCTTCGGGAGTGGCGGGCGACCCAGGAGGAGGGGCTGCTGCGCCTTCTTCTGCTCAACGTGAACGCGATCGCAAGCGGTCTGAGGACGACCGGTTGATGGGTTTGCGGGTGGGACGGTTGACGACGGTGGACTTGGGAAGAACCAGGATTCCGGATGCACTCTGATTCTCATCAAACTCCCCGGCCACATCGCCGGCTCTTCTCGTTGTTGCGGCCGGAAGCGCCGGACATCGGGTTGATCATTCTTTTTTCGTTCGTTTCGGGTTTCCTCTATCTCGCGAGCCCGCTGGCGGTGGATGCGGTGGTCAACAACATCAGCTTTGGTGGCCAGCAGCCGGTCTACCTTCAGTCGCTGCTGATCCTCTCGGGGGTGCTGCTGGTGTTCCTGCTCGCGCTGGGGGTGGTGAGCGCCGTGCAGTACCTGGTGGTGGAGCTTATCCAGCAGCGGATTTTTGTGCGGCTGGCGGCTGATTTCTCCTGCCGACTCCCGAGGCTTCAGTTCGGCGCCTTGGAAAGCACCCGACGGCCCGAACTGGTGAACCGGTTTCTGGATGTGGTGACGGTCCAGAAGGGTTCGGCCTATCTCATGCTCGACGGGGTGAATGTGGTTCTGGCGACCGGCATCGGTCTGCTCGTGCTGGCCTTCTACCATCCCTTCCTGCTCGCCTTCGACCTGTTTCTCATGGTCGGGCTCGCGCTGGTGCTCTTCCCGCTCGGCCGGAACGGGGTGCGCACCAGCATCACGGAATCCTACGCGAAACACGCGGTGGTCGGATGGCTCGAGCAGGTGGTGATGTTCCCGCTCCTGTTCAAGAACTCCTCGGCGGCGTCCTTCTCGCAAAAGCGCACCGACCAGCTGGTGGACGACTATCTCTCGGCGCGTCGGGCGCATTTCAGGATCCTGATCCGGCAGATCCTGGGGTTGCTCGCACTTGAGGCCGTCGCCAGCGCCCTGCTCCTGGCGCTGGGCGGTCTTCTTGTGCTCCAGGGGCAGCTCACCCTGGGCCAACTCGTGTCGAGCGAACTGATCGTGAGCGCGATCGTGGCCTCCATCGTCCGTCTCGGGAAACATCTTGAGAACTGGTACGATTCGCTGGCGGCGATCGACAAACTGGGGAGTGTGGTCGACCTGCCCGTCGAAAGGCAGGACGGGCCCGATGCGCCGCACTGCGAAGGTCCCTTTCCTCTGGAACTCGAGGACGTCTGCTTCGCTTATCCCGGCGCGCGTCCGGTGTTCGAGAGGGTGCGGATGCGGGTTTCCCCTGGGGAACACGTGGCTGTCACGGGCCCCATCGGCAGCGGGGCCGGGACGCTGCTCGAATTGATCTACGGCTTGCGGGCTCCGGCCGAGGGATTGATCCGGATCGAAGGGGTGGACGTGCGGTCCTGGAACCTGACGGACCTGCGCCGGCAGGTGGCTTTCGTGCGGGATCTGGATTTCATCGACGGCACGCTGCTGGAAAACATGCAGATCGGAAGAGCCGACCTGTCGTCGTCGGAGGCGCAAAAACTGCTCGAACAGGTGGGTCTGGGAAATGTCATCTCCCGGCTGCCGGAGGGATTGAACCTGCGCCTCAGGCCGGGAGGCCGGCCGTTGTCGGATTCCCAGCGCATCCTGGTGGCGCTTGCCCGGGCGATGGCTTGCGCTCCGCGGCTGCTGCTCATCGACAAGGTTCTGGACGGTCTGGATCCCAGGGAATCGGAACCCATCCTGTCGCTGCTGTTCGCTCCCGGCCATTCGTGGACGCTGGTGATCGCAACCCGTGACCAACGGATTCTCGAGCGGTGCGCGCGGGTTTACCGGCTCCGGACCGGGATGTCAGCGACGGCAACGGCAACGTCAGATGGGCCGGAATCGGAATCGGGGGGCATTTCCTGAGGAAGCAAGCATGGCGCATTCGTCAACCAATCGAAATGGGGCGGGGGACGATCCCCTGCCATTGCTGGACGGGCTCGCGCCTTTGTCCTGCACGCACAGGACGAGGCTGCATATATCGGTGCGGCGTCTGGCAACCGGCGTTCTCATCCTGTGGGGAGCGCTGATGGTCGGGCTGATCTTCCTGCCGTGGCAGCAGTTCGTGCAGGGAACCGGCCGGGTGATCGCGTACGATCCTCTGGATCGCGCCGTGACGTTGGAGGCGCCGCTGTCGGGGCGCATCGAAAAAGCCTTCGTGATGGAGGGCCAAAGCGTGCGGAAGGGGGATTTGCTGTTCCGCATGGCGGACAATGATCCCCAGCTGTTGACCAATCTGGAATCCCAGAGGTCGGCCGCGATCGTGCGACGCGAGGCTGCGGAACGGCGGATCGGAATGCTGGGCAAGCAGATCGAGGAACAGGAACGGGCCCTGCCCCTGGCCCTGGCCGCGGCAAGCAACCGGCTGGATGTGGCCCGGTACGCGGCCCAAACCGCGGAATTGCAGTTCGAACGCGTCCGTTCGCTCTACCAGGACGAACGAGGGCTGCTCTCCCAGCGCGAGTTCGAAATCGCGACCCTGGAGCGGGACCGGACGCGGATGGAAGTGTTGCAGTCGACGGCGCTGCTGGAACGGACAGAGCCTGATCTTCGCGGGACCATCCAGGGAAGCCTGGCGCAACGGGAATCGGCCCGGTCCGACCTGGCGGCTGCGGAACAGGCGGTGACCGCGCTGACCATCCAGATCAGCCAGGCGGGCATGCAGCGCATTCTGGCTCCCAGGGATGGCGTGGTGATGCGGGTTCAGGCGACGGAAGGGACGTTTCTGCGCGCCGGTTCGCCGATCTGCACGGTGATTCCCGAGACCGCCAGCCGCATGGTGGAACTTCTGATGGATGGCAACGACATGCCCCTGATCCAGTCGCGTCAGACCGATGCGGAGGGAAAGGTCGTGCGAAAGGGCAGCCTGGTCCGACTTCAGTTCGAGGGCTGGCCGGCCATCCAGTTCGTCGGCTGGCCCAGCGTGGCCCTTGGCACCTTCGGCGGCGAGGTCATGGTCGTTGATGCAGCGGACAATGGTCAGGGAAAATTCCGCGTGCTCGTCGGTCCGAGCCCCGACGAAATCCTCCGCGACGACGGGAAGATGGAGCAGGTGGAATGGCCCGGCACACGCTGGTTGCGCCAGGGCGTGCGGGCGAATGGCTGGGTTCTTCTCGAGCGCGTGCCCTTGTGGTTTGAACTGTGGCGGCAGATGAACGGCTTCCCGCCCGCACTCGATCCGTCCAAGGCAGGGAAATCCGATGGCAAGTGACACGTTCAATTCGGGAGCGTGGCACGGGTCGCGGAATCACGGAGCCGATCCCGGCGCTGCTGAATCCAGGCGTCCGATCCGGATCCTTGCCGGCCTGGGCGGTCAGGTCTGTCTTCTGCGTCCGCTGGCCCCAGCCTTGTCCTTGGCCTCGTCCTTGGCAGTGGCGTTTGGCCTGACGCTGGCCCTCCTGGGCGAGGCGCGCGGGGATGCTCCGAAGGCGCCGGATTTTCAGGCCTCCGCCGGGTCCGGGGCGGGGAAGGATGCGCCCCCGGCGTCCCCCACCGCGACAGACGTGGCTCCCTTGCCAACACCCTCGGCGGCGGAGGTGGGGGCGGGGACCGGGGCTGTGGCGGCGGTGGCAGGGTTGGTTGTGCCCCTGGGCCTCGATGAGGTGCTGACTTCGGTGGCGGGACAGTACCCACCTTATCTGGCGGCGCTGATTGAACGGGACATTGCGGAGGGCCGGTTGCGCAGCGCCGGGGCAGCCTTTGACCTGGGAACCTTTGCGCGCGTGTTCGGAAGTCCGCGGGGTTACTACGAGTCGACGACCTTTGAGACCGGGGTGGAGCAATTCGTGGGTTTGTGGGGAGCGACCATCTTTGGAGCGTACCGGCTCACGGACGGGGATTCGTTGCCGGATTACTATGGTCAGAGGACGCAGAACGGGGGCGAGGTGCGGATGGGGCTTCGTTTGCCTCTGCTTCAGGACGGCTCGATCGATCAACGCAGGGCCGCAATCCTGAGGGCGCGGTTGGACAAGGAACTGGCGGATCCCGTCATCCGGCGCCAGCAGTTGGATTTTCTGCGAGCCGGGATGGTCGGATACCACAACTGGGTGGCTGCGGGGCTTCGGTTGAGGGTGGCCGAGGATTTGCTTGGGGTGGCGAAGGATCGGCAGGACGCGATCCGCCGGCAGATCGACCGGGGACTCTCCGCCCCCGTGGTGCTTCAGGAGAACCAGCAGATGGTGGTCAGCCGGGAACTGGGAGTGGTGCGGGCGAGGCGGCGATTCGAGGCGGCCGCGCTGGCGCTTTCCCTGTTCGTGAGAAACACCCAGGACCGGCCGGTCGTGCCGGGCCGGGAGCGACTGCCCGAGGGGTGGGCGGGAGCCGTGGTGACCGAACCCGAACCCGATTCGGAACTGCTTCAGGCGGCACTCCTGCGCCGGCCGGAAATCCGGCAATTGGAGCTTTCCCGCGAACGGCTCCGGGTGGATCTGCGCATGGGCAGGAATTCCATGCTTCCGCGGTTGGATGCCGGGGCCGAGGCGATCCAGGGACTGGGCGACGATCGCTACAAGGACCGGAGCGAAACGGAGGTCAAGCTGGGGTTGGAATTCCGAATGCCCCTCCAGCGAAGCCAGGCCCGGGGAAGCCTTCAGGAGACCCAGGGGCGACTTGAGCAACTGGAGCGGCAGCTGGGTTTCGCCCGCGACCGGGTGCTGGCCGAGATCCGCAATACGCAGCAGGCCGTGGTGGCGGCTTGGGAACAGGTGGATCGCGCGAATCTCAACGTGCGCCTCGCGCAATCCCTGCAGGAGGTCGAACGGGAGCGGTTCAGGCGGGGGGCGGCGGATCTTCTGGCGCTGCAAATCCGGGAGCAGGCCGCCTTCCAGGCAAGGATCGAGGAGTTGGATGCGATCGAACAGTATCACGTGTCCCGCGCGGACCTGGTGACGGCGCTGGCGCAGGATGTGCGGGGACCGGGTGCGGAGAACGCCATGAAGCCGAAGAGCGTACCGACTCCAGGGGGCAGGCCCGGCGGCGGAGGGTGACTGGACAGGGGGTGGCTTCCGCGTCACGGTGTCGACCGTGTCCACCGGGTCTGTTCCAGGGGACATGACGATGTTCGATATGGATGGAACCAAACCCTTTCCGTGGGTGATCGCGATTCTCGCGGCGACCCTGGCGATCCTTGCGGGGTTGGCCACGCTGGCCTATCTCCGGACGTTGCAATCGGGCAAGGACGTGGTGGAGGGGACCGGCCAGGCGGTGCGCGACGCGGTTCGGGACGCCGCGCGCGAGTTGCCGGCTCTGGCGGAGAAGTTTCGGACGGGGACCATTACGACGACCTTCGTGGAGGGGTTGCCTCGGAGCGATTCAACCCACGGCAACATCCTGGAGCTGGCGACCTCGGAGACCCATGAGTTCTTCCGGCGTGAGGATTCCCGCCAGACCTTGTGGGGCTGGCTGGATCTCGGGACCACGGTTTCGGAGATCCGGGTGCCCGTGACTTTCCGCTATCATTTGAAGCTGTCCGAGCAATGGCTGCTCACGACGCGGGGCAACGTGTGCGTCGTGCAGGCACCCGTGATCCGACCCAGCCTCCCGCCCGCCATCCACACGGATCGTCTCGAAAAAAGCTCCCAAAGCGGCTGGGCACGCTTCAACAAGGCCGAGAACCTGGCCGAACTCGAAAAGCAGCTGACCCCGCTGCTCAACGCTCGTGCGGCGGATCCCCGCCATCTGCGGAACGTTCGGGAGGAATGCCGCAAGTCCGTGGCGGAGTTCATCCGGAACTGGCTCGTGCGGGAGGATCATTGGCGCAAGGACCGGTTCACCGCCGTGGTCGTCGTGTTCCAGGACGAACTCAGCCGGCCCGACGCCAAGCTCGAACTCGAACTCGAAAACCGTTCCCTCCTGCCCACCCTCAGTCTGGACGGCTTGGAGCTTCAGCAGCGTTGAAGTCCG